>DUSC01000152.1 GCA_012842935.1 Hyphomicrobiales bacterium | reverse complement strand
GGGCTGGATGCCCTCGGTCGGCTCGTCGAGCACGAGCAGCTTCGGCCGCATGACCAGCGCCCGGCCGATGGCGAGCTGCTGTTGCTGGCCGCCCGACAGGTCGCCGCCACGGCGCGACAGCATCTGCTTCAACACCGGAAAAAGCTCGAAGACATGGTCCGGGATCGTCCGGTCGGCGCGCTTCAGCGTCGCATAGCCGGTTTCCAGGTTCTCGCGCACGGTCAGCAGCGGGAAGATCTCCCGCCCCTGTGGCACGAATGCGATGCCCGACCGGGCGCGATCATACGCCGCGCTCCGGTCGAGCGCCTTCCCCTCGAAGGCAACGCTGCCCGACGTCAGCCGGTGGTGGCCGACGATCGATCTCATGAGACTGGTCTTGCCGACGCCGTTGCGGCCGAGCACGCAGGTGATCTTGCCCGCCTCGGCCTTGAGCGATACGCCGCGCAGTGCCTGGGCGGCGCCGTAGTGAAGGGTCGCGTCGGTCACTTCAAGCATGTTCGTCGGCTCCTTCCGCCATCCCCTCACCTTCGCCGACGCGGTCGCCGCCCCGCCGCCCGGACAGGGACAAGGCGCGCCGTCGCGGAGGCCAGGCGCGCGACGCGGCATGGATCCCGCCGTCCCGGCGGCGGAACGGCAACCTGCCCGGCGCCGACGGGCCGATCCGGCCGCCGACGCAGAGGAATCGTTCGAACTGAACCCGCCACACGGTCATCTCCCCAGATAGACCTCGATGACGCGCGGGTCGCCCGAGACGTGCTCGAGCGAACCTTCCGACAGCACGGAGCCCTCGTGAAGGCAGGTCACCTTGACGCCGAGTTCGCGGACGAAATGCATGTCGTGCTCGACGACGATAACGGAATGGGTTCTGGCGATGTCCTTCAGGAGGCGTGCCGTTTCCACCGTCTCGGCGTCGGTCATGCCCGCGACCGGCTCGTCGACGAGCAGCAGCTTCGGATCCTGCGCGAGCAGCATGCCGATTTCCAGCCACTGCTTCTGCCCGTGCGAGAGGCTCGCCGCCATGTCGTTGCGCTTCGCCTCCAGCCGGGTGATGGCGAGGATCTCGTCGACGCGCCGGCTCTCCGCGCCCGAGCGCCGGTGGAAGAGCGCGGGAAAGATGGAACGCGGACCGTTGAGAGACAGGACCAGATTGTCCTCCACCGAATGGCCTTCGAATACGGTCGGCTTCTGGAACTTGCGGCCGATGCCCATCGTGGCGATCTCGGCCTCGTCATGACGGGTGAGATCGACCGAACCGTCGAAGAAGACCTCGCCCTCGTCGGGGCGCGTCTTGCCGGTGACGATGTCCATCATCGTCGTCTTGCCGGCGCCGTTCGGTCCGATGATCGCGCGCATCTCGCCCCGGTCGAGCACCAGCGACAGGTTGTTGATGGCGCGGAAGCCGTCGAAGGAGACCGAGACGCCGTCGAGATAGAGAATGGTCCCGCTCTTCTTGCCCATGCCCGTCACTCCGCCGGCTGCGGCTCGGGGGTCGCCGCGCCCAGGCCGCGGGACTCGACCGCCGTTTGCGCCGCGGACCGTGCGACCGGCTGGGCTGCGTCCTGCGGCGGCGTCTCGGTTCGCCCCCCGTTCCGGGCGAAGCGTGCGCGCAGCTGGTCCCACAGTCCGAGCACGCCCTTCGGCATGAACAAGGTGACGCAGACGAACAGTCCGCCGAGCGCGAACAGCCAAAGGTCCGGCAACGCGCCGGTGAAATAGGACTTGCCGGTATTGACCAGCAGCGCCCCGACGATCGGTCCGACGATCGTGCCGCGTCCGCCGACGGCGGTCCACACCACGACCTCGATCGAATTCGACGGATCGAATTCGCCCGGGTTGATGATGCCCACCTGCGGCACATAAAGCGCGCCGGCGATTCCGGCCATTACCGCCGACACGGTGAAGGCGAACAGCTTGATGTTCTCCGGCCGCCAGCCGAGGAAGCGCGTGCGGCTCTCCGCGTCGCGGACGGCGATCATCAGCTTGCCGAACTTCGACCCGACGATCCGCCAGGTGACGTAGACGGCCGCCGCCAGCGCCACCGCCGAGGCCGAAAAAAGGGCCGAGCGCGTCGTGCCGGCCTGGATGCTGAAGCCGAGGATGTCCTTGAAGTCGGTCAGTCCGTTGTTGCCGCCGAAACCCATGTCGTTGCGGAAGAAGGCGAGCAGCAGCGCGTAGGTCAGCGCCTGGGTGATGATCGACAGGTAGACGCCGGTCACGCGGCTCCTGAAGGCGAACCAGCCGAAGGCGAAGGCGAGCGCGCCGGGAACGAGGACCACCATCAGCGCGGCGAACCAGAACCGGTCGAAGCCGTACCAGAACCACGGCAGTTCCTTCCAGTTGAGGAACACCATGAAGTCGGGGAGGATCGGATTGCCGTAGACGCCGCGGTCGCCGATCTGGCGCATCAGGTACATGCCCATCGCGTAGCCGCCGAGCGCGAAGAAGGCGCCGTGGCCGAGCGAGAGGATGCCGCAATAGCCCCAGACGAGATCGAGGGCGAGGGCGAGCAGCGCGTAGCAGAGATACTTGCCGACCAGCGCCACCATGTAGGTCGGCACATGGAACATGTTCGCCGGCGGCACCGCGAGGTTGAGCACCGGGACGAGCGCGGCGACGCCGAGCAGGGCGGCGATCGTGAACAGGACGCGGCGGTCGGCGCCCGAGGCGAAGAAGCGGCCGGTGATCATGCCTCCACCGCCCTGCCCTTCAGCGCGAACAGGCCGCGGGGGCGCTTCTGGATGAAGAGGATGATCAGCACCAGCACGAGGATCTTGCCGAGCACCGCGCCAGCGTAGGGCTCGAGGAACTTGTTGAGGACGCCGAGCGACATGGCGCCGACCAGCGTCCCCCACAGATTGCCGACCCCCCCGAAGACCACGACCATGAAGCTGTCGATGATGTAGCCCTGGCCGAGGTTGGGCGAGACGTTGTCGATCTGGCTGAGCGCCACCCCTGCAATGCCGGCGATGCCGGAGCCGAGCGCGAACGTCAGCGCGTCCACCCATGGCGTCCTGATGCCCATCGAGGCGGCCATGCGCCGGTTGGCGGTGACGGCGCGCATCTGCAGGCCCCAGGGCGTCCGCTTCATCACGTAGAGGAGCACCGCGAACACGCCGAGGGCGAAAAGCACGATCCAGAACCGGTTCCAGGTCAGGGCCATCTGTCCGAGATCGAAGCCGCCCGACATCCACGAGGGGTTGCCCACTTCGCGGTTCGTCGGGCCAAAAAGGGTGCGCACCGACTGCTGGAGGATCAGCGATACGCCCCAGGTCGCCAGCAGGGTCTCCAGCGGGCGCCCGTAGAGGAAGCGGATGATGCCGCGCTCGATGGCGAGCCCGACCGCCGCGGCCACCAGGAAGGCGAGCGGCAGGGCGAAGGCCAGCGACCAGTCGAACAGGCCGGGAAACGACGTGCGGATGATGCTCTGAACGACATAGGTCGTGTAGGCGCCGAGCATGACCATCTCGCCATGCGCCATGTTGATGACGCCCATCACGCCGAAGGTGATGGCGAGGCCGATCGCGGCCAGGAGCAGCACCGAGCCGAGCGAAATGCCGTACCAGACGTTCTGGCCGGCGGCCCACAACGCGAGGCGGCCGTTGACCTGCGCGATCGCGTTCTCCGCCGCCTCCCGGACGGCCCCTTCCGTGCGCGCCGCGACGGCGGTGAGCAGCGACAGCGCGTCGCGATCGCCGCGGGCTTCGACAACCGCGATCGCGACGACCTTTTCCTCGTCGGAACCGTCGGAGACCAGGATCGAGGCCGCCCTCGCCTGTTCGAGCCTCGCCTTGACCGACGCCACCGTCTCGCGCGCGATCGCGGCATCCAGCGCCTCGATGTTGGCGGCATCGGGTGTGCGGAACATCGTGTCGGCGGCCACGCCCCGTGTTAGGGGATCGGCCGATCCCAGAGTCAGGCCGCCGAGCAGGTCGCGGATGAGGCGCCTAAGACCGTTGTTGACCTTGACCTTCGTGATTTCCGCCTTGGCGGCTTCGCCGGCTTTTTCGCCGGTGAGCGGGTCCGAAAGCGTGACCGACGCTCCGGTTTCCTTGCCGACGAACACGGCGCCGTCGCCCTTGCGCACGAAGAGATTGCCGTCGGCGAGCGCCAGCAGGACACGTTCCACCGCCGGATCGCCCGTTTCGGCGAGTTCGCGCGCCACGGCTTCCGTGGCCTTGAAATCCTTGGCGTCCGCGAATTTGGCGATGATCCGGCGCAGTCCGTCCTCATCGGCAGAGGCGGCAAAGAGCCCCGCGGCAAGGAGGGCAGCCAGCAAGACGATGACACGCGGCATTCTCATCGAGGGCGGACCGTCGTTTTCGGGGAGAAGACCCCGGGCGGCCGGCCGCCCGGGGGATGTTCGCTGCCGGCCCGCCAGGCGCGCCGGATCGTTCAGGCAAGGCTCAGTTGGTGCCCTTGCCGCCGCACTTGCCGGTGACGACGTTGAAGTTGCCGCAGGACATCGGTGCGCGCCAGTCGGCGATCAGGTCCTTGGAGTCCGGCAGGTAGTCCGACCATTCGTCGCCGACCACGAGACCCGACGTCTGCCACACCGTCTCCATCTGGCCATCGGCCTGGATCTCGCCGATGAACACCGGCTTGGTGATGTGGTGGTTCGGCATCATGGTCGAATAGCCGCCGGTCAGGTTCGGCACGGACACGCCGATGATGGCGTCGATGACGGCATCCGGATCGGTGGTGCCGGCCTTCTCGACCGCCTTCACCCACATGTTGAAGCCGATGACGTGGGCCTCCATCGGGTCGTTAGTGACCCGGTTCGGATTCTTCGTGTACTCCTTCCACTTGGCGATGAACTCGGCGTTTTCGGGGGTGTCGATCGACTGGAAGTAGTTCCACGCGGTCAGGTGGCCGACGAGCGGGCCGGTGTCGAGGCCGGCGAGCTCCTCCTCGCCGACCGAGAAGGCGACGACCGGTATGTCCTCGGCCTTGATGCCCTGATTGGCGAGTTCCTTGTAGAAGGGAACGTTGGCATCGCCGTTGATGGTCGACACGACGGCGGTCTTCTTGCCGGCCGAACCGAAGTTCTTGATGTCGGTGACGATGGTCTGCCAGTCGGAGTGGCCGAACGGCGTGTAGTTGACCAAGATGTCTTCCTTGGCCACGCCCTTCGATTCGAGATAGGCCTGCAGGATCTTGTTGGTGGTCTGCGGGTAGACGTAGTCGGTTCCCGCGAGCACCCAGCGCTCGACGCCTTCGTTCTCCATCAGGTAGTCGACCGCGGGAATGGCCTGCTGGTTCGGCGCGGCACCCGTGTAGAACACGTTCCGCTGGCTTTCCTCTCCTTCATACTGGACGGGGTAGAAGAGCAGCGAATTCAGTTCCTCGAACACGGGCAGCACGGACTTTCGCGACACCGACGTCCAGCAGCCGAACACCGCCGCCACCTTATCGACGGCGATCAGCTGGCGGGCCTTCTCGGCGAACAGCGGCCAGTCGGACGCCGGATCGACGACAACGGCTTCGAGCTTCTTGCCGAGCAAGCCGCCCTTCTTGTTCTGCTCGTCGATCAGGAACAGCATCGTGTCCTTGAGAGTGGTCTCCGAGATCGCCATCGTTCCCGACAGCGAATGAAGGACACCCACCTTGATCGTATCGTCGGCAGCATGGGCCGGCACCGACAGGGAAAGCCCTGCGGCCATCAGGCCCGCCGCCACGAAGTTCGTCATTCCCCAGTTCATTCCCCTCATTTGTCTACCTCCGACCAAGGGTCACGTTGCACCGCACCATGCAAAGCAACCCATGTGCCAGATCGCGATATCTTCGCGCGAATGGCCAAGTCGGCTCACAGGATCAGGGACTTATCGACGGAATCGCGAGTCCCCCGCAGGCCCCGCGCGGAAATCGTAAAGAAAGGATTGAGGAAACTTTACGCAGCGCGAACGCGACGCGCCCAGATAATAGGCATCCCGGATCGACTGATTATGGATTGAGCAAAACATCCGCCGATCGGGCTCATCCGCCCTGAAGGACGTCCTTCACCGTGCTGGCGAGCTGTTTCAGCGAGAACGGCTTCGGCAGGAAGCCGAAATGCGCGTCGGCTGGCAGATTCCTGGCGAAGGCATCCTCCGCATAGCCGGAGACGAACACGAACTTGATGTCGGGCTGAAGCTTGCGCAGCTCGCCGAGCAGCGTCGGACCGTCCATTTCGGGCATGACGACGTCCGACACGACGATGTCGACCTTGCCGCCGAGTTCCCGGAAGATCTCGAGCGCCTCGACGCCGGAGGATGCCTCGTGGACCGTGTATCCGCGCGAGGTCAGCGCGCGGACGCCCCCCATGCGCACCGCGTCTTCGTCTTCGACCAGCAGCACGACGGCGGAACCGGACAGATCCTTGCTCGGCTCCGGCTGTCTCGGAGCAAGCGTCTCTTCGGCCTTGGGTTCGCGGGTCTCGGCCGGGGCGCCCGTCGTCGCTTCGGGCTTCGTCTCGGCGACGTGGCGGGGCAGGAAGATGCGGAAGGTCGTTCCCTTGCCGATGGTGGAATCGCAGAAGATGAACCCGCCGGTCTGCTTGATTATGCCGTAGACCATGGAGAGCCCGAGTCCGGTCCCCTTGCCGACTTCCTTCGTGGTGAAGAATGGCTCGAATATCTTCTTCTGCACGTCGGGATCGATGCCCGTGCCGGTATCTTCGACCTCGACGAGCACATAGTCGCCGTCGATGAGCTCGCGATGGCCGAAGCTCCGGCACTCCGACGCCGGGACGTTGCGCGTGCGGATCGTCAATTCGCCGCCGTCCGGCATGGCGTCGCGGGCGTTGACCGCGAGGTTCACGACCACCTGCTCGAACTGGCCGATGTCCACCTTCACCTGCCAGAGGTCGCGCCCGTGCTCGACCTTCAGCTTGACGTCGCTGCCCACGAGTCGCGACAGCAGCATGCGGATGTCGGCGAGCACGTCCGTCAGGCTGAGGACTTCCGGACGCAGCGTCTGCTTTCGCGAGAAGGCGAGAAGCTGGCGAACCAGCGACGCCGCGCGGTTGGCGTTCTGCTTGATGTTCATGATGTCCGGGAAGGACGGATCGGACGGCCTGTGGCTGGTCAGCAGCAGGTCCGACGCCATGATGATGGCCGTCAGCACGTTGTTGAAGTCGTGCGCGATGCCGCCGGCGAGCTGGCCGACCGCCTGCATCTTCTGGCTCTGCGCCATCTGCAGTTCGAGGGCCTTCTGCTCCGTCGTTTCCACCGCGTAGACGATCGCCGCTTCCTCGGCGCCGTCGCCGGCGCCGTCCGCGACCGCGTTGACATAGAAGCGCATGTGGCGCTCTTCGTTGTCGGGGAGAACGGTATCGATCGGGGCGATGTCGGCCTGGCGCTGCTTGGCCCGCTCGAGCGCCGCGGCGAACGCCGGCCGGTCGCGTTCGTGGATGACCGTATCCAGCCGGATGCGCCGGTCGATCGCATCGCGGTCGACCACACTGGAAAAAAGCGACAGGAACGGCGCGTTGGTGCGCAGGATACGACCCTGGGCGTCGACGCCGGCAATCGCCATGGGGGTCGAATTGAAAAAGCGCGTGAAGCGGACCTCCGACGCGCGAAGGTCGGCAGAGGAATCCTCGCCCTGCGTCCGGTTGAGAACGATAGTTCGGGCCGGCCCGGGCGTCCCCTCGCGGCTGGCGCTGACCCGATGCATGAAGCGGACCGGCAGCGCCTCGCCGGTGACGGTGGCGAGATCGAGGTCGATGACGGCATTGCGCGTCGAGCCGGGATCGGCCTTGACCGAGCGCACGAGGGCCATGCCGTCTCCGGCGACGATCTCGCCGAGCGTGAGGGCGCCGGGCGAGAAGGATGCCAGGTCGACACCCAGCCATTCGGCGAGCGTGGCGTTGATGTAGGTGATGCGGCCTTCGGGATCGGCGGCGAAGAACCCGGCCGGCGCGTGGTCGAGGTGATCGATCGCCATCTGCAGGTCGAGGAAGAAGCGCTCCTGTTCGGCCCGTTCGCGGGAGATGTCGGCGATCTGCCAGGCGAGAAGCGGCTGCCGGTGCCCCGGCACGTTGAAGACGCGGCCGTGCACCCGGTACCAGCGGGCGCCGGGATTGGAGCCGGGCCTGATCGCTTGCGACAGTCGGAACTCGCCGTCGCCGGCCTGGCCGTCGCGCAGTGCCGCGGCCACTGCGGCGATTGTCGAAGCAGCCTCCGGAATGTCCGACAGCAGACTCTCGACCGTCTTGACATCGGCCGCGGAGGTCGCGCCGGTCATGTCGGCATAGGCACGATTGGCATAGATCACGCGCCCCTTCGTGTCGGTCACCACCAACCCCTGGGCAAGCGAATCAACATAGGCCTTGGACAGTTCGTCCGCGGTCGAACGCGGCGCGATCTGCATGAACCCGATCGCCGTCGCAAAAAGGAATCCGACGCCGATCATCGCCAGGATGCCGAGCATGCCGAGGAGGAACGGGTCGCCGAGCTGCTCACGGAAGACGGCGAAGACAAACGCCGCGCCGGTCAGGACGATGACGAAGACGACCAGGCGGGTAACCGCGCCCGGGCGCATGTTCTGGTCGACGATCGGGACCGGATAGAAATCGGTGCGGGTTTCCCTGGCCATGCGCCTCCTGCCTGTCGTGCCTGGGCGGCGCGGGGTCGCGTGATTCCGGGCCGTTCCCGCCCGCCCGGTTGAATCACATTCTCCCTTTGCCGAAAAGGGCCGAGCGAGAAAACCCCATGGAAATCGGCTCGCGAGCACCGGAATGGGAAAACATCCAGCACAAACTTGCCGACGCCGCCCCTCGCGTTCTAGTGTCTGCCATCGCTACGTTCCGTGAGGGGGGGACCGGCCGATGCCGGACTGGCTGATCGACATCGCGGGGCCCGAATACGCCAAGGGCGTGCTGTGGACTTTCGCGGCGCTCGTCCTGCTCGTGCTGTTTCTCCTGATCGTGAAACTGATCCGCAGCATGACTTTCGGCACCTTCGTGGCCGGGGGACGCAACCGCAAGACGCGGCTCGCCGTCATGGACGCCACCGCCGTCGACAGCCACCGCAGGCTCGTTCTGGTGCGCCGCGACGACGTCGAGCACCTCATCCTGATCGGCGGCCCGACGGACGTGGTCGTCGAGCAGGGCATCCACCTCGGCCAGGTCCGCCGGCCCGCGCCTGCCGGGACCGCCCCCCGCGAGCAGGCGCCGCAGCCGCAGCAGCCGCTTCCCCGCCCGACGCCGCCGCGCGCACCCCAGCCCGTTCCGCGGCCCCAGGTCGCGCCGCGGCCGCAAGCGGCACCGGCCCCCGCAGCGCGCACGGCCCCGCCCGCAACAACGCCGCCCGCGCCCGCCGGACCCATGCCCGCTCCAGCCGCGCGCGTCGCGCCGCCGGTCCAGCCGACGACGCGAAACTCGTATCTGCCGCGCGACCTTCAGGGTCCGACGACGGCCGCGCCCACGACCGACGACCTCGATCGCGCCCTGGTCAGCGAACTGACCCTGTCGCTGGACGAACCGGCGCCCAAGACGGCGCATACCTCGATCGAGGACGAGATGAACAAGCTTCTGGGAGAGCTGTCGAGCCCGAAACGCTGAGCCGGTCCGGCCGGGACCTTCCGCCGGCTGCGCCCGTCGGCGGGACGGATGACCGCTCAGTCGTCGCGATAGACCTTTTCGCGGCGCTCGTGGCGCTCCTGCGCCTCGATGGAGAGCGTGGCGATCGGTCGGGCGTCGAGACGCTTCAGCGCGATGGGCTCGCCGGTTTCCTCGCAATACCCGTAGGTGCCGTCGTCGATGCGCTGCAATGCCGAATCGATCTTGGCGATCAGCTTGCGCTGGCGATCGCGGGCACGCAGTTCGATGGCACGGTCGGTTTCGGAAGAGGCGCGGTCGGCGAGATCGGGGTGGTTGGCGTTTTCCTGCTGGAGGATCTCAAGCGTCTCGCGCGCCTCGCGGAGAATGTCGTTCTTCCAGGCGACCAGCTTCGCCTTGAAGTACGCCTTCTGCCGCTCGTTCATGAACGGCTCGTCTTCCGAGGGGACATAATCGGCATCGACGAGTTCGTTCATTCGACTCACCCCACTACCCGTGAATGCGCGCCTATATATTCGCGGCTCCGAGGCTGCACAAGACAAAACAAAAGCGGCATCACGCAAATGTGGGGCGTGGTTGACGGGCGTCGAGTCGTCGTCGATTTGCCGGCCAACTGATGTAAGGCGCGCGGATATCCCTCTGATTTGAAAGAGATCTGCAAATCGGCGTCGGGCCAACTTGTCGAATGCCCGACAGCGCACTAAACGGAGTGTGTCGTTCCTCCTGCTTTTCGGGCGAAAGGATCCGCTGGCATGGCCAGGCTGCTCTTGCTGAGGCATGCGAAGGCCGGCTGGGCCGAACCGGGCATGCGCGATTTCGACCGCCCGCTCGACAAGACCGGGATCGAGGACGCCGCGGCGATCGGCGTCGCCATGGGCGCCAGGGACTTCCGACCGGATCTCGTCATCTGCTCCGGCGCGCGCCGCGCACGACAGACCCTCGACGCGATCGCGGACCAGATCGATCTCGGGCGCGTCCTCCATACCGACAGCCTCTACAGCAGCGATGCCTCCGGCTATGTCGACATCATCCGCGAGGCTCCGCTTGCCGAAACCCTGCTCCTGGTGGGGCACAATCCGATGATGGAGGACGTCGCCTTCGCCCTCGCCGGCGACGGCGACGACGCGGCGAAAGCGTCGATGGCCGCCGGCTTTCCGACGTCCGGCCTGGCGGTCATCCGCTTCCCCGGCCCGCTCGCCGACGCTGCCCCGGGCAAGGGCTATCTCGAACTCTTCCTGACGCCGCTCGACACGTGATGCCGTCCTGTCAACCGGGCAGCGGTGTGCCTATATCCGTCCAGGGGCCAAGGATGACCGCGTGTCGACATCGCTGACGACCTTCACCGACGAAGCGCTGATCGCGCTCGACACGCTGGCGGGCCGCGCGGCCGACCTCCTGTCGCCGTCCCTGCGCCTCGGCGTCACCGGGCTTTCGCGCGCCGGCAAGACGGTCTTCATCACCGCGCTCGTCCACAATCTCGTCCATGGCGGCCGAATGCCGCTCTTCGAGGCGCAGAAGAGCGGCCGCATCTCGCGCGCCTTTCTCGAGCAGCAGCCCGACGACGCCGTTCCGCGCTTCCAGTACGAAGATCACGTCGAGGCGCTGGTGAGGAGCCGGACCTGGCCGGAGTCGACCCGGGCGATTTCCGAACTGAGACTTACCATCGAGTTCGAATCGGCCTCCGCCTGGAACAGGCTCTTTTCCCGGGGCAGGCTTTCGCTCGACATCGTCGACTATCCGGGGGAATGGCTGCTCGATCTGCCGCTGCTCGGCAAGGATTACCGTACCTTCTCGGCCGAGGCTTTCGAACTCGCCGACCTGCCGGTCCGGCACGATCTGTCCCAGGCGTGGCGGGATCTTTCAGCCACCGTCGACGCCGACGCGGATGCCGACGAAATGACGGCGCGCCGGCTGGCGGACGCCTTCGCCGCCTATCTGCGCGCGTGCAAGACGGATGGCCGCGCCCTGTCCACCCTGCCGCCGGGGCGGTTCCTGATGCCCGGGGACCTCGAAGGCTCGCCGGCCCTCACTTTCGCCCCGCTGCCCGGTCTCGGCGATCGACGCGCCCGCCACGGATCGCTGCTGGCGATGATGGAGCGGCGCTACGAGGCCTACAAGACCCATGTCGTGAAGCCGTTCTTCCGCGAGCACGTGGCCCGGCTCGACCGGCAGATCGTGCTCATCGACGCCATGCAGGCGATCAACGCGGGTCCCCATGCCGTCGGCGACCTCGAGCGCGCGCTGACCGAGATCCTGGCCTGCTTCCGCCAGGGTCGGGGCGGTTTTCTCACGGACCTCCTGTCGCGGCGTATCGACCGCATCCTGATCGCGGCGACCAAGGCCGATCATCTCCACCACGAAAGCCACGACCGCCTGCAGGCGGTGGTCCGCCGTCTCGCCGACAGGGCCATTGCACGCGCCGGCGTCGGCGGCACGACGATCGACGTCGTCGCCATGGCTGCGATCCGCGCCACGCGCGAGGGCACCGTCAAGCAGGGCCGCGAGGTCCTCCCCGTCATCATCGGCACGCCGATCGCGGGAGAAACCATCGGCGGGGAAACCTTCGACGGCGACACCGAAACCGCCATCTTTCCCGGCGATCTGCCCGAAAGGCCGGAATCGCTGCTCGAAGTCTCGGCCGGCGCGGTGCAGGCGATGCGTTTCGTCCGCTTCCGTCCGCCCCGGCTGGAGCGGACGGCCGAAGGCCTGACGCTGTCGCTTCCGCACATCCGGCTCGATCGCGCCCTGCAGTTCCTGATCGGAGACAGACTGGCATGACCGAGCCGAGACGACCCGCCGCCTTCCGCGTCGAGCCGGAGCAGAAGAAGCCGGCCCCGGAGCCGAGGCCGGCATCCGCCGGCGCGCAGCGGCGAGCGCCCCGCGCCGTGCGGGCCGACGATCTCGCCGTGGTGACGCCGGCCGAAATCGACGTCTTCGACCATCTCGACGCGGCCGAAGCGGTGCCTCCCCCGCCAACGGCGCCGAGGCGGCGGTCGCCGCTCGCCACGATCTTCTTCGCCGCGTTCGGCCTCCTCGTCTCGCTTGCCCTCGGCCTGTGGGCCGATCGCCTGATCCGCGACCTGTTCGGGCGCGCGGACTGGCTCGGATGGCTCGCCGCCGGCGCTGCGGGGGTGGCCGCCGCGGCCCTTCTGATGATCGTTTTGCGCGAAACGCTCGCCCTTTGGCGGCTCGCATCCGTCGAGAGACTGAGGGCCCGCGCCGCCGACGCGGTTGCCCGCGACGACGGGCGGGCGGCGCAGGCCGTCGTCGACAGTCTTGTCGCGCTGGTCGCGGGGCGGCCGCAGACGGCGGCCGGCCGCCGCGTTCTCGCCGAGTTGCGCGGCGACATCATCGACGGCCGCGACCTCGTCCGCGTCGCCGAAAGGGAGATCCTGGCACCGCTCGATGTCGAGGCCCGCGCGCTGGTCGTGGACGCCGCCAAGCGGGTGTCCCTCGTCACGGCGGTCAGCCCGCGCGCCGTCGTCGACATCGCCTATGTCGTGTTCGAATGCGCCCGTCTGGTGCGCCGCATCGCGGAACTCTATGGCGGACGGCCGGGAACCCTCGGCTTTTTTCGCCTGGCGCGGAGCGCCGTTGCGCACCTCGCCGTCACGGGCTCCATCGCCGCCGGCGACAGCGTCGTCCAGCAACTCGTCGGACACGGCCTGGCGGCCAGGCTGTCGGCGAAGCTCGGAGAAGGCGTGGTCAACGGCATGATGACGGCCCGAATCGGCGTGGCGGCGATGGAGGTGGCCCGGCCCCTGCCCTTCGACGCCGTGAAACGGCCGGGCATGGGCGACATGCTTGCCGCCCTCGGCACCATGGCGCCGCGCGACGTAAAGCCCACGAACCCGGCCTGAAATATCGACTTGCGACCGGGCCGCGTCGGCGGCATTGTCCCCGGGATCGGGAAGCGATAGACGAAGCCTTAACCAATCCTGTTCAAGGTTCGGTCAGTTCTTCCCCAGTTTCCTTTCCGGGTGTCGTCGATGAAAAGCGCAATCCTGTCCGCCCTCGTGGGAACGGTGGCTCTCGGAGCAGCCTTCGGCGGAGATGCGAACGCGAACGAGCGCGACCGCAAGTTCTTCCAGCAAGTCAAGGGCGAGTGGGTCGGCCCCGGCGAGATCGTGGCCGGAAAATACAAGGGCACGAAGTTCACCTGCACCTTCACCGGCTCGACGCCGGGCGAGCAGATCGGCATGACGCTCGACGGCTCGTGCCGGGTGGGCCTGTTCACCCAGCGCATGTCGGCCTCTGTCGAGCGCCGTGGCAACGGCTATCGGGGAACCTTCATGGACGGCGCGGACGGAAAGGGCCTCGACGTCGTCTCCGGCAATGTCAACGGCAGCAAGGTCGTCTTCTCGCTGAACCGCGCCTCGCTGAACGGCGCCATGATCGCCAGGCTCTCCGACGAAGACAGCATGACCGTAACCGTGTCGGTTCGCGTCGAAAAGCAACTCGTGCCGGTCATCGGCATGAACCTGAAGCGAGTCGACGGCTCCGCGGTCGGCTCCGTCGCCCAGAAGTAGGCGCCCCTTCCGCTTCCATTCCTTCCGGTGAGGAATGCGTATCGTCCGGTTGCGGACGGCGGCATCGCGCCCCATAGTTCGCGGCAAGACGGACGGCCCGATCCGTCGCGAGAGGGATGAAGACGATGGCGGCGAATGCGTCCGGCAGTGAACTCGTGCAGGTCGTGGCACTTCTCGGCGCCGGCGTCGTCGCCGTGCCGATCTTCCGCCGCGCGGGGCTCGGCTCGATCCTCGGCTATCTCGCCGCCGGTCTCGTCATCGGGCCTTTCGGCCTGGGCATCTTCACCGATCCGGGCGCGATACTCCATGTCGCCGAACTCGGCGTCGTCATGTTCCTCTTCATCATCGGGCTGGAAATGCGGCCGTCGCGCCTCTGGGGCCTGCGACGGGAGATCTTCGGCCTCGGCGCGCTGCAGGCTGCCGCCTGTGCGGCGGCGCTGACCGGAGTCGGCCTGCTCGGGGGCTTCACGGTTGCCGTCTCCTTCGTCGCCGGCGCGGGATTCGTCCTGACCTCCACCGCGATCGTCATGCAGCTCCTCGAGGAGCGCGGCGAACTCGCCACGCCGAAGGGCCAGCGTATCGTCTCGATCCTCCTTCTCGAGGACCTGGCGATCGTTCCGCTGCTGGCGCTCGTCGCCTTCCTGGCGCCGGCCGCCGCTTCGGCGGAGGAGACCGGCCTCGCCGCGCGGCTGACGGCGGTCGCCATCGGCCTCGGCTCGATCCTCGGCCTGGTGGTTGCCGGCCGCTACCTGCTCAACCCGCTGTTCCGTCTCCTCGCCGATTCGCATGCCCGCGAGGTGATGACCGCGGCCGCCCTCCTCGTCGTGCTCGGATCGGCGCTGGCGATGCAGCTGGGCGGCCTGTCCATGGCGATGGGAGCCTTCCTCGCCGGCGTCCTGCTTTCCGAATCGACCTTCCGCCATCAGCTCGAGGCCGACGTCGAACCTTTCCGCGGCATCCTGCTCGGCCTGTTCTTCCTCGCCGTCGGCATGTCGCTCGACCTTTCGGTGGTCGCCGCGAACTGGAGGCTGATCGTCATCTACGTGCCCGCCTACATGGCGGTGAAGGCGCTCGCCATCTATCTCGTTGCCCGCGTGCTGAAATCCGGCCACCGAGAGGCGCTGGAACGCGCCGTCCTGATGGCTCAGGGCGGCGAGTTCGCCTTCGTGCTCTATGCCGCAGCGACGGCCGTCGGCATCATCGACGCAAGCGCCAACGCGACGCTCACGGCGATCGTCATCATCTCGATGGCTCTGACACCGCTGGTCATCGCGCTCTATCGCCGTTTGCTGCCCGACGAAGCGGTGTCGACCGACGGCGTCGAGGCGCCCGAGGACCTGCGCGGCAATGTCCTCGTCATCGGTTTCGGCCGCTTCGGCCAGATCGCGAGCCAGCCGCTCCTGCTGCGCGGCGTCGAGGTCTCGATCATCGACAACGACGTCGAGATGATCCAGGCGGCGGCGAATTTCGGCTTCAAGGTCTACTACGGCGACGGGACGCGGCTCGACATCCTGCACGCCGCAGGTGCCAGCCATGCGCAGGCGGTGCTGGTCTGCGTCGACAAGGGCGACACGGCGGTCCGCATCACCGAGCTGCTGAAGGCGGAGTACCCGCTTGTCCCGGTGATGGTGCGCGCCTACGACCGCGCTGTCGCGCTTCGCCTGGTCGGCGCCGGCGCCGACTACCAGATCCGCGAGACCGTCGAATCGGCGTTCGCGTTCGGTCTGGAAACGCTGAAGACGCTCGGCGTGGACCCCGACGAGGCGGCTGAGATCATCGAAGACGTGCGCCGCCGCGACAAGGCCCGATTCGAGGCGCAGCTGACCGGCGGCGCGCAGGCCGGACGCGGCTACATGAAGGGCAACATGCCTGTGCCGGTGCCGACGCCGCTCGCCGTCCCGCGCAAGACCGGCAAGGCGATGACGGAAGAGACCGAGGATGCGCTTGCCCGCGGGAGCGCGCGGGCCGATTGAACGGAAAGGTTCCCGCCGGCCACCGCCGCGCCGCGTTCAGCGGCGCCACCAGTCCTGACCGCCCGCGAGGCGTTCGATTCCGCTGGCGTCGATCGCCTCCGCCCGCTCGGCGACCGTCTTCCCGGAAACGATCAGGTTGGGCGCGATTTCCGCCAGCGGGATGAGAACGAACGCCCGATCCAGCATGCGCGGATGCGGCACCTCGAGACCGGCCTCGTGAACCGCGAGGTCGTCGTAGGTGAGTATGTCGATGTCCACGATCCGCGGCCCCCAGCGTTCCTCGCGTACCCGCTTCAGCGCCCTTTCGGCCGCAAGGCAGAGGTCGAGCAGGCCATGCGGATCGCGCCTCGTGAAGATCTCGGCCGCCGCGTTGAGGAAATCGGGCTGGTCGAGCTTACCCCAGGGGGGCGTCCGGTAGAGCGACGACACCTTGCCCACGCGCGCCTGCGGGTCCGCGTCCAGCATGCGCAAGGCCGTGGCCATGGCGCGCTCCGGATCGCCGAGATTGCCCCCGAGACTGAGGAAGGCGCGGCGTTCACTCCGGCCAGACAACGGTCACCTCGACGTGGTCGAGCACGCCCGCGACAGGCGCATTCGGCTTGCGGACCGTTATTTCGGCTCGCCGGATCTGCGGATAGCGCGCGGCCAGCGCCTTGCCGACCTCGAGCGCCAGCGATTCGATGAGGAAGCGGCGCTCGCCGGTGACGATCTTCTCGATGACGCCGAAGGCGATGCCGTAGTCGACCGTACCTTCGATCGAATCCTCGGCGAGCGCGCGGCCCGGATCGACGGTCAGCACCGCGTCGACGTAGAAACGCTGGCCGAGCGTTTCCTCCTCGTCGTGAACGCCGTGGCGGGCGAAGAACGCGCAGTTCTTCAGTCTGATCTGGTACATCGGCCCTCAGCGTCCGTGCTCGGTTCTCTCGCGCTGGAGCATAGCATCGGCGAAGGCCAGCGCGTCCTTGTTGATTGCGACATCGTGCACCCGGAAAAGCGCGGCGCCCTTCAGGCGCAGGATGACGCTGGTTGCGGCGGTACCGGCATCGCGGCCGGCGGCATCGCGGCCGGTGACCGCGCCGATGAAGCGCTTGCGCGAGGTTCCGGCGAGAAGCGGGAAGCCGAACGCGGTCAGTTCGGCAAAGCGCGCCATCAGTTCGAGGTTCTCCTCGGCGGTCTCCTTGCCGAAACCGAAGCCGGGATCGAGCACGATCTGGCGCTCGGCGACGCCCGCATCGCGGGCGATTTCCAGGGATCGAGACAGGAAAAGTCGCTGGTCGGCGATGACGTCGGCCAGCTTTTCCCTCTCCCGCGACGTGTGCATGATGACGAGGCCCGCTCCGGTCTCCGCCGCAACCCTGGCCATGCCCGGCTCGCGCTGCAGACCCCAGACGTCGTTGACGATGTGCGCACCGGCCGAAATGGCGAGGCGGGCGGTCTCTTCGCGATAGGTGTCAACCGAGATCAGAACGCCGCCGCGCCTTGCCAGCGCCTCGACGATCGGCAGGACGCGGTCCTGCTCCTGCGCGGCCGTTACCGGTCCGGCTCCCGGACGCGTCGATTCCCCCCCGACGTCGACGATCGCGGCGCCTTCGCCGATCATGCGTTCCGCCTGTTCGAGCGCGCGTTCCGGCAGGGCGAACCGGCCGCCGTCGGAAAAGCTGTCGGGGGTGACGTTGAGTACGCCCATGATCTCGGCCCTGTCGCCGAGGTCGAGATGGCGCCCATGCGCCAGCGTCCAGCGTCTAGTGTTCATAGGAGGGCGATGCTTCGGGTCGTCGGCGCCTTGTGCTGCCGCCCTGCCGCAATTGCAACGGATTTTACGCTCTGCCCGCCACCTTTTCGCTGCTTCCCGCACTTCCGCCAGATTTCCGTTGCCTGTGACAGGACACTCGAGCAGAGTGTCTCCCGATGTCGACGCGAACTCTCCTGACGGCCGCGCTTTCCCTTCTGGCGCTGGCGCCGGCCGCAGCGGCCGGTCTCACGAAGAGCTACAGCTATTTCACCATCGGCGGCGTAACGGTCGAGGAGATCGAGCGCGAACTCGCCACCCGCGGGCCACAGGTCCGCAGCACGGGAAACCGCCATCCGGGCGCGACCCGGATGGAGTTCAAGTCCCGGGTCAGGTACGGCATGAAGAAGGACCGCTGCGCCGTCGTCGACGCGCGCGTGACGGTCGAGGCGCGCATCATCCTGCCGCGCTGGAGCAAACGGTCCAAGGCCGACGACGACGTCCGCCTGATCTGGGACACGCTCTCCGCCGACATCAAGCGCCACGAGGAGAGTCACGCCGTCATCGCCAAGAACCATGCCCGCGAGCTGGAAATGGCCCTGAAGGCGATCCCGCCGCAGCGCGACTGCGCAGCCGCCGAGGCGAAGGTCGCGTCCGTGACGGACCAGGTGCTCGCCAGGCACGACGAGGAGCAGCAGCGCTTCGACCGCATCGAGGGCATCAATTTCGAGAGCCGGCTGCTGCGCCTGTTGCGCTACCGCATGGAGCGTATCGAAGCGGGAACGCTGGCGCAGTGATGTCCGTCGGGTCCGGCGCAACCGGACGGGGGTCCGGCGCAACCGGACGGGGGGCCGGCGCGGCCGGCGGGGAGTGTCAATCGGCGACGCCGAGCTTCTTCTGCAGGCTGGTCGACGAGGTCGTGTACTGGAACACGATCCGCTCGCCCGGATTGACGATGCGCTTCGCCGCCTGCGCCATCAGCGCCGCCTCGTGGAATCCCGAAAGGATCAGCTTCAGCTTGCCGGGGTAGGTGTTGATGTCACCGATGGCGAAGATGCCGGGCTCGGAAGTCTGGAACTTCTCGGTGTCGACCGGAATGAGGTTCTCGTGGAGGTGCAGGCCCCATTCCGCGATCGGCCCGAGCTTCATGGTCAGGCCGAAGAACGGCAGGAGCCGGGTGCAGGGCACTTCCGTGGGGCCATCCGGCCCCTTCACCGTCACCGACGTCAACTCGCCGTCCTCGCCGGCCAGGGCGGTCACCTGACCGATCCTGAAATCCAGTTCCCCGGCCTCGTTCAGGGCGAACATCTTGTTGACGCTGTCGGGGGCGGCGCGGAACTCCGGCCGCCGGTGCACCAGCGTCACCCGGCGCGCGATCGGCTGCAGATTGAGCGTCCAATCGAGCGCGGAATCGCCCCCGCCGACGATGACGAGGTCGTGGCCGCGGAAGGCTTCCATCCGCCGGACCGAATAGAAGACGCTCTTCTCCTCGTAGGCCGCGATGCCGGGGATCGGCGGTCGCTTGGGCTGGAACGATCCGCCGCCGGCCGCGATCACGACCACCTTCGCCTCGAACACTTCGCTTTCGTCGGTGCTGACGCGGAACCCGCCATCAGGCAGACGCTCGAGTGCCGTCACCATGCGGCTGAACGTGAATTCGGGACCGAAAGGCGCAATCTGCTCCATCAGCTTGTCGACGAGGCCCTGGGCCGAGATCGAGGGCCAGCCGGGGATGTCGTAGATCGGCTTCTCCGGATAGAGCTCGGTGCACTGGCCGCCGGGCCGGTCGAGGATGTCGATCAGGTGGCATTTCAGGTCGAGCAGGCCGAGTTCGAACACCGCGAACAGGCCGACGGGGCCGGCACCGATGATGAGGACGTCGGTTCGATGCGGCGCGGTCATCTGGCAGTCCCCGTAAAGCGCCGCGGACGCGGCGGTTGAACGAGGCTCAACCTTGCCTTTCCGGGATGCGGACGACAAGCCCGTCGAGCGCGTCGCGCACCTTGATCTGGCAGGACAGGCGAGAATTCGGCCGGACGTCGTAGGCGAAGTCGAGCATATCCTCCTCCATCGGTTCCGGCTCGCCGACGACGTCGGTCCATGCCTCGTCCACGTAGACGTGGCAGGTCGCGCAGGCGCAGGCGCCGCCGCACTCGGCCTCGATGCCGGGGACGGCGTTGCGTATCGCGTTCTCCATGACGGTGGATCCGTTCTCCGCCTCGACATTGTAGGTCGTGCCGTCGAAGGCGATGAAGGTGATCTTGGCCATGACAGGATTTCCGGATCGGAGGGACGCTGTCGAGATAATGACTCCCGCGCGCAAGTCAACTGCGGGCGCGCGCCCGACCGTCGTTGCCGTCGTCAGCGGTGGATGGCGGAAATGAAATCGCACACCTGGTCGATCAGGAAGGACAGGCGGTCCAGCGCCTTCGCGTCGTCAGGTCGCGTCTCCAGCGATGCGACGCATTCGGCGATGGCGAAGGCGCCGACACCTCTCGCCGAACCCTTGAGCCCGTGCGCGAGCCGGATGCGCTCGGTCGGCGACGCCGCGCTAAGCTGCTTCCGGACCGCCACCGCCTGCTGCGCGAACAGCTGCAGGACTTCCTGTTCGAGGGCGCGATCGCCCATGGTCTGGCGTGCCAGATGCGCCATGTCGATCGGACGCGCGGCGGTCTCGGGACTGACCTCCCCTCCGGGGCGGTCGTAGGCGAGATTGCCGGTCTGGAGCGGCGGCATGGTGACGAACTCCCAAACGATTGGTTTCACGTTTCGCTCAAACTAGCTCCAGCGCATGGACAACGGGTTAATGCGTCGGTGCTAGAAGCAATCGGCGTAAAGGGGCGTAAAAGCGCCCGAATCATGGCGCTGTTAACCTTATGTTTAAACTTTTACGCATGTGGCCCTTTGCCGGTTTCCTTTCCCCGGCTGTGCCACTACGATACGGATGGACCATAGCGAGCTGTCGCCGGCACCCGAAAATGGCATCGGCGACACGACTTCCCGCGGCGAGTACAGGGTAACGGCGGCATGGCACAGAAACCGACGACCACGAAGAATCTCGACAGCGATGTCGCCCGGGAACTGGAAAAGGCACTCGATTTCGACCTGACCCACACGGAAGGCGATCTCGACATCGCCGCTTCGATGGAAGACCTCGAGGCGCAGATTTCCGCGGCCGCCGACGAGCTCTCCCGCGAGGGGCGCAAGGAGCCGGCACCGGCGAAGGCGCCCGCGCCGACACCTGCCAAGACGACCGCTGCCGCGGCCAAGGGCGCCTCGGTCACGCCCCAGCCGTCGACGACTGCTTCGTCGTCCCTGCCCAAGGCCTCCGCCCTCCCGCCGGAAACGCGCGAGACACCCCAGCCGGGCGGCTTCGCTCCGGCCAACGACGACCGGCAGAAGGATTTCCGCAGCCTCGTACAGAACCTCAACCGGCGCGCATCGAACGCTGTCTACTGGACGGTCGCGCTCCTGACCGTGGCATGGCTGGCAGGGGCGGGCGCGATCGGCCACATGCTGCTCGGCCCGGGGATCTGGCAGATCCGCAGCGTCGAGCAGATCGTGGCGCAGCCCTACCTGATCCTGCTTCTCGTGGCTGCGGTGGTTCCGGTGTTCATGTTCTGGGGCTTCGCGGTCATGGTCCGCCGCGCCCAGGAGATGCGCATCGCGGCGCAGTCGATGACCGAGGTCGCCTTCCGGCTCGCCGAGCCGGAGTCCATCGCGCAGGATCGCATCCTCATGGTCGGTCAGGCGGTTCGTCGAGAAGTCGCGGCCATGGGCGAAGGGATCGAACGCACCATTGCGCGAGCCGTCGAACTGGAGACGCTGGTCCAGACGGAAGTCAACGAACTCGAAAGGGCCTATTCGGAAAACGAGGCGCGCATCCGCTCCCTGGTCGACGGTCTCGGTTCCGAACGCGACGCCATCGTCAGCCACGCCGAGCGGGTCAGGTCCTCGATCGCCGTCGCCAACGAAACCATGCGCGACGAGATCGGCGCCGCCAGCGACGCGATCCGCGACAGTATCCTGTCGGCGTCGACCAAGCTGTCGATGACCATCACCAATTCCGGCGATACGTTGATCGATCGCATCAATGAAAGCGGCGCCTCGATCTACGAATCGATCGATTCACGGCTCGACGCCATCGGCGAACGCATCAGCACGTCGGGCGAAGCCTTCGCCAGCCTGCTCGACACGCGGATCGCCCGCCTCACACAGAGCACCGACGAGGTCACCCGAACCCTTTCCGAGATGCTCGACGAGCGCACGACGGGCATGGTCTCGCTGCTCGGCGGGGCGGCCCGTTCGCTCAACAGCGAACTCGAAGCGCGGCTGGAAGGCATCGAGCGGACGCTCGCCGAACGCGGCCAAGCCCTGATCGGCGAGTTCCAGACCCGCGCCGAGGCACTCGACACGGGGACGCAGAAGCTGAATGCCGCTCTCGAGGCCCGCGCACGGCAGATCAACGAGACGCTTGTCGAACGTGCCCGTGAAATCTCCGACGCCTACACCAAGGGTCGCGAAACCCTGTTCGACATGATCGACGAGGGCAAGGTCCGCATCGGCCAGGAGATGGCGGGTATCGTCACCTCGACATCGGCGATGCTGGAAGCCCGGGCGAGCGACTTCGCCAGCCGTCTCGACGCGGCGCGCCACACCGTCACGAAAGCCTTCGACGCCGACATCCAGAAGCTCGCGGAAGCGCGTGCGGGTATCGACGCCGCCGTCGAAAACCATACCCGCAAGCTGTCGGAGGGGCGCGAGAGGATGGCCGCCGCGCTGCAGTCCGACTTGCAGAAATTCGCCGACGGACGCGCCAGCATCGACACCGCGGTCAGCTTCCAGATCCAGAAGCTCGCCGAGGGCCGCAACCTGCTTGCGCGCGCGCTGGAGGAAGACCTGCGAAAGATCAACGACACCCGTGCAACGATCGATACCACCCTCGGTCAGCACATGGACCGCATCGAGCAAGGTCGCGGAGTGCTTGCCAAAACGTTGCAGGACGACTTGCAGAAACTTGCACAAGCCCGCTCGAATATTGATGAAATGGTTTCCGGTCATGTCGCGAAACTGGCCGAAGGCCGCGCCATCCTGACCCGGGCGCTCGAAGCCGACCTCGCAAAGCTTGCCGAAAGCCGCGCCAGCATCGACGGCCTCGTCGCGGGTCAGGTCGAGAAGCTCGCCCAGGGTCGAGACATCCTGAAGCGGGCGCTCGAGGAAGACCTCCGCAAGATTTCCGAAACGCGGCAGGACGTCGACGGACTCGTTGCCTCGCAGGTTGCCAGGATCGCGGAAGGCCGGGACATCCTCAAACGCGCCCTGCAGGAGGACATGGACAAGCTCGCCGATACGCGCGGCGAGATCGGCAATCTCGTCACCGCGCAGATTGCGAAGATCGCCGAGGGCCGCGACGTCCTCAAGAAGGCGCTCGAAGACGATCTGAACAAGCTCGCCGAAAGCCGCAAG
>DUSC01000151.1 GCA_012842935.1 Hyphomicrobiales bacterium | reverse complement strand
GTCGGCCAGCGTCCACGAGACCCAGACCGGCCTGCCGCTCTCGGTCGCGGCGGTCGCCGCGGCGAGCGCCTCGTCGGCCGACGCCATGGTCTCGCACAGGAAGAGGTCGACGCGGTCGGCCTGCTCGGCAACGATACGCCGGTAGATGGAAAGCGTCTCGTCGAAGGGGAGCCTCAGTTTCGGCGCGTAGGAACCGAACAGCGGCGGCAGGCAGCCGGCGACGGCGCAATCCGCACCCACCGCCTCGCGGGCCTCGACGGCGAGGTCGATGCCGGCCTTCTGCAGGGGCCGGAACATCTCGCCCACGCCTTCGCGCGCCAGGCGCTCGGGCGTCGCGGCGTAGGTGTTGACGGTGATGACGCGCGCGCCGGCGCGGATGAAGTCCTGGTGCAGGTCGCGCACGAGGTCCGGTTCGTCCATCAGCACCTTCGCCGACCACAGCGGCGTCGGCCTGGCGCCGGAACGGCGCAAGAGCTCCTGACCCATGCCGCCGTCGGTGAGGATCACATTGGCCATACGCTCAACCCTTCAGTCTGGCGTTCTGCGGATCCCACAGCGGCCGGTCTTCCTGCACGGTCGCCGGAAAACGTTCGCCGAAGATCTCGATCTCGACCTCGGTTCCGGGCTCGGCCAGGTCGGCGCGGACCATGCCGAGCGCGATCGACCGGTCGACGCGGTGGCCCCAGCCGCCGGACAAGGTCTCGCCGACGATCGCGCCGTCGTGCCAGACCGTCGACATGTAGGGCGCGTCGCACGGGCCGGGGTTGTCGATCACCAGCGTGGCGAAACGCTTCCTGACGCCCTGCTGCCTCTCGTTCTCCAGCGCCGCCTTGCCCTTGAAGGCGGGCTTGTCCCACTTGACGAAGCGCTCCAGCCCTCCCTGGAGAATCGTGTAGTCGGTAGAGAGGTCCTGCTTCCAGGCGCGATAGCCCTTTTCCAGGCGCAGCGAATCCAGCGCGAACATGCCAAAAGGCTTCAGTCCGTGGCGCTGGCCGGCCGCCCAGACGGCGTCGAAGATCGACGGCGTGTCCTCGACCTTGGTGTGGATTTCCCAGCCGAGTTCGCCGGCGTAGGAGACGCGGACGAGCTGGCACCAGCGGCCGGCGATCCTGCACGACTGGTGGGTAAGCCAGGGCTGCGACAGGTCGGCGTCGGTGACGTCGGCCAGGATCGCCCGGGAATTCGGCCCGGTGAGGATCTGGCAGGCGAAGGCGTCGGTGACGTTTTTCACCGAAATGCTGGTTCCTTGCGGCAGATGCTTCTCGAGCCACTCGAGGTCGTGGAGCTCTGCGATCGAGGCGGTGATGAGGAAGAAGAAGTCTTCGCCGAGCGCCATGATCGACATCTCGGTGACGATGCGGCCGTGATCGTCGGCGAAATAGCCCAACCCGATGCGGCCCGGTTTCGGCACGACGCCCGTGATCAGCGTCGACAGCCAGGCGCGTGCGCCTTCGCCCTCGACGCGGTAGCGCGAGAAGCCGGGCAGGTCGAGGATGCCGGCGGCGTCGCGCACGGCGAGGCACTCCTCGCGGATCCGCTTCTGCCACGGCCCGTCGCGGTCGAAGGTCTGGGTCGCCACCTCCGACGTGTCGTCGCCGGGCTTAGCGTACCAGGTGGCGCGCTCCCAGCCGTTATAGGCGTTGAACTGGGCGCCCAGCGCGGCGATGCGGTCGTGGATCGGCGAGAGCTTGCGGTTGCGTGCCGCCGGCCAGGCGTGGCGCGGGAAGTGGATCGCGTATTCGTGGCCGTAGACTTCCATGCCCTTGGCGACGGCATAGTCGGGCGCGGCGGCGAAGGCGGTGAAGCGGCGCGGGTCGCAGGACCACATGTCCCATTCGGTCGCGCCCTCTGTGACCCATTCGGCGAGCACCTTTCCGGCGCCGCCGGCCTGGGCAATGCCGAAGGTGAAGACGCAGGCCTCGAAGGCATTGGGCACGCCGGGCATCGGGCCGATCAGCGGATTGCCGTCCGGCGCGTAGGGGATCGGCCCGTTGATCACCTTCGACACGCCGGCAGTGCCGAGAATCGGCACGCGCGCCACGGCGTCGGCGAGATACCATTCGAGCCGCTCGAGGTCGTCGGGGAAGAGCTGGAAGGAGAAATCCTCGGGCATCGGGTCGCCGGGGCTCGCCCAGTGGGCGCGGCAGTTCTTCTCGTAGGGGCCGAGGTTCATGCCGTGCTTTTCCTGGCGCAGATAATAGGAGGTGTCGACGTCGCGCAGCAGCGGCAGCTTGTGGCCGACCTCCTTCGTCCAGGCGGCGAGTTCGGGAATCTCGTCGAAGAGGATGTACTGGTGGCTCATCACCATCATCGGCACGTCACGGCCGAAGAGCCTTCCGACTTCCGCCGCGCGGTAACCCGCGGCATTGACCACGATGTCGCAGCGGATCTCGCCCTCCGGTGTCGCCAGCACCCATTCGCCATGCTCGCGGCGGGCTTCCGTCACCGGGCAGAAGCGGACGATTTTCGCGCCCATGTCGCGGGCGCCCTTTGCGAGCGCCTGGGTGAGCTGGGCCGGATCGATGTCGCCGTCGTTGGGGTCGTAGAGCGCGCCGAGCAGGTCGTGCGTCTCGATGAACGGATAGCGCGCCTTGATCTCGTCTGTGCCGATGACGTCGATCGCCATGCCCTGGTAGCGGCCCATGCCCTTGGCGCGCTGGAACTCGCGCATGCGCTCCCTGGTGTGCGCCAGGCGGATCGAGCCGGTGACGTGGTAGTTCATCGGGTAGCCGACCGCCGTCGCGAGGCCGCGATAGAGCTCGGTCGAGTAGCGCTGCATGTTCATCAGCGACCAAGACGAGGAAAAGGTCGGCACGTTGCCGGCCGCGTGCCAGGTCGAGCCCGACGTCAGCTCGTTCTTCTCCAGAAGCACGCAGTCGGTCCACCCCGCCTTCGCCAGATGGTAGAGCGCGGATACGCCCACGGCGCCGCCCCCGATGATCACCACGCGCGCCGTGCTCGGCAAACCGGCCATTCTTTCCTCCCGTAGATCCTCAATAGACCGGCGGCGATACCACCCAGATGACGACCGCCGGCTCTTTTCCCGGGTTGCGCCAGCGGAACGGCTGGCCGGCGAAGCGGAAGCTGTCGCCGGGCCGGAGTTCGTGCCAGACACCTTCGATCTCCAGGTCGAAGCGTCCGGCGACGACGTAGCCCGCTTCCTCCGTCGGCCGCGCCGTCGGCGTCGACAGGGCGGCGCCCGGCGCGAATTCGGAGCGAAGCAGCTCGAAACTACCGCCGAGGTCGGGCGACAGAAGCTCCTCCACGAGGCCCGATTCGCTTGTGCCAAGGGTCCTGCGCCGGCCGGCACGCACGATCAGGCCGCGCTCGGCTTCGTCGGCCGCCTCATGGGCGAAGAACAGGCTGAGGGGCACCGAGAAGAGGTCCGCGAGGGCGCGCAGGTCGGCGAGCGCCGGCACCGAGAGGCCGCGCTCGACCTGGCTCACCCAGCCGACCGAACGGCCGAGCTTCAGTGCGATGGTCGCCAGCGTCATCCCGCGCGCCTTGCGCAGGGCGCGGATGTCGCGCGCCAGAAGCGTGGCCTGCGGGACGGGCGTGTTCTCGAGCGCGGACGTTGCCGACCTTGCCATGTTTCTCGTGAAAATCTCCAGCGGAATTTCATCTGCGCCGGTGTTGTGAAAAAATCAAGCCGGATTTCACCGACAACAAGAAACTCTTGCGGGGAAATCGGCGGTGGTGCAAAGCCTGCGCTAGACGAAAGTCGTACCCGTGCGACGAAACCGGGATCTGGATGCGGCCATGCTGATGCAGGACAGGAAGATCGCCCCCGGCGACGAGACGGCGATCGTCGACGAGGCGATCACGTCGCGACGGTCCGTGCGTGCCTTCCTGCCCGATCCGGTGGGCGAGCAGACGATCCGCGACATCCTCGAAGTGGCCGCGCGTGCGCCATCGGGGACCAACATGCAGCCGTGGAAGGTCTACGTCACCACCGGAGAGGCCAAGCGGCGCATCGCCGACGCCATCCTGAGTTCCGGAATCCGTGCCGAGAAGGCCGTCTGGGACGAATACAAGTATTATCCCGACCAGTTCTTCGAGCCCTACCTGACGCGCCGCCGCACCGTCGGCTTCGGTCTCTACAACGCGCTCGGCATCGGCCGCCGGGAGGTGGATCGGATGCGCGAACAGCACGACCGCAACTTCGTCTTCTTCGATGCGCCGGTCGGCATGATCTTCACCATCGACCGGCGTCTCAACCAGGGCTCCTGGATCGATCTCGGCATGTTCCTGGAGAACATCATGATCGCGGCGCGCGGAAGGGGCCTGCACACCTGCCCGCAAGCGGCGTTTGCGCCGTATCACCGGCAGATCAGGCCGGTCCTCGGCATCCCCGAGGAGGAGGTGGTCGTCTGCGGCATGGCGCTCGGCTACGAGGATACGTCCAAGCCGGAGAACAACTTCCGCACCGAGCGCGCGTCCGTCGACGAGTTCGCTGTCTTCGTCCGGTAAGCGCGCCGGTCCGACCGCGCCGCGATCAGGCGGCCTGCCCGCGACAGGCGGTTTCCGGCATGGCGGCGCCGGCGCGGGAAATCCAATAGGCTGACCAGACGCAGAGGCCCGCCAGCTTCAGCGAATCCTCGATGACGAGTTCCAGCCGGGAATAGGGCGCCAGCACGTCGAGCGCGACGGACGACGCGAGCAGAGCGGCGGCAAGGAAAAGTGCCGCGTGGCGGATGGCAAAGAGGTCGTGCCGCCAGCGCAGCGCGACGGCGGCGCCGACGAGGAAGTAGGTGGCATAGGACGCCGTCTCCGGAATGCCTTTGCGCCGCAGGAAATCGTCGTGGACGAGGAAGAAGTCGTCGACGGCGACCACGAGGGAATAGGCGGCGATCGTTCCGAGCAGCCCCCGGTCGCGGGCCGCATGTCTTACCGCGAACAGGCCGATAACGCCGGTCGCGACCAGCGCGAAGACGCCGACATGGGAGAACAGTCCGGAAAAGGGCCAGAACTTGTGCTGCGCGGCCGGCTCGCGGATCAGGATCTCGAAGGGGACGCCCCTGCGTTCGACATACAACATGGCGAGGAAGAGGAAAGCGACCGCACATGCGGCGAGGACGATGCCGGCGATCAGCCCGAGCGGCCGTTCGCCGCCGTCGCCTGTGGATCCGCCCGCTTCGCCGTCCCTCATCGACTGCTTCCCCGCCAACCCGGACCCGGTTGCTTAGCCGGAAAAAGGAGGTCTGGCGACAGCGATTTGCCGACCGACGCGACGGCTCCGATCGGCCTTCCTCACGCGTCCCAGGCGACGGGGAGTTCGGTCAGGCCGCGGAACGCCCAGCCGACCGGGCGGAGCGGCGTGTCGGAGGCGAGGCGCAGGCCCTTCAGCCGCTCGAACAGGGCCGGAACGGCGACGTCGGCGATCAGCGTGCGCGACGCCCAGGCACCGGCGCAGAAGTGCGGGCCGGCGCCGAAGGCGATGCTCTTCGACACGTCGCGGGTGACGTCGAACCGGTCCGGATCGGCAAAATGGCGCGGATCGCGGTTGGCGGCGCCGAACATGAAGAAGACGCGCTCGTCCGGCTCGAAGGACACGCCGCCGTAGGCAAAAGGTTGCGCGACACGGCGCGGCGACATGCCGATCGGCGACAGCCAGCGCGCATACTCCTCGAAGGCCTGCAACCAGCCGACCGCGCCGCTGCGGACCGCAGCAAGCTGGTCGGGGTGGGCAAGGAGCGCCCAGACCAGCCCGGCGATGGCGTCGCGCGGCTCGTTCTGGCCGCCGCTGATGGCGAGCTTGATGTTGGCGCGGATGCTTTCCTCGGCCATGTCCGCCGCGGCCATCACGCCGAGCAGGCTGGGATCGGGTTCGGCACGCGCCGCCGGCAGCCTTTCGTCGATGGCGGCGTCGATCGCGGCCGTCGCCCGGGTGCAGCGGGCCTCGACCTGCGGGTCGCCGCCGTAGTTGGCGATGCCGTCGATCATGTCCTGCGACCATGCGTCCATGTCGGCATAGGCGACATGGACGAGCCCGGTGATCTCCTTCAGTGCCTCGGCCGCGACCGGCATGGCGAAGTCGCGGACGAGGTCGGCCGAGCCGCGCGGGGCGAGATCGTCGAGGATGCGCGTGCAATGGCCCTCGAACCGGGCGCGCCAGTGGTCGCGCACGGTCTTCGGCGAAACCGTCGGGAAGATGGCGCGGCGCTCGGCAGCGTGCGCCTCGCCGTCCTTGCGCATCATGTTCTGTCCCATCAGCCGGTTCATCAGCCCACCGGGCTGATCGGAGGAGAACACGGCGATGTTCTTCTCGCACACCGCGATGTCATCCCGGCGCGTGAACAGGGTAGCGCCGAATTGCGGCACCCAGGCGATGGGGCAGGCCTCGCGCATCGCCGCGAGGTCGGGATAGGGATCGTCGGCGAAGGTTCGCGGATCGATGTCGTAGCGCGGCGCGGTGCTCATGCGGGACTTTCGTGCGGGGCGCCCGTACATTTCCACGCAGCGGACGGCGTGGCAACGCCGGTCAGATCACCTCGTAGCCGACATCCTCGGCCGAATGGCAGAGCGTCTGCCAGAAGCTGCGGGCGAGCGAGCGGAACACGTAGAGATCGAAACGCACGGCACCGGTGCGCTGGATCTGGGCGAGCACGTCGTGGTGCTGTGTGGCCACGCCGGAACCGGCCGGAAGCGCGGTCAGGCCAAAGTCGATTGCGAAAAGCTTGGCCAGCACCCATTCCGCCTTGGGGCCGTCGACGCGGATCGCCGTGCGGCCGTGGGAGAGCCCGGTCACCGAGCCGGTCCGCGCGTCGATGCGGCCGCGCAGCTCGGCCTCGAGGCCTTCCGCCTGGTCGACGACGAGGAAGCGTCCGGGTGCGATGCCGAAGGCGGCCTTCGTCGCCGTGGCGACGCCGCCGCCGGCGCCGTCGGGCACAGCGAGGCCGGTCGCGGCCCGGATTGCGGCGATGACCGCGCGCTCGCTGCCCGGCCAGGCCGCGACCTGGACGATCGACGCGGGCCGCGTCTCGGAAAGGACCACGCCGGCGCCGCCCGAGAGGTTGCCGTGCCGGCCCGGCCGCCAGACCGGCTGCAAGGGAGAAAGCGGTTCAGCCATGGAGACGCTTTCCCTCCGGATCGAAGAAATGATGGCTGACGAGCTCGACGGGGCCGAAGCGGTTGCGCACGGGGTCGGAGACGAAGGCGCGTGTGCCGCGCCGCGCCTTGCCGTCCTCGACGAGGGCGAGCGCGATGTACCTGCGCAGCGCCGGCGAGTAGCACACCGAGGTGACGTGGCCGATGGAATCGCGCGGCGCCGCCGGGTTGGCGTTCTCGACGATGTGGGCGCCGCCATTGAGGGGCCGCCCGTCGAGCGAGACGACACCGACAAGTTCCAGCCGGCCAGGGCCGGTCATGCCCTCACGATCCATCATCGCCGAGCCGACGAACGGCTTCTTCTTCGACAGCATCCAGTCGAGATGCAGGTCGCGCGCGGTGGTGCGGCCGTCGATCTCGGCGCCGGTTACATGGCCCTTCTCGATGCGCAGCGCCCCCAGCGCCTCCAAGCCGTAGGGGACGATGCCGAACGGCCTGCCGGCCGCGATCAGCGTTTCCCAGACATGCGTGCCGTACCCGGCGCCGCAGTAGATCTCGTAGGCGAGTTCGCCGGAGAAGGAGAGCCGGCAGATGGTCACCGGCGCGCCGTCGATCTCGCCGCGGACGATGCCCATGAAGGGCAGGGTCGCGTCGTCGACCGCGGTGCCGGTCACGCAGGCTTCCAGCACCTGCCGCGCCTTTGGGCCGGAGAGGGCCGCGCCCGCCCATTCGTCGGTCACCGAGGTCAGGTGCACCCTCAGGTCCGGCCACACCACGTCGAGCAGGTATTCGAGGTGCTGCATGACCTTGCCGGCATTCACCGTCGTCGTGGTCATGAGAAACTCGGTCTCGCCGAGACGCCAGGTCGTGCCGTCGTCAAAGGCGAAGCCGTCCTCGCGCAGCATCAGCCCGTAGCGCGCCTTGCCGACGGGGAGCGTCGAGAACGTGTTCGTGTAGACGCGGTCGAGAAATTCCGCGGCGTCCGGCCCCTGAACGGCAATCTTGCCGAGCGTCGAGACGTCGACGATGCCGACGCTCCCGCGAACCGCCTTCGCCTCGCGGACATAGGCCTGCTCGACCGTCTCGCCGGGCTGGCCGTAGACCTGCGGGCGGAACCAGAGGCCGGCCGTCATCATCGTCGCGCCGCCGGCGACGTGCCAGTCGTGCATCGGTGTCAGCCGCTCGGGCTTGAGGTGGCCATGGCGCTCGGCCGCGAGCGAACCCAGCGATACCGGGGCGAAGGGCGGGCGGAAGCGGGTCGTTCCGACCTCCTCGACCGGCTTGCCGACGGCGGCTGCCATGATCGCCATGCCGGGCACGTTGGACGTCTTGCCCTGGTCGGTCGCCATGCCGAGGGTCGTGTAGCGCTTCAGGTGCTCGACCGAGACGAAGCCTTCGCGGTGGGCGAGGCGGACGTCGTCGGCCGTGACGTCGTGCTGGTGGTCGACGAAGGCCTTTCCGTCGGCGCGGATCTCGAAGACCGGCGCCGGCGCCGGGTCGAGTTCGTCGTCGGCGGCCAGCGGAATGCCGATCTCCCCGCGGTCGTCAGACGACCCCGCCGCCCTGCGGCCGGCCTCCAGACCCTGGCGCAGGGCCTCGGCCGTCGTATAGGCGCCGGCAACGGCACCGGCGGCGACCCAGTTCTGTGTCGGTTCGGGCGGCAGGAAGGCCTGCAGGGCGGCGTCCCAGCGCGGCTTCGCCCCGGCCTGGCTGGCGAGGTGCAATGCCGGCGACCAGCCGCCGGAAACGAGCAGGCAGTCGGCGGCGAGGTTGCGGGCGTCGCCCGAAACCGCTCCGCTCTTCGCGTCGAAAGCGCGCACCGTGACGCCCGTGAGCCGGCTGCGTCCTTCCGTGGCAACGACGGCGCGGCCGGTCAACAGCTCGGCGCCGCATTCGGAGGCCAGCCGCTGCGCGGCGGCGGACACGGTGTCGCGCACGTCGACGATGGTGCCGATCTTCGCCCCGGCGCGGGCGAGAGCCGCTGCGGAGCGGTAGGCGCGGTCGTTGTTGGTGAAGAGCACGGCGCGCTCGCCGACGAGAACGCCGAATTCGCTTGCGTAGCGCTCGGCGGCGGCGGCGAGCATGACGCCCGGACGGTCGTTGCCCGGGAAGACCATCGGCCGCTCCAGCGCGCCGGTCGCCAGCACGACCGAGCCGGTGCGGATGGTCCAGGTGCGGTGGCGCGGCTCGCCGGTCTCGGGCTTCGCCTTGTGGTCGGTGACTCGTTCGAGCGCGGCGAGCGTGTTGTCGTCGTAATAGCCCCATACGGTCGTGCGCGGCAGGATGCGGACATTGTCGCGCCCGGAGAGCTCGGCGAGCATCGTGGCCACCCATTCCGGCGCTGCCATGCCGTCGATCGTCTCGTCGGACCAGTTGGCCGAGCCGCCCGGGCGGGCGTCGAGATCGGCGAGGATGACGCGGCGGCCCTCGTCGGCCGCGGCGCGCGCCGCCATCAGGCCGGCGGGGCCGGCGCCGACGACGAGCACGTCGCAGAAGGCGTTGACACGTTCGTAGCGCGACCGATCCGCGGCATGTCCGGCCCGGCCGAGGCCGGCGGCGCGGCGGATGAACCACTCGCAGAACATCCAGAAGCGCGTGCCCTTCAGCGGGCCGATCACCGGTCCCATGAAGGTCTTGTAGTAGAAGCCGGCCGAAAACAGCCTGCCGGCAAGGCCGTTGATCGCGCCGAGGTCGAAGGCGAGCGACGGATAGCGGTTCTGGCTGACGACGGTCAGCCCGTCGCGGATCTCCAGCATCGTCGCCGGGATGTTGGGCTCGCGAACATCGCCCTCGAGCACCGTGACCAGCGCGTTCGGCTCGTCGATGCCGGCGGTCATGACGCCGCGCGGGCGATGGTACTTGAACGAGCGTCCGAACAGCGTGACGCCATTGGCAAGCAGCGCCGAGGCGAGCGTGTCGCCGGGGTGGCCCGAATAGCTCGTCCCGTCGAAAGTGAAGCGGACCTGTCGCGACCGGTCGATGCGGCCGCCGTCCGGGGTGCGCCGAGGGCTCATCGGCGGGCTCCCTTGCCGCGCCGGCCGTGGCTGCGGCCTGCCTCGCGGGTGAAGGCGACGGACGAGATGACGTGGGTCAGCGTGTTGCGCGTGACGACCAGGTGGGAGCGGCAGCCGCCGGAATGCTGCCACAACTCGCTGTGCTCGCCGGCGGGGTTCAACCGGTCGTAGACATAGGCGTCCCAGGCGGCGCGGTCGGCGGAGGCCGGATCGGGACGCCGGCGGCCGGCTTCGCCCTGATAGGTGTACTCGGACACGTCGCGCGGGCCGCAGTAAGGGCAGGTGATCAGCATTCTCAGTGCAGCCGGGGCGTCGCGCCCTGGCCCTTCTCGTCGATGACGGCGCCGCGATAGAAGCGGTCGAGCGTGTAGGGAGCGTTGATGCGATGCGGCTCGTCCCTGGCGATTGTCCAGGCGAACGACCAGCCGGAGGCAGGTGTCGCCTTGAAACCGCCGTAGCACCAGCCGCAGTTGAGATACATGCCCGGCAGAGGGCCGCGCGTGATGATCGGCGAGCCGTCCATCGACATGTCCATGATGCCGCCCCAGGAGCGCAGCAGCCTGACCCGCGCCAGACCGGGGAACAGCGCCACCATTTCGGACATGACCTCCTCGACGACCGGCAGGTTGCCGCGCTGGGCGTAGGTATTGTAGCCGTCGATGTCGCCGCCGAAGACCAGGCCGCCCTTGTCGGATTGCGACACGTAGAGATGACCGGCACCGAAGGTCACGACGGTGTGGATGAGCGGCTTCAGCGATTCGGAGACGAACGCCTGCAGCACATGGCTCTCGATGGGAAGCCGTTCGATGCCCGCCATCTTCATGACGTGTCCGGTGCTGCCGGCGACGGCGACGCCCACCTTGGCCGCTCGGATCTCGCCGCGCGTCGTCCTGACCCCGGTGATGCGGTCGCCGTCGCGCAGGAAGCCGACGACCTCGCAGTTCTCGATGATGTCGACGCCGCGGCGGTCCGCGCCCCGCGCATAGCCCCACGCGACCGCGTCGTGGCGGGCGGTGCCGCCGCGCGGCTGCATCAGTCCACCAACGACGGGAAAGCGCGCCGATCCGCCGATGGCGAGGCCGGGGACGCGGCGCGCGATCTCGGCGGGCGTCAACCATTCGGCGTCGACGCCCTCGTGGCGCATGGCATTGCCGCGGCGGATGAATTCGTCGGCCTGGCCCGGCGTGTGCGCGAGGTTCAGCATGCCGCGCTGCGAGAACATGACGTTGTAGTTCAAGTCGTGGGAGAGGTTCTCCCAGAGTTTCAGCGAGTGCTCGTAGAAGCGGATCGATTCCGGAAGAAGGTAGTTGGAGCGCACGATGGTGGTGTTGCGGCCGACATTGCCGGAGCCGACATAGCCTTTCTCCAGCACCGCCACGTCGGTGATGCCGTGCTCCCTGGCGAGATAGTAGGCGGTCGCCAGACCGTGTCCGCCACCGCCGACGATGACGACGTCATAGGCCGGCCTGGGATCGGGCTTTCGCCAGGCCGGCGCCCAGTCGCGATTGCCGCCGAGCGCGTTCCGGAGCAGGGAAAGGGCCGAGTATTCCGCCATCGGGGCATTCCGTTTCATGCGATGCGCGAGCCTATAGGGGGCGTCCGGTCACCACGGCGAATTTTCCGCCATGGCCTTTCGCATGGCCGACCTCGCAGGGCAATGGCGGATGCCGCGACCGCCGGCGGCTTGCCGGGTACGGCGCGGCTGATTATCAAGGCACGGACAAGGATCGAACGGCCGTGGCCGAACGGCCGGACAAGGACACGATGCCGACCCAGACCATGCGGCGCCTTCCCATCCTCCTGATCGCGGTCTGCGCGCTCTTCTGGACCGCGGCGGCCTCGGCCCAGAACGTCGGAAGCTACGGCGCCGGCCTCATCGGCGAGCAGCAGGCTGAACTCGACCGCCTTACGGCGAAGATCGACGAACTCGACCGGAAGGTCGCCGCAAGCACCGAGGATGACGCCAAGCTGGTAGCCCTGAGAACGGAACTCGAAACCGTCTCGCAGGCGCTGCTGAAGAGCGGCCTGGCGTTCAGGCCGCGCCTCGCGGAGATCAATGCCCGCCTGGAACAGCTCGGCCCGGCGCCGGGCGACGGTCAGCCGGCCGAGCCGGACATCGTCGCCGGGGAGCGCCAGAATCTGGTCGCCGAAAAGGCCGAGATCAACGTCCTGCTCGGCGTCGCCGAGAACCTGTCGGTGCGCGTCAAGCGGCTGATCGACGACATCGCCGCGAAGCGCCGCGACCTGTTCGCGCGGCTGCTGACCAAGCGCTACACGATAGACTACGCGCTCGTCGGCGAGGTGCTGACGGCGTTCTCCGAGGAGATGGGCGACTTCTACCGGACCGTGTCGTCCTGGCTGCGTTTCGTCTTCCAGTTCAAGCTCAGGTCGGTGACCGCGGCCGCGTTCTTCGCGCTGGCGGCGGCGGCCGTCCTGGTCATTGGCGGCAGGCGGCTGTTCGGCCGCCTGTTCGCCGCCGACCCGTCGGAGACGCAGCCCTCCTATCTCGGCCGCCTGTCGGTGGCGTTCTGGTCGACGCTCCTGCCGTCGGCGGCGCTCTCCGTGTTCCTCGCCGCGACCTATTTCTTCTTCGACTACTACAGCGTCCTGCGCGGCGACATCGGCGTGATGCTCCGCTCGCTGTTCTACGTCGTCGCCGTCGTCTTCTTCGTCCATCGGCTCGCGCGGGCCGTGCTTGCGCCGGCGCAGCCCGAATGGAGACTGATCCCCGTCGGACGGTCGGCGGGGCGCCTCCTCGTGGCGCTCGTCTCGGCGACGGCCTTCTTCACCGGCCTCGACCATTTCCTCTCCAGGGTCTTCGAGGTTCTCGGATCGCCGCTGTCGCTGACCGTCGGCGAGAGCCTGGTCTCGACCTTCCTCACCGGCGCGCTGATCGTGCTCATCGGCCTAGTGAAACCCTTCGTCGACGCGAAGGGCAAGGCCCGGCCCTGGCATCCGGCCTTCCGCCTGCTCCTGTACGGCCTGGGCGGCGCGACGATCGTCGCCGGGCTGCTCGGTTACATCGGCCTGGCGCGATTCATGTCGCAACAGATCGTGGTCACCGGCGCGATCCTGGCGACGATGTATATCGGGTTCCAGTCGGCGGCGGCGATCGCCGCCGAGGGCGCCTTCGCCAGCACGGCGCTCGGCCGCCGGTACCGGCTGTGGTTCAAGGTCGACGAGACTACGCTCGACCAGCTCGGCCTGGTCGTCTCGGTCGCCATCAACCTCGTCATCATCATGATCGGACTGCCCCTGATCCTGCTGCAGTGGGGGTTTCAGCCCGGCGACATCACCGCCTGGCTCTACCGGCTGGCGACCGAGATCACGATCGGCTCGTTCTCGTTTTCGCTCACCGGCATCCTGACCGGCATTGTCGTCTTCGTGGTCCTCTATTTCCTGACGCGCTGGTTCCAGGGATGGCTGGACGGCTCGGTGATGGCGCGCGGCCGGGTCGACGCCGGCGTGCGCAACTCGATCCGCACCGGTGTCGGCTATGCGGGCATCGTGCTGGCCGGACTGCTCGGCATCTCGGCGGCCGGCATCGATCTCTCGAACCTCGCTCTGGTCGCGGGCGCGCTCTCGCTGGGCATCGGATTCGGCCTGCAGAACGTCGTGTCGAACTTCGTCTCGGGCCTGATCCTCCTCGCGGAACGCCCCTTCAAGGTCGGCGACTGGATCGTCGCCGGAACGGTGTCCGGTACGGTCAAGAAGATCAGCGTCAGGGCGACCGAGATCGAGACATTCCAGCGGCAGACGGTCATCCTGCCGAATTCTGAACTGATCAACGCCGCGGTCGGCAACTGGACGCACAGGAACCGGCTGGGGCGCGTCGAGATCCCCGTCGGAGTCGCCTATGGCAGCGATCCGCGCAAGGTCCATGCGATCCTGCTCGACATCGCTCGAAGCCATCCGTCGGTGCTGAAGAACCCGGAGCCCTTCGTCCATTTCAGCGGGTTCGGCGATTCCTCCCTGAACTTCGAGGTCCGCGTCTTCCTGGCCGACATCCTCGGCAGCCTCGCCGTGCAGAACGACATCCGCTTCGCCATCGTCGAGGCCTTCGAGCGCGAGAGGATCGTGATCCCGTTCCCGCAGCGCGAGGTGCTGCTGCGCCGCGAGAGCGAACCGCCGGCGGGCGACATGTCGGCGCCGCCCGTTCCGGTCGCGCAGGCGGCGCAGGCCGCGCCGGCGGTCCGCCGCCGAAAACGCCCCGATCCGGTGTAGCCATTCCATTCAGTTGCCGTTCAGCTTCGATCTCCTATAAGGTTCCGCGACAGGAAGGCCGAAGGGGCTCTTCCGACATGCAGAGGCGGTGGAAACACCGATTGAGCCATGAAGAAGTTCTGTCTCGCCCTTGCCGGACTGGCCGCGATGAGCGGCCACGGGATGGCCGCGAGCGCCGTCAACCTCGACAGCGAGCCGCGCACGCTGATCGTGACCGAGGGCGGCAGCAAGTCCGAGATCGCCATCGGCGCCGGCGAAACCGTACAGTTCTGCCCGAACGGCTGCTTCGTGACGATGCCGAACGGCGACCGCGAGGCGCTGAACGGCTCGGAGACGGTCGAGATCTCGGGCGGCGTCGGCAGGATCAAGTAACCGCGCGAAAGTCCCGCGAGGGAGGGCCGGAGAGCGATCTCCGGCCTTTTAATTTTCCGGGTAACCCGCCGTTCATCCTGAACCGCAAAATGGTCGGCAACACGGCGGTCTGCGGCCCCTTTTTAACCGTCGAAAACGGTCTTCGTCCTATACCCGGCACTGCGGCGCGTCTCCTCGGCGCCAGCGCGGAGAATGGGGCATGGACGCACGAACCGATAGCACGGCGGTTCCGCTGGCGGTCGATCTGGACGGTACGCTGATCGCGACCGACCTCCTGTGGGAGGGGCTGTTCCTGCTGCTGCGCAGGAATCCGCTCTACCTGTTCCTGGCGCCTTTGTGGCTGGTCCGCGGCGGCCCGGCCCGGCTGAAACTCGAGATCGCGGCGCGCGTCGACATCGATCCGGCAACGCTTCCCTACCGCGAGGAGGTCGTCGCGCGCCTGCGGGAGGCGCGCGCTGCCGGGCGCACGATCGTTCTCGCCACCGGGACGCCGCGCCGGTTCGCCGAAGCGATCGCCGCATATCTCGGCCTGTTCGACCGGGTCATGGCGACGGACGGTACGCACAACCTCACGTCCGGGCGCAAGAGCGCGGCGCTCGCAGAATCCTACGGCGACGGCGGCTACGACTATCTCGGCAACAGCCGGCACGACATCGCCATCTTCGATTCGGCGCGCAGGGCAGTCGTCGTCGCGCCGGACCGTGCCGCCTTGCGCTGGCACCGCCAGCACGGCGGCGAACTGATCGAGGCGGCGAAAGTCGACCTGCGCGCCGTCGCGCGCATGCTGCGTGTCCACCAATGGCTTAAGAATCTTCTCGTCTTCGTGCCGTTGATTCTCGCGCAGCGGTATTCCGATCCCGGGGCGCTGCTGGCCTGCGCCATCGCCTTCGTCTCCTTCAGCACGGCCGCCTCGGCGATCTATGTCGTCAACGACTTCTTCGATCTCGCCGTCGACCGCGCCCACCCCACCAAGCGCCGGCGACCCTTCGCCAGCGGGCTTGTCCCGATCCCGGTCGGCCTCGCTGCGATCGCCGTCCTGCTCGCCGTCAGCGCCGGGGGAGCGCTGTTCCTGCCGCCGCTCTTCGGCGCCGCGCTCGCCGCCTATCTCGTCATCACCACGGCCTATTCGCTGTCACTGAAGCGGATGCTTCTCATCGACGTCCTGACGCTCGCCGGGCTCTACACGATACGCGTGCTTGCGGGCGCGGCGGCGACAGGCATCGAGGCCTCGTTCTGGCTTCTCGCCTTCTCCATCTTCTTTTTCCTCTCGCTGGCGCTTGTGAAGCGCTATGTCGAACTGCGCTCGACGACGCTGAGCGAGGGCGAGCGGATCGCCGGCCGCGGCTACCGGACGGAGGATCAGGAGATCGTCGCGCAGGCCGGCATGGCGTCGGCGTTCTCGTCGGCGCTCGTGCTCGCGCTCTACATCGACAGCGACGCGGTGCGCGAACTCTATCCGGAACCGTGGTTCGTCTGGCCGCTGGCGCCGATCGTGCTCTACCTGACGATGCGCATCTGGATCCTGGCGCGTCGCGACGAGATGCACGACGACCCGATCGTCTTCATTATCCGCGACTGGCGCAGCCAGGCCATGGCGGCGTTCGGCGCCGCGCTGGTGCTTGCCGGAGCGCTGATCTGATGACCGCCCATATCCAGAGTTTCGGCCTCGTCGGCCGACCGTCGCCGCAGGTCGTCGACCCCGCCGAGGGCGAACGCCGCCTGCGCGACCGCAGCGCCGGCATCAACGCGATGCTGGCCTACGGGAACGGTCGCAGCTACGGCGATTCCTGCCTGAACGGGCTGGGGACGCTGATCGACATGCGCAGCCGCAACCGCATCATCGACTTCGATCCGCAAACCGGCCTGCTCAAGGCCGAAGCGGGGGTGATGCTTTCAGATATCATCGCGCATGTCTGCCCGCAGGGCTTCTTTCCGCCGGTCGTTCCCGGAACACGATTCATCACGCTCGGCGGCGCGATCGCCAACGACGTCCACGGGAAGAACCACCATCGACGCGGCACATTCGGCTGCCATGTCGAGTCGCTGACGCTGCTGCGCTCGGACGGCGTCTACCATCGCTGCAGCCCGACGCAGAACGTCGAGCTGTTCCGGGCGACGATCGGCGGGCTCGGCCTGACCGGCCTGATCCTCAGCGCCGAAGTCAGGATGATGAAGGTCGCATCCACGGATGTCGACGAGCGCGTCACCCGCTTCCGCGACCTGGCGGAATTTTTCGACGTCGCCGCGGCGGCCGACGACGACAACGAATACGCGGTCGCCTGGATCGACCAGCTCGCGTCGGGAGGGTCCGCAGGCCGTGGCCTGCTGATCGCCGGAAACCACGCGGCCGATTCTGCGCCGGTGGAGGCGCGCGGCCTCCCGTTCCGCCCGAGCGTGCCGTTCCGTCCGCCCTTCAGCGTGATCGGCCGGCCATTCCTGCGGCTGTTCAACGGAGCCTACTACTCGCGCAAGGGGGCGTCGGCCGCTCCGCACCGCAGCAGCGCCGACACGTTCTTCTTCCCGCTCGACGGGGTCGGCCACTGGAATCGCCTCTACGGTCCGCGCGGCCTGTTCCAGCACCAGAGCGTCATTCCCGAAGAGGCGGCCAGGACCGCCGTCGCCGAGCTGCTGCGGATTGCCCGCGACGCAGGCGAGGGATCGTTCCTGACCGTGCTCAAGCGCTTCGGCAAGGTGGCGTCCCCGGGACTGCTGTCCTTTCCGCGGCCGGGCTACACGCTCACCCTCGACTTCCCCAACCGCGGCGAGAAGACGCTTTCGCTGCTGCGCGAGCTCGACCAGGTGACCGTGGCCGCCGGCGGCGCCGTCAATCCCTACAAGGACGCGCGCATGAGCGCCAAGGTGTTCGCCGCGTCCTTCCCCCGCTGGCGGGAGCTTGAGGCCAGCCGCGATCCGGCCTTCATGTCCGATTTCTGGCGACGGACGGCCATGCGGCTGCCGGCGTCGGCGCCACCCGTCCTGATGGCCGGAAAGATAAAATACTCGAGAAACAAGGTAAATATCAAGTAAATGTCAATTTTACTCAAGTCATATCATCGACTTATCCGAATGCTGCCGACTGTGCGATAACACAGGCCGCCGAGCGAGGACGACATGAAGTTCCTGCCTTTCATCCTATTCACCGTGCTGACCAATGCCGCCGCGCAGCTGATGCTCAAGCAAGGCATGACGACACTCGGGCCGATCAGCTTCGCCGGGGTCAATCCGGCAGTGAAGATCCTGGCGATCGTGTTCAGCCCGTGGGTGTTCTTCGGCCTGCTCACCTTCGTCATCTCGATGGCCTCCCATCTCTACGTGCTGTCGAAGGTCGACCTGTCCTTCGCCTATCCCTTCCTCAGCCTCGCCTATGTGGTCGTCGCCGTGTTCGCCTACTTCGTCTTCCGCGAGGACCTCAACGCGCTGCGAATCGCCGGCATCGCCTTCATCTGCGTCGGCACGGTGCTGATCGCGCAGAGCGGCCGCGTCCATGCCGAGCCTTCCGCCACCAATCCGAACCAGAACCTTCAGACCAGCGAGCTCGTCCGATGAAACACGTGATCTTCGGCGGCGACGGATTCGTCGGCCGCCATCTTGCTCCGAAACTGCTCGCCGACGGCGAAGAGGTCGTCGTCGCCGACATCGTCCGGAGCGACCTGTCGCACTACGGCAAGGCCCGCTTCGTCCGCTGCGACGTGACCGATCCGGATTCGGTCGCGGCGGTCGGCATCGAGGCCGGCGACATGGTCTACAACCTGTCGGCCAAGATGCTGTCGCCGATCCAGGTACGCGCCAAGCGCCACGACTTCTTCTGGCCGGTCAACTACCACGGCACGGTCAACATCATTCACGCCATGGCAGACGCCGGTGCCGACCGGCTGGTGCATTTCACCACCGACATGATCTACGGCCATACCGTCACCTGTCCGATGACGGAAGACCATCCCGTCGCGCCGCTCGGCGAATATGGCCTGTCGAAGCTGAAGACGGAGGAACTCGCGGCCGACTGGCGCCTGCGCGGCATGCGCATCTCGCTGTTTCGCCCGCGCCTCATCATCGGCCCCGGCCGTCTCGGCATCCTCGAGAAGCTGTTCAAGCTGATCGACTGGAACCTGCCGGTGCCGATGATCGGCTCGGGACGCAATCCCTACCAGTTCATCTCGGTGTTCGACTGCGCCGAAGCGGCGCGGCTCGCCTGGAAGGCGGGTGTGCCGAACGAAGCCTACAATCTCGGCTCGCTCAATCCGCCGCCGGTCAGGAAACTGCTCGGCGACCTGATCCGCCACGCCGGGTCGAAATCGATCCTGCTGCCGACGCCCGCCTGGGCGGTCAAGCGCACGCTCGACCTGCTCGATCTGCTGAACATGCCGATCATGGACCCCGAACAGTACCTGATCGCCGACGAGGAATGCGTGCTCGACGTGTCGAAAGGCAAGCGCGAACTGGGCTGGGTGCCGCAGTTCCGCGACGAGGACATGCTGATCGCCGCCTATTCGGAATACCGCGCCAAGAAGGACGGCCGCGCCGTCGCTGCCGCGCACAGCGTGCCGGCCGAATGACAAGGAACGAAGACATGAACGTGATGACCCGTCCCGACCACGCCGCGACGCGCGCCGTCGTCGACGCGCCGACGCTCGCGGCGCACGCGACGCCGAAGCCGAACCTGCTCTCCGTCGAGGACGCCAAGTCGCTCGACGTGGCGCGCATGACCGACCTGTTCAAGGCCCATCTCAATCCCGGCCAGCTCCACTTCATGAAGCTGCTCGGCTTCCACAAGGTGAAGGTCGAGCGCGCCGAGGGCATGTACTACATCGACCAGAACGGACGGAAGATCCTCGACTTCTTCGGCGGCTTCGGCTCCTTGGCGCTCGGCCACAACCATCCGCGCATCCTGGAGGCCCGGCGCAAATTCCAGGAGGAGAAACGCCACGAGATCGCCATCGCCTTCATGTCGCAGTATGCCGCGGCGCTGGCACACAACATCGCGGCCTGCTCGCCGGGCGACCTCGACATGGTCTTCCTCGGCTCGTCCGGATCGGAGGCCATGGAAGCGGCGGTCAAGGTTGCCGAGCGCGCCGCCGGGCCGAAGCGGCCGAAGATCGTCTATGCGGAGAATTCCTTCCACGGGAAGACCAAGGGCGTGCTGTCCATCACCGACGGCCAGCTCTACCGCGGCGAGTTCAAGCTCGTCGGCAACACGGTGCGCGTGCCGTTCGGCGACATCGACGCCATCGAGAACGCGTTCCGTTCGGACCCCGAGATCGGCACCATCGTGCTCGAAACCGTCCAGGGCGGCGGCGGCATCATCCAGGCGCCGGCGGAGTTCTGGCAGAAGCTGCGCAAGCTGTGCGACCAGTACGGCGTTCTGTGGGTCGCCGACGAGGTGCAGTGCGGAGTGGGACGCACCGGCCGCTTCTACGCCTTCGAGCATTACGGCGTCGTTCCCGACGTCACCGCGCTGGCGAAATCGCTCGGCGGCGGCAAGACGGCGATGGGCGCCATGATCGCCCGCCGCGAGGTGTACATGAAGGCCTATGGCACGCCGAAGACGGCGATGATCCACGCCGCCGCCACCTTCGGCGGCATCGGCGAGGCCTGCATCACCTCGATCGAGGCGCTCAACGTGCTCTACGACGAGGGGCTCATCGACAATGCGGCGGCGACCGGCGACTACCTGCTCGCCCGGCTCTCCGCACTGCAGGCAAAATATCCGAAGATCATCAAGGAGGTCCGCGGCAAGGGCTTCATGGTGGGCCTGGAATTCCAGGACTTCTCCCAGACGCTGCCGATGGTTCTGCGGCCCATGGTGTCGCTGCTCGACGACAAGCTGAAGGGTTCGCTGTCCGGCTTCATCGGCGCGCTGCTGCTGCGCGACTACGACGTGCTCGTCGCCTTCACCGAATACAACCGCAACGTCATCCGGCTCGAGCCGCCCCTGATCTGCCGGAAGGAGCACGTCGACCGCTTCGTCGAGGCGCTCGACTCGCTGCTCGCGCGCGGCATCACCAGCATCGTGAAGGACTTCCTGAAGAGCCAGGTGGGCTGAGCCATGCTGACGCGGGCGCCCGCACCCTCAGGCCTGTTCGACAGGCTCGGCATCGCCGCGCTCGACTTTGCGGGCGACCTCTATGCGAAGAACGCGGCGCTGCTCGGCGCGGCGCTCTTCTCGCTCTACATGCTGCTGACCGCAGCGACCGTCGTGGTCCTGCCCGACGCCAATTGGGACATGCTTCCCTATCTCGCCGTGGCGGAGGAGGGGACCTACCCGGATCCGCAGGCGCTCCACGACTACGTCTACGGCACGGTGAAGGCCGCCGTCTCCGAAAGCGACTGGCGGGCGTTGACCGACGACGGAGGCGGCTACCGCAGCCACATGGCGGCGAATGCCGCCGATTTCCATTCCCAACTCGTCATGTACCGGGTGAAGTTCGTCTATGCCGAACTCCTTTCGGCGATGAGCAAGGTCATGTCGCCGGTCGCCGCCATGCAGGCGATCCAGGTCTTTTCCGTGCTGCTCTTCGGCGCGGTGACGCTGCTCTGGCTCGCCCGCCAGCGGCTGTTGGCGCTGGCGCCGCTGGCAGCCGGCGTCCTGATGGCGCTCGAATTCGGCGCCGCGGCGAGGGCCAACTCGCCCGACCTTCTGTGCGCGGCGGTGATGCTCGGCGCATTGCTCGCCTATGTCGAGAGGCGGGAGGTTCCCGCGGCGATTCTGCTCACGCTCACCGTGGCGATCCGCCCCGACAACATCGTCTTCGCCGGTGTCCTCTTCGTCCTTACCGCGACCTTTCGCGTCCGCTCCGCAGGCGTCATCGCGGGCTTCCTCGCCTCCGCGATCGTCTACGTCGCCGTGTCGCGCTGGGCCGGGCATCCCGGCTGGTGGCCGCATCTCTACTTCTCGAGCATCGAGCAGCAGCTCAACATGGACGGCTTCGATCCGGCCTTCTCCGTCGCGGCCTACGCCAAGGCTTTCGTCAATGCGGCGGTGCGCGCGGTCGGCTTCAATACCTGGGTCGGCGTCGCCGTTCTCGCGCTCGGAGGCTGGCTCGCGGCGTCGCGCGCCGGCTTCGGCCTGGACCGGCGGACGGGGATCCTGTTTGCCGCCCTCGTCCTCGCGGTCCTCGCCAAGTTCGCGGTCTTCCCGATCCATGACACGCGCATCTACCTGCCGAACCTGTTCCCGCCGTTCCTGCTGATCGCGGTTCCGCTCGCCGCGCTTTGGCGAAGTGCCGCGCGGAATGCCGGAAACCGGCCAGACCACCTCTCAACCGGAGGCGCACGTCCATGAGCATCGCATCGGGCCTCGCACGCCTCGTCGCAGCGGCGGCACTGCCCGCTTCCGTCCTGTCCCGCGCACCTTCACTGCGCGGCACCAGGTTCCTGGCGGCAGCCGCGCTGCGTTCACTGTCCGGCGGAAAGCCCTTCCAGATGGTCAATGTCGGCGCCTGCGACGGTCTGCTGTTCGACGACGTGACACCCTGGCTCCACCGGATCCGAGGGTCGCGGGCGGTGCTCGTCGAGCCGATCCCGTACAACCAGAAGCGCTTGCGCGCGAATTATCCCGACACCGAGCGTTTTGTCATCGAGCCGGTCGCGGTCACAGGGACGAGGGGCACGATCACCGTGCACACGTTCGATGCGGCTGCGCTGGAGGCGGGAACGCTGCCGATCGAATTCATCGGCTGTTCGTCCGTTACCGACACGAACCTGATGTCCGGCAAGAACGCCTGGGGAGAGGCGGACGCGAATTTCGCCCGTTTTGCCCCGCACCTGAAAGACATCGAGGTACCGTCAGAGCGCTTGCAGACGCTGCTCGATCGTAACGGCATCGACGACATCGACGCGTTCCTGGTCGACTGCGAGGGCGCCGACTGGATCGTCCTCGACCAGCTCGATCTTGCCCGGTACCGTCCGGGGATGATCAAGATCGAAGTCGGCGCGCTGCCCGCCGCCGAGATCGGCCAGGTGGTGGTCAAGCTGAAGACTGCCGGCTACCAGGTCGGCTTCCAGGCCGAGGACGTCTGGGCCTTCGCCTGACACGTCGCCCGCGACCGGCGCGCCGATCCCGTCGCGGTTCGGCGCGAGGCCCGATGCGGCCGGCTGGGCATCCCGATCGCCGCAGGTCGCGGGGCGTTTCCGGCATGTCGCAAACAGGCTGCAATCGTGGCGAAGCGCCCTATAGTGTGCCGAAAATTCCACATCGGGGTCGCGGGCAATGGCTGGGTTTCCGACAAAAGCGAAGGTTGTCATCATCGGGTTGGGCGGTATCGTCGGCGCCTCGATCGCCCACCATCTGATCGAGCGCGGCTGGGACGACATCGTCGGCATCGACAAGTCCGGCATACCGACCGACATCGGCTCGACCGCGCACGCTTCCGACTTCTGCTACATGACCAGCCACGACTTCCTGTCGTGCTGGACCTCGCTCTACTCGGTATCCTTCTACGACAGGCTCGGCCACTACGAACGCATCGGCGGACTTGAAGTGGCGCGCGTCGGCGACGATGCGCGCATGGACGAGATCAAGCGCAAGGTCGCCTCGGCGAAGGCTTTCGGCACGCGTGCCCGCCTGATCGGGCCGGCCGAGATCAAGCGGAAGTTCCCGCTGATCGAGGAGGACAAGGTGCAGGGCGGCCTCTGGGACCCGGACGCCGGGCTGGTCATCCCGCGTTCGCAGACCGTCGCCGGCAAGCTGATCGACATGGGTGTCGCCGCCGGCAAGCTGCAGGCTTTCGCCAACACGCCGGCGACGGCGCTGAAGATCGAGAACGGGCGCATCCGCGGCGTCGTCACCGAGCGCGGAACCATCGAAGCCGACCACGTGATCGTCTGTGCCGGTCTGTGGGGCCGGCTGATCGCCGCAATGGCCGACGAGGACCTGCCTGTCATGCCGGTCGACCATCCGCTCACCTTCTTCGGTCCGTACACTGCGTTCGCCGGCACCGGCAAGGAGATCGGCTATCCGCTGCTGCGCGACCAGGGCAACTCCGCCTACATGCGCGACACCGGCGATCCGACCACCTCGGAAGGCGGCATGATCGAATGGGGCTACTACGAGGAGAAGGAGCCGCGGCTCTGCCACCCGCGCGACCTGCTCGAGAAGCATCAGGCGCGGCTGTCGCCCTCGCAGCGCGACCTCGACATGGAACAGATCCTGGAACCGCTCGAGCGCGCGATCGAGCTCACCCCGATCCTCGGCGAGCTCGGCTATGACGAGCGCCGCTCCTTCAATGGTCTGCTCCAGGTGACGGCCGACGGCGGCCCGTCGATCGGCGAGAGCCAGAAGGTGAGGGGGCTGTGGTACGCGGTGGCCATCTGGGTCAAGGACGCGCCGGGCATGGCCAAGCTCGTCGCCGACTGGATGACCGACGGGCGCACGGCGATCGACCACGCCCGGATCGACTACTCGCGCTACTACCCGCACCAGATGGAGGAGGACTTCATCGCCGGGCGCTGCGGCGAGGCGGCGCAGAAGATCTACAATCCGGCCGTCCACCCGCGCGAGCCCTACGCGACCGGCCGCAACGTGCGCCGCTCGCCCTTCTACGAGCGCGAGAAGGAACTCGGCGGCTACTTCATGGAGCTCGGCGGCTGGGAGCGCGCCCACGGCTACGCCGCCAACGAGCATCTCCTGGAGAAGTACGGCGACCGCGTGCCGGTGCGCGCGAACGAGTGGGACAACCGCCACTTCTGGCGCGTCTCCAATGCCGAGCACCTCGCCATGAGCGAGGACTGCGGCATCGTCAACCTGTCGCATTTCTACATGTTCGACGTGGAAGGCCCCGACCACGTCGCGCTGCTCGAATGGCTGTGCGCGGCCAAGATCGGCGGCGACGCCAACATCGGAAAGGGCATCTACACGCACTTCCTCGACGACGAGGGCATGGTGCGCGCCGACCTGACCGTCATCCGCATGGCCGACCGCTGCCGGGTGATCGACGGCGCCGACGCCGGTCCGCGCGACTTCCACTACGTGAGGCGGATCGCCGAGGACAAGGGCTTCGACGTCACCGTCACCGACGTCACGGAAAAGTATATCACCATCGGTATCTGGGGTCCGAACGCGCGCACCACTTTGCAGAAGGTCGTCGAGGATCCGGCCGGCCTGTCGCCCGAGGCCTTCCCGTTCGCCGCGATCAAGCCGATCCGCATCGCCGGCAAGGACGTGACCGCATTCCGCATCTCCTATGTCGGCGAGCAGGGCTGGGAACTGCACATGCGCTACGAGGACGGCCTTGCCGTCTGGGACGCGCTCCGCTCGACCGGCGTCATGGCCTTCGGCGTCGAGACCTACGCCAACTCGCGGCGCATGGAGAAGAGCCTGAGGCTGCAGAATGCCGACCTCCTGACGGAGTACAACCTGTTCGAGGCCGACCTGGCGCGACCGAAGGTCAAGGAGGCGGATTTCCGCGGCAAGGCGAAGCACCTGGAATACAGGGCGCGGCCGCACCAGCCGGCGATGCTGTGCACGCTCGTCATGACCGACAACGTCGATTCCAAGGGCGTCGCGCGCTATCCGGTCGGTACGATGCCGGTGATGGATCCGGAGACGGGCGAGACGCTGGTCGACGAACTCGGCCGACGCTCCTTCACCACGTCGGTCGCCTACGGCCCGACGATCGGCAAGAACATCGCGCTCGCCTATCTGCCGTGGTCGTACTGCCAGGAAGGGCGCAAGCTGATCGTCGAATACTTCGGCGAGACCTATCCGGTCGAGGTGGCCGGCGTCGGCTACAAGCCGCTCTACGACCCGGAGAACCTCAAGCCGCGGAGCTGAAGCCCGACTTGCGGTCGCCCGATCAGGTCGTCCCCGTCCTCGCACTCGTCGGTGCGGTCGTTATGCTCGGTGCGCTGGTGCGCGCCGCGCGCAACCGCTTCCGCACCGGCCCTGCGCCGGAGCGAATCCATTGTCCGAAATGCGGCGAGATCGTCCCGGCCGCGCGGACCCGCCCGTCCGCCGGGCGCACGATTGCGGACGGATACACCTGCACGGCCTGCGGCCAGTCGATGGACAAGTGGGGCCGCGCCCGCGGGCGCTGAGAGTCGGGGGTCATCAGTCGATCGCCGGGCCGGCCGCGGCCGGCTCGTCAGGGTTCGGCGCACGAAGCCGACGCCGCGGCCGAGGTCGCCGCGGCCCTATTTCTTCGCGGCCAGTGCGACCGAAAGCACCTTCGACGTCGTCGCACCCGAAGCTTTCGCGACCTTGTCCAGCGTGTCGTCGACGGAGGCCACGGTCAAGCCTCCCGCGCTCAGCGCCGCGCCCAGGGTCTCGCCCGAATGGCCGAACAGCGGCGCCACCTGCGCGACCGTACGCGAGGGCAGCAACTGGACGAGCGCGCGTTCCGGCGGCGGTCCGCTCGGCGAAACGACCGCGGGAACGACGAAGGCGAGAGCGGCTGCCAGCGACAGGGCGCTCGCCACGGCCATGGGCGGGCGTTTCAGATACGCCAGGAACGGGCGCCAGTTCTTCCACAGGTGGAGCACGAACGGCACCACCAGCACCATCGACAGCCATTCGTGCATGCCGGTGAAGTAAGCGCGGCCGACGCCGAAGAAGATCGCGATCCCCGAGACGAGAGAGACGACGAACAGGCCGGTGATGGAAGGCGTGGCCCAACGCGAAAGAACGGGATTCATGGTCAAGGTCTCCGATTGTGCAGTGCACAGGTGAACCTGCACGACCGGGACGGTCACCTTAACTTTCGTCCATGTCGGCTTTCGCGGGCGCGGCTTTCCGCCGCGGCGGCGCAACCGGGTCCGGCCTCGAGGCCGTCGGCGGTCAGTTGAAGTAGCCCGTCGACCACGCCGCGACGGCGAATGCGATCACCGCGCCTGCGAGCATCGCCCAGTGCCAGCCGCCGCCGACCTCGAGAGCGGCCTTCGCGGGGTCCGCCGGGTCGTAGTGAACGGTGACCATCCGGCCGACCGGGTAACGGCCGGCGATCCCTTGGGCGTAGACGCGCGAGCCGGACACTTCGGTCCCGTCCCATATCGACCGGCTTACATGGTCGCGGCCGCCGACCGTGTAGCTGTATTCGACCACCGGCATGTACATGGTCTTCATCATCCTCGGGCCGCGCATCGTGCGCAGCGGCTTGACGCGCCTGCGCTGGAACTCGTGG
>DUSC01000150.1 GCA_012842935.1 Hyphomicrobiales bacterium | reverse complement strand
TGCGGCGAGGCGGCCGGCGATGGCGGCGACGCCGGCGATCGCCGTGGCGACCTGCAGCAGCATGTCGGTCAGCGCGCCCTCGTCGAGGCCGTCGAGGCGCAGGCCGGCGAGCCTGCCGCCGGCAAGCAGCACGGTCACCAGCGAGGCCCATATCGTGCGCGAGGCGTACCAGGGTTTCGTATCATTCATCTCAGGCTCCTTTGCTCAGTCGAAAGTCATCCGCGCGACACCGGGCAGGCCCCAGCCGCCGGCGCCGAGCTGGCGCACGGTCACCTCGGCCTCCGCCGGGAGACTGGCGAAGTCGGCGGCGAGATCGGCCGCGGCGTAGATCCAGTTCGTCTCGTCGGCCGTCGCGCTGCGCAGGACCGGTCCGCCCGGCGGGCCGATATCGACGCGATAGGATTCGCTCCGTTCGCCGAGCGGGATCTCGGCGCCGTCCCAGCTGTCGGCATCGATGCGGCCGCGACGGATCCACGAGACCGACCAGTCGCCGCCCGCCGACCGCGCCGCGCGGATGTGCACGGGCGACAAGGGCGTGCGGGCGCGCACACCGCCGGCGATCTCCTGCTCCACGCACTGCGCCGCGGACAGGTCGCGGCCCGACGGGCCGACGCGCCAGCGCAACAGCAGGCCGATTTCGGAAGCGGCGAGGCCCGCGGCCACCACCGCATCGTCGAGCAGCACGAAGGCCGCTCCGGCCGCCGCGCCGGCCGCGGCGCCGTCGCCGGTGCCCGACTGGCCGCGCAGCAGGTCCGTGAGACGCCACACCGATGCCGCGATCTCCGCGGCGCTCTCGAACTGCAATACTTCCCAGACGCCGGTCAGCGAACGGACCGCCGCCACATTGGCACCGTTGAGCAGGCGGGCACGGCTGACGCTCGACAGGGCGCCGCCGTTCAGGCGCACGACAAGCGCCGCACCGCGCAGCACCCTGCCCTCGTATCCGGGAGAGAGCGGCTCGACGAGCACGCCCGTCGTCGCCGCGCGCGTCGCAATGGCGCGGCGGACGAAGCCGGTCGCCTCCGGCGAGGCGTGAATCGCCTGGCTGCGCCAGGGTCTTGCCCAGGCGGCAATGCGCAGGCCACGTTCGGGCGCCTCACCGCCGGGCGGCATGGGCAGGTCGAGGAACTGGACCGCCGGTGCGCCGAAGACGGCGGGCGCCGCCTTGTCGGCCGGGACCTCGGCAACGTCGGCGGTCGGGACGGCGCGCACGATCCGCCGTGCCGTGATGCGCCGCACCAGTCCCTGTTCGACCGCCTCGACGAGGAATTCGGCATCGCCGGCATGGCCGGGAAGGCGGACGGAGCGCCCGGGAGCGACGCCGACCGCGGCGGGCGGCAGGTCGAAGGCGACCGTGTCGCGCCCCGCCCAGAGCCGGCGCAGGCGATCCTCGGCCAGGCTTCTCGCCGTGCCGGCCGCCATCGCGCCGGGGAAGGCGACGGTTTCCTGCCGCACACCCTCCACGCCCAGGCGCACGGCGCGCGCCGTGCACGCTTGGTAGTCCCTCAGGGGGTCGTGGAAAGCGACGGAAACTTCCGTCGGAAGATGGTGGTCCGGTGTGCGCTCGGCGCGGAACACGGTGTCGCCGTCGGCAACGAGGACGTCCGCGAGGATCGGCTCGCGAAACGCCGACTCGCCGGCCAGGTGCAGGACTCCGCCGTCCTCGAACGCCGAGAGCCCGAACAGGTCGACGACGGGTTCGAGCGCCGCGCGCGCCGACCGCGGATCCTGAATCACGTAGCCGTGGAGCGTGCCGTCGGCCGCGCCGGTATCCGCGGCCGGAAGGTCGTGGTCGGCGAGGATCGCCTGGACGAGGTCGCCGGCCGTGGCGCCGCCCAGCCTGCCGTTCAGCCAGTGGCCCGTCGCCCAGTTGCCGCCGTCGCGCCACACCGCACCGATGAGCGGAAAGGCGGGGAACGGCCGTGCGTCCCAGGCCCACAGATAGATCCGTTCGGGATCGACCATCAACCCGTCATAGCGGTCCGACGCCGGGTTGGCTGCCGGCTCGAAGCCGTCCGCCGCCGGATCCCAGTGCGCCTGATGGGCGGCGATGAAGCGGTGCTGGGCGAGATCGGAGCGGCCGCCGCTGGAGAAATGCGGGATCGCGTTCTCCGAGGATTTCGGATCGGGGAAGACGTTCGGCTGGTTTGGACCCTTGTCGACGGCCGGACAGCCGAGTTCCGTGAACCAGATCGGCTTGCCGCGCGGCTGCCACGCCGTCGGCGTTGCCGCCTCGACGCCGCCGACGCGGTCGTGGTGCTCGTTCGACCACCACGCCACGAGGTCCTTGGTCCGATGGACCCAGGGCTTGCCATGGGCGTCGTCCTCGATCGGCGTGCGAAGCCGCGCTGCACGATCGGCGGCGCTCGCGTAATACCAGTCGAAACCTTCGCCCCCGGCGATGAAGCGGCGGAGCCCCGCCGGATCGTAAGGTCCGGAAAAGCCGTCGGGATTGCCGCCCGCATAGTCGCCGTCGCGCCAGTCGGAGAGCGGCATGTAGTTGTCGATACCGACGGCATCGATGTCGCCGTGCGCCCACAGCGGATCGAGATGGAAAGAGACGTCGCCGCTGCCGTCCTGCGGACGGTGGCCGGAATATTCGCTCCAGTCGGCGCCGTAGGTGATCTTCGTCGCCTCGCCGAGCAGCGTCCGCGCCTCGGCTGCCAGGTTGCAGAGCTGCTCGACGAAGGGGTAGGCGCCGGTGCCGTCGCGCAGCGTCGACAGGCCGCGCAGCTCGGAGCCGATGACGAAGGCGTCGACGCCGCCGGCAAGCGCCGCCAGCCGCGCCATGTGCAGGACGAAGCGCCGGTAGCCCCAGTCGTCCGCCGGACCTGAATAGGTCACCTCGCCACCGGCGGTGGCGAAAGCCGCCGCGGTCGCGTCGCCGCAGAAGGCCTCGACCTGGGCCCGTGCCGCGGCCGTCGCGTCGGCGGTCCCCGGTTCGCCCGGCGCCGGATCGCAGGTGATCCTGCCGCGCCACGGATACGGCGCCTGCACCGCGCCGCCATAGGGATCGGGCAGTTCGTTGTCGGCGGGGATGTCCATCATGACGAAGGGATAGAGTGTCACGCCGAGGCCGCGGGTGCGGATCTCGGCGATCGCCTCGATCACGCTGCGGTCCGACGGCGTGCCGCCGTAGGCCGCGCCGCCGCCGGCCTGCGACACGGTTTCCGCATCGGCCCTGTCCAGCCCCGCCGCCCGCCACGGCTTGGACAGGCCCTCCGTCGCGATATCGGCAAGCGCCGGCCTGATCCGGCACTGGCCGGCGCGCAGGTCGGTGCCGAACCAGGTGACGACGAGGCCGACATGAGCGAGGTTCGGACAGAGCGCCTGCAGCTCGTCGAGCGCCGCGGCAAGGTCGGTCTCGCCGTGGAGGACGTGGCGGTTGAGCGACACCGTCTCGCCGTCGCCCGGCATGCGCGTCACCGGGGTCGGCGAAAGCCCGTATTCCGTCGCACCGGGAATGAGGCAGACCGCACGCACGTTGCCGGCCACCGTGCCGACGGCACGGATCGTCTCGAACTGGAACTGGGGAATGCGGTTTCCGTACTCCTCGAGGGCGAAGCGCTCGAACACGACATAGGCCGTCCCCCGATAGGCGGGGGCGTTGTCCGCGCCCTGCTTGGCCGCGATCAGCGGATCGGGGTCCTGGTCCTCCGTGCCCCGGTAGACGCGGATCTCGTGGAGGGTGCGGTCGAGTTCGCGGCCGTCGGCCCAGATGCGGCGCACACCGGAGATCTCGCCCTCGCAGAGCGCGAAGGCGACGTTGGCGTAGTAGGAATATTCCGTCACCCGCGGCCCGCCCTTGAAGCCCTGGCGGGTCGTCGTCGACACCTCCTCGAAGCGCGTCGCCCAGATCAGCGTGCCGCCGAGCCGCGCCGTGCCGTAGAGTCTCGGCAGCGGCGCGCCGTCTTCCGCCGTGAAGGGCGGCGCCGAGGTGAGCCGCGCGCCCTCGATGTGGCGCGTCGAGTTGATCAGCGCCTGGTCGAGCACATAGCCGGCGACGGCGCCGGCAGCCGTGCCGAGCGCGGCGCCCGTCGAGCCGAGAAAGCCGCCGAGGAAGGCGCCGGCCGCCTGAAGCACGATCGTGGCCATGGGTTTTCGTCTCGCTCGGTCGAAGAGGGATGCAGCCGGAAAGGTCCGGCCGGAGAAGGTTCGGTCGCCCGGGGGTCAGTCCGGGAAGGCGAACACGGCGGCAATGCGCCGCCGCCACTGCGGCACCAGCGCCGAGATCGTCACCGCGTGCCCCTCGTAGGCGTGGATGAAGCGCCGCGCGTCGTAGAGGATGCCGGCGTGTTTCGCCGGCAGGTGCGGGCGCCAGCGGAAGAGGATCAGGTCGCCCGGCCGCGCCGCGACGACCGGCCGCTCGCGGCAGTGTCGCCGCGCCGCCTCGGCCAGCGGGTCGCCGCCGCCGGCTTCCGCCCAGTCGGGCGCATAGGGGCCGGGCGCCTCCGGCTCGCGGCCGTAGAGCTCGCGCCAGATGCCGCGCACGAGCCCGAGGCAGTCGCAGCCCACCCCCTTCTGGCTCGCCTGGTGGCGGTAGGGGGTGCCGATCCAGCCGGTCGCCGCCTCGAGCACGCGCCGCGCCGTTTCCTGCTCTCCCGTCATCGTCACGGCACCAGCGCCTCGCCGTCGAACTGGCCGCCCTCGGCGACATAGCCGTAGGCCGCGTCGTTGCCCGGCAGGTGGGGGAAGCCGCGGAAGTTCCCGGCATTGGCGAATTTCGCCCTGCAGGTGGAGAAGCGCTTGTCGCAGCCGGCGGCGATCGTGAAGGCGTCGCCGGCCTCCGGCGCAAAGCGGTCGGGATCGCGCAGGATCAGCCGAACCGTCCCGCGGCCGGGCCGGTGCTCGGCCACCCTGGCCGCGGACCCGGCATTGGTGCCGCCCGTCCAGGTCAGCACGCCGCCGGCGAACCAGCCGGCGTCATGTCCCGCCAGCCCGTCGACGACGAGCACCAGCGGCGCCTCCGTCGAAACCACCGTGCCGCTCGCCGAAAATCCCGTCCGGCCGACATCGAAACCGCAGCGGTGGTCGCCGAGTTCGGCGTCGCAGTCGCGGCGCACGAAGCGGCCGGCCGGCCGGTCGAGGCCGTGCATCGGGCTCTCCAGCTCGGCGACGAAGCGGCCGTCGCTGCGCGTCGTCCTGCCGATCGTGGCGGTGCGGATGATCGCGTGCTGCTCCGGCGCGCGCCAGTTGACCAGCAGCGTCTCGACACGGGCGCCGTCATAGAGCCCGGCGGCGACGTCGGCGTCCGCGATCCCGCTCGACGACAGCACGCCCTCGATGTCGACCGTGTCCACGGAAAGCCCCAGCGTGTCGCGCGCCTCGCTCGCCGAAAATCCCGAGCGCGGCTCATAGAGCGTGTCGCCGACGGTCAGCGGCCGGTCGTGGTCGGTGTAGCCGCCGACCGCCCCGTCGCGGCGCACCAGGCGCCAGCAGTGGCAGAGCGTCGTCACCTCGCGCGCGAGATGCGCGAGCATTTCCCCGGAATAGTCGGTCACGGCGCCACCTCGATCAGCGGGATCGTCGGAATCTGCCCGGCGCGGAAAGCCGTCAGGCTCACCGACAGGTGCGCGATGTCGAAGCGCACCGGCACGTCGAACTCGAAACCGGCGCTGATCGCCGCGCCGTCCGCCGGCGCTTCGGCGAAAACGACCTCGCCGCTTTGCGCGTCGACCGTGAACGCCGCCGTCTCGACGCCGTCGATTGCCACGCGCACGCTGTCCGCGACCGGCTTCCCGATCGGCCGCCGATAGGCGTCGGCCCCTTCGCCATAGGTCTTGGCGAGCGAAAAGCGCAGCGTCACGCCGTCGCCCATGCCCACCGCCTGGTCGAGCGGCGACGGCACAGCCGCAAAGGCGCAGGATTTCATGTCGAACGGGTCGCGGAAGCGGAAGGCGTGCAGCGAGCCGCGCCTGGCCTCGAAGAAGGCGACCACTTCGGCGAGCTGTTCGGCCGAGCGCACGCCGGTGCCGGCGTCGTAGCGCCGCCGGGACCCGGAAAAGCGCGCGTTGCGCCGCTCGCGCCCCGAGGTCAGGGTGACGATCTCGTTCTGCCGCTCCGGACCGCCGGTCGCGCCGAACGACACCGCGAGCGGAAAGCGCACGTCGTGGAAGGATGAGAATTCGCTCATGGGCTCCTCGATTCCGCCCCCGCCGGTCACAGCGTGCGCGCCCCGCGCGACACGGCCCGCGCCAGCATGCCGGTGATCTGCGCCTCGGACTTGCGGAACGACGCGGCGTCGGGCGCCGACACGTTGAAGACGATGTTGACCGGGGCTGCGCCGCCCGCAGCGGCGACGCCGAGGCTGCCGTCGGCGCCGCGGCGCAAGGGCAGGATCGCCTCGGCGCCCGCCTCGCCCATCAGGCCGATGGCGCGGCCCATGGGAAAGTAGCTCGGTCGCGACACCACGCCGCCCTCGGCGAAGGGCACGACGCGCCCCGGCACGCCGCCCTCGGCGAAGGGAATGATCGAGCCCAGCACCGAGAAGATGCTGGAAAAGGCGCTGTTCGCCAGCCCTTCGAGCGGCTTCAGCCCCTGGCTCAGCGCCATCCCGGCGAGGTTCGTGGCGAGGCCGCGCAGCACGTCCTCGAGGTCGCGGCCGTAAACCACGGCGCTGCGCAACGCACCCGTCAGCTGCGCGCCGAACGAGCGCGACAGACCTTCCAGCCGCGCCAGCGCCTCGGCTACCGGACCGACGTCGATGTCGAGCGAAAAGGTTCCGCCGGTTTCGTTCTCCGCCATCGCGGCGTTCCTCCTCGATCTCGCCTCAGGTCATGTCGGGAAAGGCGCGCATCAGCGCATCCAGTGCCGCGCGTCCCGGCGGCTCTCGCCGCGGTGCGGAGA
>DUSC01000014.1 GCA_012842935.1 Hyphomicrobiales bacterium | reverse complement strand
GGCATGTTCGAGTACCTCGCCTCGCCGCTGCCGCTGGGCGCCGCGATCAAGGTCGCCGCGCCCGCCGCGGAGCCGGCCAGCGCCGGCGAGGGCGACAGCATCGACCGCACGGCGAAGCTCTATATCGGCGGCAAGCAGGTGCGGCCCGACGGCAACTATGCCTATCCGGTGCTCGGCCGGAAGGGGCGTCTCGCCGGCGAGGCGGGGCTCGGCAACCGCAAGGACATCCGCGACGCGGTCGCGGCCGCGCGCGGTTGCAAGGCATGGCCCGATGCCACCGCCTTCAACCGCAGCCAGGTGCTTTATTTCCTCGCCGAGAACCTCTCGGGCCGCGCCGACGAGTTCGCCGCGCGCATAGCCGACCTGACCGGCGTGTCCGGCCGCGCCGCGCGCGCCGAGGTCGACCTCTCGGTCGAACGGCTGTTCCTCTATGCGGGCCTTGCCGACAAGTTCGAGGGCCGCGCTCACCAGCCGCCGATGCGCGCGGTGACGCTCGCCCTGCACGAACCGGTCGGCGTGGTCGGCGTCGTCGCCCCCGACGATGCGCCGCTGCTCGGCCTGGTGTCGCTGGCAGCCCCGCTGCTCGCCATGGGCAACACGGTCGTCGCCGTCCCGTCCGAGCGCCACGCGCTGGTGGCGACGGATCTCTACCAGGTGATCGAATACTCCGACTTCCCCGCCGGGGCGCTGAACATCGTCACCGGCCGCGCAGCCGAACTCTGCACCGTGCTAGCGCGCCACGACGACGTGGACGGGCTGTGGGTCGTCGCCGACGCCGCCACCTGCGCGAAGGCCGAGGCGGAATCGATCGGCAATCTGAAGCGGGTCTGGACCAGCGGCGGACGCACGCTCGACTGGCAGGCGGCAGCCGCCGCCGGCGAGGCATTCCTGCGCCGCGCCGTCGAGGTCAAGAACGTCTGGGTGCCCTACGGAGACTGAGGTTCCGGCCGGCGGCGTTGCGTCCAGTCTCATAAACGGCGGGCGCCGAATACATCGGCTCGCGGGCGCGTTGACGGGTTCCTGGGCGGCGAATAGGACTTCGTGAGTTTCGCGGAGGCAGGATGAGCGTCGATCTGAGAGGCAAGACCGTTCTGGTGACGGCTGCCGGGCAGGGCATCGGGCGCGCCACGGCGGTCGCCTTTGCCGAGGCGGGCGCGACCGTGCACGCGACCGATATCGACATCAAGCTTCTCCAGGCGATCGCCGGAAAACCGGGTATCGAGACGGCGCGGCTCGACGTCAGGAGCGACGGCGAGGTGGCGGCACTGGTCGAGCGCATCGGCGCGGTCGACGTACTCTTCAACTGCGCGGGCTTCGTCCATGCCGGGACCGTCCTCGACATGACCGACGACGAGTTCGACTTCGCCGTCGACCTCAACGTCCGCTCGATGGTGCGCACGATCCGCGCCGTGCTACCGCTGATGATCGCCAAGGGCGGCGGCGCCATCATCAACATGGCCTCGGTCGCCGGCTCGATCAAGGGCGCGCCGAACCGCTTCGTCTACGGACTGACCAAGGCCGCGGTGATCGGCCTGACCAAGTCGGTCGCTGCGGATTTCGTCGGCCAGGGCATCCGCTGCAACGCCATCTGCCCCGGCACCGTGGAGAGCCCGTCACTGGAGGACCGCATGCGCGCTCTCGGCGACTACGAGAAGGCGCGCGCCGCCTTCATCGCCCGCCAGCCGATGGGCCGGCTGGGCAGGCCGGAGGAGATCGCGGACCTCGCCGTCTACCTCGCCGGCGCATCCTTCACCACCGGCCAAGCCTATGTGATCGACGGCGGCTGGTCGACCTAGACCGCTTCTGCAACCCCTCGGAGGATCCATGAAACTCGTGCGCTACGGCGAGCCCGGCAGTGAACGTCCCGGCCTGATCGACGCCGACGGCGCGATCCGCGACCTCTCGGCCCATGTCGGCGACATCGCCGGCGCGGCGCTGTCACCGGATTCGCTCGCCCGCCTGGCGAAGCTCGATCCGCTCACCCTGCCCAAGGTTTCCGGGAGCCCGCGTTTCGGCCCGTGCGTCGCCGGCGTCGGCAAGTTCATCTGCATCGGTCTCAACTACTCGGACCATGCAGCCGAGACCGGGGCCAAGGTGCCGCCCGAGCCAATCATCTTCATGAAGGCGACCTCGGCGATCGTCGGCCCCGACGACGACGTCGTCATCCCGCGCGACTCGGAAAAGACCGACTGGGAGGTCGAACTCGGCGTCGTCATCGGCAAGACGGCCAAATATGTCTCCGAGGCGGACGCTCTCGGCCACGTTGCCGGCTACTGCGTCGTCAACGACGTCTCCGAGCGCGCCTTCCAGACCGAGCGCTCCGGCCAATGGACGAAGGGCAAGTCCTGCGACACGTTCGGCCCGATAGGCCCGTGGCTGGTGACCCGCGACGAGGTGGAGGATCCTCAGGACCTGAAGATGTGGCTCACCGTCAACGGCCAGACCATGCAGGACGGCTCGACGAGAACCATGGTCTACGGCGTCGCCTTCCTCATCTCCTACCTGTCGCAGTTCATGAGTTTGCACCCCGGCGACATCGTCTCCACGGGCACACCCCCCGGCGTCGGCATGGGAATGAAGCCGCCACGGTTCCTGAAGGCCGGCGACGTCGTCGAGCTCGGCATAGAGGGTCTCGGCCGGCAGCGGCAGACCGTGCGCGCCGACGATTGAGGCCGCCGGCTCAGGTTCGCAGGTCGTCGAGATAGGTGTTCGCCGCGCGCGAAGCGGCAAAGGCGTCGGGGTCGATGTCGGCGACGAGCAGCGCCTCGTCCGCTGCCTCCGCCCCAGCCAACACGGTGCCGTCGGGCGCAACGATCGTCGACAGGCCCGCATAGGCGAAGCGTTCGTCGCCGCCGCAATGGTTCACATAGGCAATGAACAGCTGGTTCTCGAAGGCGCGCACCGCGATCATCTTCTCGGCGATGAACGCGCCGTCGTCGGTCGCCGGCAGCGCCGTCGGCACGATGACCAGATCGACGCCGGCCTGCGCCAGGCGGCGCACGTTCTCCGGGAACTCGACGTCGTAGCAGATCAGCAGCCCGACCTTCAGGCCACCGAGATCTGCCGTCGCCGCTGCAGGTTGGCCCGGCCTGAACAGTCCGCGCTCGTAGGGCCCGTAGAGGTGCGATTTGCGGTAGACGAGCTGTCGGCCGGAGCCGTCGACGAGCAAGGCGCTGTTGTAGACGTCTTCGCCGACGCGCTCGGCGATGCCGCAGACGATCGCGATGCCCGCCCCGGCGGCGATCGCGGCCAGGCGGTCGACAAGCGGGCCGTCGGCGCCTTCCGCGAGCGCGCGGATTGCCTCGCCGGCGCCGTAGCCGGTGACGGCAAGCTCCGGCGCGACGAGCACGGCCGCGCCCGCGGCTGCCGCCTCGCCGGCGGCGCGTTCGATGCGGGCAAGGTTCGCCACCGGGTCGCCGGCGGCGGCACGCATCTGCAGTGCTGCAATCCGCATCAGCTGTTCTCCGTACCCATGGCACCGAGCAGGCGGCGGATGTCGCCGAACCAGGCAATCAGGCCAAAGACCAGAGCCGCCACCGCGACGAAGAACACCGACACCGATGCCATGGTCGGCGTATAGCCGTAGCGCAGCGCGTTGAAGATCTTGATCGGCAGGGTTTCCATGGTGAAGCCGACGGTCATGTAGGCGATGATGTATTCGTTGAGCGAAAGCACGAAGGCGAAGGCATAGCCCGACACCATGTAGGGCAGGATCAGCGGCAGCACCACCGTACGCAGCACGACGCGGTCGTTCGCTCCCATCGTCGACGCCGCCTCGACGAGGCTGCGGTCGATCGAGGCGAATCCGAGCGACAGCGTCACCAGCGGCAGGGTGACGAAGAAGATCGCGTGGCTGATCGCCGCCGTCCAGGCCTGGCCGTAGAAGCCCGCGGTCGCCCAGAAGGACAGAAAGCCGAGCGCGGTGATGACCGGCGGCAGGATGAAGGGCGCCAGCCCGAGCGCCTGGAAGACGTTGGCCCAGGGTGCGATGCGCCGCCACAGGAACCAGGCGAGCGGCAGCGCGATGGCGACGGCAAGGGCCGCGGCGGCGAGCGCCAGCAGCACCGAGGCGACGAGGGCGCTGCGCCATGCCGGATCGAGGAAGATCTGACCGTACCAGGAGAGCGAAAACCCCTTCGGCGGGAAGGAAAGGTCCTGCTTCTCGTTGACCGACACGCCGAAGACGACGAGCAGCGGCGCGGCGAGGAACAGCGCTACCAGGGCGAAACAGAGCCGGCGAAGGAGCGTCGCCATCATGACGCGCTCTCCTTGCGCCCGACCGTCAGGGTCAGCCCGACAAGCGCCAGCGAGATCAACACGAGGAACACCGCCATAGCGGCAGCGAAGGGCATGTTCGACTGGTAGATCGCCTGGTCGGTGATGAGCACCGACAGCGTCCAGTGCTGCGGCCGGCCAAGGATCTGCGGCAGCAGATAGGAACCGAGCGCGAAGACGAAGACCATGATCAGCGTCGCCACGATAGTATTGCGCAGCGCCGGCACAACGACGTTGAAAAAGGCGCGCAGCGGCGAGGCCCCGAGCGTACGCGCCGCCTCGAGCAGCGTCGAGTCGAACCTGACGAGGGCCGGATAGAGCACGAGCACCGTGTAGGGCAGCGCCTGATAGACCATGCCGGTCAGCACCGCGCCGAAACCCGGGATCAGCGCCTGCGGCGCCTCCATCAGGCCGACGGCGACGAGCAGGTTGGTTATGCCGGCAGTGCGCGAGAACAGCGTCGACCAGGCAAAGCCGATGATCACCTCGGACAGCGAAAGGACGGAGAGCAGCCCGACCAGCCACATCGTCTGCACGCGGCGCGAGCAGCGGATCAGGAGGAAGGTGAAAGGAAAGGCGATGGCCAAGCAGCAGGCGGCGACCAGCACCGCGAGCAACAGCGAGAAGCCGAGCACACCGCCGAAGAAAACGGAAAGGAAGCGCGCGTAGTTGTCGACGACGAAGTCGGGCGTGTAGAACCCGGCCGGGTCGCGGCGGAAGAACGACACCGCGATCATGATCGAGAACGGCACGACGAAGAACACGGTCAGCATCAGCGCCGGGAAGACCAGCGGCGCGTAGTCGGCGAGGCTGCGCGGCGGCTCGCGTCTCATTTTGCCAGCACCACGCAGGCATCGGGTGACAGGACGACGCCGACCGTCTGGCCGAGCGCCACGTCCGGCTTGTCGCGCGGGGTGGCAACGGCAACGATGGTCTCGCCGCCCGCCTCGACGAAGGTCTCGATGGTGGCACCGAGGTCGCGGACGAAGGTGACGGTGCCGTCGAACGCGCCGGCACCGGCCGCGGCGAGGCGGACGTCCTCGGGACGGACCGAAAGCACGGCCTTGGCAAGGCCGGACGGCATCGCCAGGCCGACGACGGGCCGGCCGAAGACAGTGGCGCGGCCGGCGCCGTCGGCGGTCACCTCGAGCAGGTTGGTGGAGCCGATGAAATCGGCGACGAAGGCGTCGGCCGGCCGGCGGTAGATCTCGATGGGTGGCGCCGCCTGGCGGATGCGGCCTTCGCCCATCACAACGACGAGGTCGGCCATGGTCATCGCCTCGCGCTGGTCGTGGGTGACGACGATGGTGGTGACGCCAAGCCGCTGCTGCAGCTGGCGCAGTTCGACCTGCATGGCCTCGCGCAGCTTGGCGTCGAGCGCCGACAGTGGCTCGTCGAGCAGGAACAGGCGCGGCGACAGAGCCAGCGCCCGGGCGATGGCGACGCGCTGGCGCTGGCCGCCGGAGAGTTTCGCCACCGGCCGGTCGGCGAAGCCGGGCAGATGGATCAGCTTCAGCAACTCGTCGACGCGGCGCACCTGTTCCTCGCGCGGCCGGGCGCGGATGCGCAGCGGATAGGCGATGTTCTGGCCGACGGTGAGATGCGGGAACAGCGCCAGCGACTGGAACACCATGCCGAAGTCGCGCCTGTGTGTCGGTACCGGCGTGATGTCGCTGCCGTCAAGCAGGATGGCGCCTTCCGACGGATCCTCGAGCCCCGCAATCATGCGCAAGAGCGTGGTTTTCCCGCAGCCCGACGGGCCGAGCAGGCAGACGAAGGTGCCGTGCGGAACGTCGAGGTTGACGGCATCGACCGCCTTGAAGTCGCCGAAGCGCTTCGTCACATCCTTGAGGGACAATCCCGACATGAGTTCGTTCCGGTGTGTGGGTCAGAAGGCCCGGAGGGCCGCCGCGACACCGCGGCGATGGCGCGTTGCCGCGCCGGCCCGACGCACGAACCCCGGCAGCTCGCCGCCGGGGCCATCATGTGCGCAGGCGCGGCTGCGACGCAACCGCGCCCGACGCCGGTCGTCAGCCGACGATGAGCTCCGTCCACTTCTGGTTCAGCCAGTCCGACTTCGTCGTGTAGAGGTCGTAGCGGGGGATGATCGGGTCGATGTCGGACGACACCGCCGCGAATTCCTCGGGTGTCAGGTCGAGCAGTTCCCGCTTCAGCGTCGGCGCCGTGCCGACCTTGCGCGACATCAGGCCCTGGATCGAAGGCTGGCTCATGAAATCGATGAAGACATGGGCTTCCTCGACCTTGGACGAGGCGCGCGACAGTACCCAGTTGCCGGAATCGAGGATGCCGCCTTCCTTTGGGAAGGTCGAGCGCACCGGATGGCCGTCGGCTGCAGCGAGGCCGGTTACGTCGTGATAATACTGGCCCATCGGGATTTCGCCCGACTTCAACGCCTGCTCGAACTGCGCCTCGTCACGGTACCAGAGGCGGACGTTCGGCTTCACCTCGGCCAGCTTCTCGAAGGCCTTCAGGATGCCTTCCTCGGTGTCGAGCGCATTGGTGCCGCCCATGAAGGTCTTCGCCGTCACTTCGAGCAGGAATGAGTTGGAAACCAGCGCGAGCAGCCCTAGCCTGTCCTTGTTCGCCGGATCCCAGAGCGCCGCCCACGACGTCGGCGCCTCCTTGTAGACGTTCGTGTTGGTGACCAGCGTGATGTACCAGGCCACGGCGCCGATGCCGGCAACGCGGCCGTCCGGATATCTGTTGACGAACTGCGGCAGCAGCCCGTCGAAATTCTTGACCCTGGCCGGATCGAGCGGGGTCCACAGTTCGGTCGCCTGGCCCTTCAGCGTCGAGGTCTGCGACATCATCGAAAGGTCGGCGGGCGCCTGACCGGCCTTCGCCGCCTGCTCCAGCTGGACCAGCCAGGCCTCGCCGGTCGGCTCGGCGACCGATTCCACCGCAATTCCCGTCGCCTTGGTGAATTCGGGGAAGATGTTCTTGTCGAAGCTGTCCTTGAAGTACCCGCCGTAGACGCCGACCTTCAGCGAGCGGTCCTGGGCGCGCAGGACCGCGGGCATCGACAGCATGCCGGCGGCGGCGATGCCGGAGGCGAGCAGCGTACGCCGGCTCACCGACCCGTTCATTATCGTCTTCATGTCCGTTCTCCTCTGTTTTCTGCCGTTTGACGGCGTGGTTTCCGTCTCGTTTTCGTCGCTCGTCCCGCGTCAGCCGCCGCGGCCCGTGACCGTCGGGCTGAACGCCATCAGGCTCAACACTTCGAACAGCACCTGGGCGCCGACATGCGCGGTATTGGTGGTCGCGTCGTACTGCGGCGCCACCTCGACGACGTCGCCGCCCACCAGGTCGATGCCCTTCAGCCCGCGAAGCAGCTCCAGCACTTCGCGGGTGGTCAGGCCGCCGATCTCCGGCGTGCCCGTGCCCGGCGCGAAGGCGGGGTCGACGCTGTCGACGTCGAAGGAAAGATAGGTCGGTCCGTCGCCGACGACGGCGCGCGCCTTCTCGACGATCGCCGCGATGCCCATGTCCGAAACCTCCTCCGCATGGATCACGGTCATGCCGGACTCGTAAGAGAACTCCCACAGGTATTCGGCCGAGCCGCGAATGCCTATCTGGATCGTCCGCGTCGGATCGAGCACGCCGTCGAGCACGGCGTTGCGGAACGGCCCGCCATGGTGGAACTTGGTCTGGTCGAAGGCGCCGCCGGTGTCGCAGTGCGCGTCGATGTGGATCAGGCCGACCGGCGCCTTGCGGCCGACGGCCTTCAGGATCGGGTGGGTGATCGAATGGTCGCCACCGACCGACAGCGGCACGACGCCGGCGCCGACGATCTGCGAAATGCGCTTCTCGATGTCGTCGTGGCTGAGCTCCAGGCGGTAACGGCTCCGGAACGGCACGTCGCCGATGTCGGCAACTCGCAGCTCGTGCGTCGGCGCGACATCGAGCACGTGGTTGTAGGGTCCGATTCGCTCGATGGCGCGCAGCGCACGCGGGCCGAAGCGCGAGCCCGGCCGGTTGGTCACGCCGAGGTCCATCGGCACGCCGACGATCGCGACCTGGAGGTCGCCGAAGTCCGGATCGTCGGCAGCCACCGGCAGGTAGGGCGCCGTCAGGAAGGTCGGCACGCCGGCATAAGGGGCCAGGCGCGTACCGCTCTTGGAGAAGATCTTGTCGGCAACGCGACGGAACTTCGGATCGAACAGCTCGCCGCCATGGCTGTCGCCATACTTGCCGCGCAACGCCTCGAGCTTGCCGCTGTCCCACGCCATGCCGCATCGTCTCCACTGTCTGCCGATCAGTCGATGTTGCCATGCGCCGTTGAAAAGGCAATTGATATTGTTATTCGCCTCGTTGTGAGATTTCCTCACATCGTCTCGCCTCATGGAGACCGCCGATGGCCCAGCGCCTGCCGCCGCTCAATCCGCTCCGCGCCTTCGAGGCCGCCGCGCGCCACGGCTCGCTGACCAAGGCCGCGGCCGAACTCAACGTCACCCACGGCGCCATCAGCCACCAGGTCCGCGCTCTGGAGGCGACGCTCGACGTGAAGCTGTTCGAACGGTCCGGCCAGAAGCTGAGGCTCAGCCCGCACGGCGCCGAACTGCTGCCGACGCTGTCGAGCGCCTTCGACAGCATCGCGGCGGCAACGGCGCGGTTGACCCGCCCGGCGAGCTCCGGCTCGCTGACCGTCAACTGTGTGCCGGCGCTGCTCTCCTTCTGGCTGATCCCGCGGCTCGGATCGTTCACGGCGCAGTATCCGGGAATCCGGCTGACGCTGAATGCCGCCAACGATCCGGCAGCGATCGCCTCGTCCGACGTGGACGTCTGCGTGCTATACGGGGACGGAGACTGGGGCGACTGCTGGCAGCGCCGCTGGAGCAATCTCGAGCTCTTTCCCGTCGCCAGCCCGACGCTGGTCAACAACCGGCCGGTGCGCACGATCCGCGACCTTTCCGACCACGTCATCCTCCATGCGGACGACGGGCGGGAATGGCACACCTGGCTCGCCGCAGCCGATGCGCTCGACCTCGACCGCGGCGCCCAGCACCATTTCAGCGATGCCAGGCTGTCGATCGAAGCCGCCGTCCACGGCCAGGGCCTGGCGCTCGGCGACACGGTGACGGCGAGCAGCCTGCTTTCGCGCGGCCAGCTGGTGGCGCCGTTCAATCTCTCCGTACCGGCGGTCGATGCCTTCTACGTCGCCTGCCGCAGCGGCCTGAGCCGCGCTCCGATCGTCAAGGTATTCATCGATTGGCTGTTCTCCGAGCGGCCGGAGACCGGTGGCCGACCGGAAGCGGCCGCCGGCGGTCGCGTCGCGCTTCGCCGCCGGCGCAGCGCGGCGAGGGCGGCAGGTTGACGGGGCCGCAAGCGGCGGTCACCTTCGGGCAGCGACGGAGATGGCGATGACAGACTGGATGGCGACCCTGCGCGAGCAGCGCGCACTGGCCGAAAAGATGTCGGCCGACATCCCGCGCACGCTTGCCGATCCCGGGCTGACATTCGACCTCGCGCTCAAGCTCTACCAGGCGCTTGAGAACCAGGCGGAATTCATGAGGACGCTCGCCCAGAAGTTCGAGCAGAACGGTTTCGACTTCGACATCGTTTCGGCGGCCGAACGGCTCGAGG
>DUSC01000149.1 GCA_012842935.1 Hyphomicrobiales bacterium | reverse complement strand
GCTTCTGATCGTGCGTCTTCCCGCACGATTCGGCCCGTCCCGGCCGCCCTGACGCGTCGCGGCCTGCGACCGAAGAAGCGAAAGATCCGCGAATCCGCCAAGCCCTCGAGGGCACGATCCCGCCTGTCCGCGAAGAACGCGCGCCCGCCACCCGTCAGGCGATCCTGGCGAGCAGCCGCGTCAGGGTCGCGGCCTCCCGCGCCGAGAGCGGCGCCAAGGTCTCCGCCGTGATCCGCTCCGCAAGGGGAACCAGGCGCTCGACCGCCGCGCGGCCTTGCGGCGTCAGGTCGACCATCAGCCGGCGGCGATCGCCCGCATGGCGGGTGAGCGTCACCAGTCCGCGCGCCTTCAGCCGGTCGATGACGCCCTTGATGGTGGCGGCATCCATGGCGACCAGCGCGCCGAGCTGGTTCTGCGAGGTCTCGCCGACGTCGCGCAGCCTGGCCAGCGCGGCGAACTGCGGCGGCGTCAGGTCGCCGATATGGGCAGCGAAGATGGCGACGTGGCGCTGGTGCGCCTTGCGCAGGATGAAGCCGATCTGGTCCTGCAGCCGGTAGGCCCCGGCGTCCGCCTCGGCGTCGGTGCTCTCGCCAGTCGTGTCCTCGCCGCTCACCGCAGCCCGTCCCAGGCCTTGATGTCGGCGACAGCCAGTCCGCCCATGCGGTTATGGACGCGCGGCCCGCAGGTCATCACCAGCACGAACAGGATCTCGTCGGGACGCGGCCCGTCGGCGACGCCGACCTCCATGGCGTCGAAATGGCTGCGCACATAGGCGGCGTTGATGTGGCCGACCGGCACGTCGAGACGCGAGCCGAAGGCGCCGACCTTCATCGCCGAGGGCACGATGGCGCGCGCCTCGCCGAGCCGCTCGCGCATCGCGTAGCCGCCCGGCACGTGCCAGAGTGCGCCGTGTTCGATCTCGCCCGCCGTGCCGACGATGGCGCCCTTGCCGTAGCCGTCGATCGCCGATCGGTCGCCGAGTGCCGCGATCAGCCGGTCGGTCAGCATCAGGCCGAGCGGCTTCAGGTCCTCCATGGCGCCCTGCAGCGCCTCCTCGTAGCGTCCGGCGAACGGGTTCCTCACCACGGCCATCGCCGCGGCCCGCCGGCGCGGGCGCTCCGCGACCGGGCCGCCCTCGTGAAAGATCTCCTCGACGAGGAGGCTGGTCTTGCGGATCGGGAACTCAGGCATGAATCGAAACCTTTCTCGAAAGCTCATCGGTCGCGGCAGGCGATTCCAGGCGCGGAGCGCCACAGAGGCGCACGGCGCCGCAGAGGAAAAGGGCTGCCGCCTCGATCAGGCCCGCGCGGCGCAATCGCTCGGCGACCGCGAGGCCTCGGTCGAGCGCCGCGGCGACTTCGGCGGCGTCCAGGGGTCCGACGCGATAGGTGACGGGCCGGTCGCCGAGGTCGCTGTCCGGCGAAAGCGAACTCGCCGGCACGCGCGTCACCGCCGGATGGCCGGGCAGGTCGACGGCATTGGCGACGATGGTCGCGGCGGCGTCGGCCTCTGCCGCGCTCTTCGCCAGTACGGTAACGGCGTCGGCAATGCCGAGCGAATGGCTGCGGCCTCGCCAGCCGCTGGTGGCGATGCCGCGCACCGGGTCGTCGGCGCGTACTAGGAGCCGGTCGGAGAGGCCATTGCCTGTTCCAGCCACCGCGGCGCGGATCGACCGCCCCGGCGAAAGGAACAGCGCGATGTCGCCGCCGTCGTTGACATAGGCCTTTTCGATGTCGCCGCCCTCGACCAGCGCGGCGAGCGTCTCGTCGGCGACCGCGCCGGCGACCGCTGCCATCGGCGTGATGAAGTCGGCGGACAGCGGGCAGACCGCGCGCTCCATGCGCCGCGCGGTGGCGCCGCAGAATTCGCGCGGCGTCGCCGTCGCCGGGCGGCGCAGGTCCGGCAGTTCGGCGACGAGCTCGCCGAGCACCGTGGCGAAGCGCGCCGTGATCCGGCGGTAGGCCGCGGCGCGTTCGGCCGGCGCGGCACAGGCCTCGACGATCAGGTCGATGGGACCGTGATGGAGGTGCAGCCGGCGGCCGTCGGCAAGCAGCCGCGCCTGTGCCGGCGCCATCATCGCGGCGCGCCCGGCATGCGCCGCAACTGCTCCAGCGGTGGCCACCGATTGCCGGCCGCAGCCGCGGCACCGACGCGCGGGTTGGCATACTCGCCGCCGCGGGCGAGCACGTCGGCAACCGTGCGGATCTCGCTTTCGTAACCGCCCAGGCGGACATAGTCGTCGCGGCGCAGCGTGAACTCGATCGGCGCCACCACCGCCGGCGTCGGCACGTAGCCGAAGGCGTTGTCGGGGACGCGGGTGACGTCGACCATCAGCGTGATGCCGCCGCCCGGCCAGACATAGACCGGTGCGCCGCCGACCGTGACGTAGGTCCTCAGGCCCTGCACGGAACGGGTCAGGTTGACCGGATTCTCGACGACGCCGGCGCGCAGCGAGCCGCCGGCACCGGCGACGAAGAGCACGGTACAGAGCGCCGGCTCGCAGTTCTCCTCGATCAGCCGCACCGATTTCTCCAGCCGCTCCGGGAAGGGTTTCTTCGTCGGCTTCAGATCCTCGTCGAGCTCGTAATAGGCGTACTGTTCTCCCGTCGTCGATACCATCATCAGAGAGAGGCCAGGCCGGGCGCCCTTCTTCGGATTCCACGGGCCGAGGATGTCGAGCGGGTCGGAGATCGTCGTACCGCCCCAGCCGAGCCCCGGCTCGGAAACCTTGAAGTAGCGGCCGGGGGTCGAACGTCGGCCAAGGATCTTGATGCCGGTGTCGGCCCAGCCGAGCACCTTGCCGGCCTGATGCTCGGAGACGACGCCGGTGATGTGGTCGTCGACAACCACCACCTCGTCGACCAGCCCGCGCCACTGGGTGGCGAACATGCCGATGGTCGCCGAGCCGCAGCCGACGCGCATGCGGCGCTCGGTCTTGCCGTCGATGACCGGGGCCTTTCCCGCCTCGACGACGACCGTGGCTCCGCCGTCGATGGTGAGTTCGACGGGCTTCTTGTTGCACAGCGCCACCAGCGTGTCGCAGGTGACCCGGCCTTCCGCCTTTGAGCCGCCGGTCAGGTGGTGGACGCCGCCGAGCGACAGCATCTGCGAGCCGTATTCGCCGGTCGTCACGTGGCCGACCGCCTCGCCCGCGGCGCGCACGGTTGCCGTCTCCGGGCCGATGTGGCGGTCGGTGTCGATCTTCACCTTGACGCCGCAATAGCTGAAGATGCCTTCGGTCACGACCGTGACCAGATCGACGCCGTCGACCTCCTGGCTGACGATGAACGGCGCCGGCTTGTAGTCGGGATAGGTCGTGCCCGCGCCGATGGCGGTGACGAAGCGCCGCCCGGTATTGAGGATCTCGCCTTGCCGGCCGCCGTCCTCCAGGAACGGCACGATCGGCTCTCCCGACTCGGCGGCGTGGTCGAGCACCACCAGCGGGTCGCAGCGCACGATGCGGCCGACGGAATTGGCGTAGCGGTCGCAGGCTCCGGTACGGCCTTCGGCGATGTAGCACATGACCGGGCAGGCGTCGCAGCGGATCTTGTCGCCGGCCTGCGCCGGACCCGGGTCGTGGCCTTCGAAGCGCTCGGCGAGCTCGCTCATCGGCCCGCCCCCTTGGCGCGCAGTGCGGCGAGCACCCGGCTCGGCGTCGCCGGCACCTTCGTCACCAGCACCCCCGTCGCGTCGCGTATGGCGTTGAGGATCGCCGGCGCGGTCGGGATCAGCACATGTTCGCCCAGCCCCTTGGCGCCGAACGGGCCTTCCGGATCGGGAACCTCGACGAGGATCGTGTCGATCGGCGGCACGTCGCCGATGGTCGGGATCAGGTAGTCGTGCAGGTTCTCGGTGCGGCCGGGAATATATTCTTCCATCAGTGCCAGCCCGATGCCTTGGGCAATGCCGCCTTCGATCTGGCCCTCGGCGAGCAGGGGATTGATGGCGCGGCCGACGTCGTGGGCGGCGGTGATGCGCACCAGACGCACCGTGCCCAGCGCCAGATCGACGTCGAGCTCGACGATCTGCGCGCCGTAGCCGTAGACCGCATAGGGGCTGCCCTGCCCCTTCTCGTCGAGAGGCGCGGTCGGCGGATCGTAGCTCTCGGTCGCCGAGAAGACATACCCCTCGGCATCGACCGGCAGGCCGGAAAGGTCTAGGTTGCGCGTCGCATCGCCGTCGCGGATGATCAGCCGTCCGGGCTGGAGATCGAGCGCCGCAAGGTTCGATACGTTGGCGAAACGAAGCAGCGCCTCGCGCAGGGAAGTTGCCGCCGCCTGTGCGGCGCGGCCGCTGACGAAGGTCTGGCGCGACGCGGAGGTCTTGCCGGCGTCGGGCGTGATCGCCGTATCGCCGCCTTCGAGGCTGATGGCGGCGAGCGGAACCCCGAGCGTATCCGCCGCGATCTGGGCGATCACGGTGTTGGATCCCTGGCCGATGTCGACGGCGCCCTGGTGAAGCACCACCGTGCCGTCGCGCTTCAGGCCGATCCTGATGGTCGACGGGTTGGGGAGGGAGGTGTTGCCGCAGCCGTACCAGCACGAGGCGACGCCGACGCCGCGGCGCACCCCGTCATGCGCAGCGTTGAAGGCCGCGGCGGCGGCGAGCGCCTCGGCCCATCGCGGCCTGAGCGCCTCGAGGCAGTCGACGATGCCGACGCCGCTGTCGAGGCGCTGGCCGCAAACCGTCACGGAGCCGTTGCTGAGCGCGTTGGCGAGGCGGAATTCCAGCCGGTCGCGGCCGAGCCGGGAGGCGAGTTCGTCGTAGAGCGTCTCCTGCATGATGGTCGCCTGCGGCACGCCGAAGCCGCGGAAGGCGCCCGAGATCGGGCCGTTGGTATGGATGGCGCGGCCCGTCGCGCGGTAGTTCGGCGTGAGGTAGGGTCCTGAGGCGTGAATGGGGACGCGGGTCGCCACGGTCGGACCCCAGCTGGCATAGGCGCCGGTGTTGAACGTTCCGTCGAAGGTCATGGCGACGATGCGGCCGTCTGAATCCGCCCCGATGGAGGCGCGCATCGACGCCGGATGGCGCTTGGTCGTCGATGCCATGGATTCCGAGCGGCTGTAGGCGAGTGCGGCCGGGCGACCGGTCTTCAGGGCGACGAGGCCGATGAACGGCTGTACGGAAAGATCGAGTTTCGCGCCGAAGCCGCCGCCGGTCGCGGTCGGTATGATGCGGACCCTGGAGGGCGAAAGGCCGAGCACCCGGGCGGTCTCGTCGCGGTCCATCCACGGCGCCTGCGTGCAGGCGCGGACAACCAGCGTGTCGCCGTCCATCTCGGCATAGCCCGCCTCCGGCTCGATATAGGCGTGCTCGACATAGGAGGTCTCGATCGTTCCGCTGACCGTGACCGCCGCTCCGGCCAGCGCTCCTTCAGGGTCGCCGCGCTCCACGAAGCCCTGCGTGAGCAGGTTGCCCTCGCGCGCCGCGTGCAGGGGCTCGGCCGCGCGCGCCGCTTCCGGCTCGAGCACGTGCGGCAGCGGCGTCCATTCGATCGGGAAGGCGGAGAGGTCGAGGTCGCGCACGGCCTCGCGCTCGCCGGCGACGAGCGCCACGGCCTCGCCGCGGAAGCGCACGAAGCCGTCGGCGAGCACCGGCTGGTCGGCGAAGGCCGGGATGGTGCCGAAACGGTTGACGCCGGGAATGTCGGCGGCCGTGTAGATGCCGACGACGCCCGGATGGCGGCCCGCGTATGCGGCGAGGTCGCCGAAGGCGAAGCGGGCGTGGTGGTGGGGCGAGCGGATCACCGCGACGGCGAGCGCGTCGGCCGGGATACCGTCGGCGCCGAACATCTCGGCGCCCGTCACCTTCGCCTTGCCGTCGAGCCGCACCGGCGTGGCGCCGACCGCCTTGCCGGCTTCCGGCAGGCGGAGGTCGAGCGCTGCCGGATGACGGCTGGCCTCCATGACGGCGCGGACGATCTTGCGGTAGCCCGTGCAGCGGCAGAGCACGCCGCCGAGCGCGTCGGACACCTGGTCTTCGGTCGGCGCCGGCGAGCGATCGAGAAGCGCCGTCGCGGCCATCAGCAGGCCGGGCGTGCAGATGCCGCACTGCGCCGCGCCGTGCGCGAGGAAGGAAGCCTGGAGGCGCGACAGCGCGCCGTTCGCCAGCCCCTCGACGGTGCGGATTCTCGCGCCCTCGAGACGCCCGGCAGGGACGAGGCAGGCGCAGAGCGGCTCGCCGTCGACCAGTACGGTGCAGGCGCCGCAGTCGCCGGCGTCACAGCCGACCTTGGTTCCCGTTAGCCGCAGATCCTCGCGCAGCACCGTCGACAGCCGGCGAACCGGCGGAGCGGAGATGACGACAGGAACGTCGTTGACGTAGAAGGAGATACGGGCGGCGTCCGTCCTCATGCGGCGAGATCCCGACCCGATGACTGCATCGCCGCGGCCCTGACCGCGCGCCGCACGATTTCCAGCGCCGCCTCGCGCCGGTAGTCGGCGCTGCCGCGAACGTCGTCGATCGGGGTCAGCGCCGCGAGATCGGAAGCATGCACGGCCTCGCCGAGGTCGCTCCAGATCGAGCGCCCGACGAGCGCGTCCTCGAGGAAGCCGAGCCGCTGGGCGACGGCAGAACAGGCGCCGACCGCGACGGCGGCGTCGGTGATGGTGCCGTCCGGCGCGGCGACGAGACGCGCTGCGGCCATGGCGATCGAGATGACGAGGTAGCGCCGTGAGCCGAGCTTGACGAAGGCGGAACCGCCGCTGGCGGCCCTCCTCGGCACGACGATTGCGGTCACCATCTCGCCGGGACGCAGCGCCGTCCGCCGGTTACCGAGAATGAAGTCGGAAAGGCAGAGGCGTCGGCTCGCCTCGCGCGAGCGGACCTCGACGGCCGCGTCGAGCACCATCAGCGGCGGCACGCCGTCGGCTGCGGGAGAGGCGTTGCACAGGTTTCCGGCGATCGTTCCGGCATTCTGCACCTGGATGGATCCGATCTCGCGCGCGGCCTGGCGAAGCGCGCCTAAGGCTGGGGGCAGGTCGTGTCGGGCAATGTCGATCCAGCGCGTCGCTGCCCCGATGACGAAGCCGGCCTCCGTCTCGGCGATGCCGCGAAGTGCCGCGAGCGACGAGATGTCGAGGATATTGTCGCGAACCGGCCGGTCGCCGAGCTGGGGATAGAAATCGGTGCCGCCGGAGAGGATTCGCCAGACGCCGTCGCCCAGAAGGTGCAGCGCTTCTTCGACCGTTTCTGGTCTTGCGTAACGCGTCAAGCCCGCCTCCGGCAACGAAAATTCGTTTGCACGCAAATGATAACAAGGCTGAATTGGTTGTCAAAGCCGAGTTTGGCGGTCGCCGTCCCGCGAGCGCACCGGATCGACTCGCGGATTGCGGGAACCGCTTCGCCGGCTTTGGCGAAAGCGGTTGACGCGGTCACGGCTCATCGGCGACGTTTCGTTGTCACCGGGTCAAGCCACCCGAACCGCGAAGAAGAGGGCAAGATGGCCGACAGGGCTCTGATCATCATCGACGTACAGAACGATTTCTGCCCGGGCGGTGCGCTTGCCGTCGCCGACGGCGACGCGGTAGTGCCCGTCATCAACGGGCTGTCGCCCGCCTTCGAGCACGTTATCCTGACTCAGGACTGGCACCCGGCGGGTCATTCGAGCTTCGCGTCCAGCCATCCCGGCGCTCAGCCGTTTTCGACGATCCCCATGTCCTATGGCGACCAGACGCTGTGGCCCGACCATTGCGTGCAGGGGACGCCGGGAGCGGCGTTCCACCCCGGCCTCGACTGGACCCGGGCGGAGCTCGTCCTGCGCAAGGGCTTCCGCGCCTCCATCGACAGCTATTCGGCCTTTTTCGAGAACGATCGGCGCACGCCGACGGGCCTCGCCGGCTATCTGCGCGAACGCGGCATCGCCGAGCTGACTTTGGTCGGCCTTGCCACCGACTACTGCGTCGCCTATTCGGCCCTCGATGCGATCGGGCAAGGCTTCGCGACGACGGTCAGGCTCGATGGGTGCCGCGGTATCGATCTCGGCGGGTCGATGGCGGCCATGCTGGGACGCATGCGCGACGCCGGCGTGACGCTTGCGTGAACCGCGGCACACGCTCCGGCGGTCACGGGCGGCCGCCGGCGGGAACGGGAGGAACTGGATGCGATTGACGACGCTGGCCAAGGCGGGACTGGCCCTGGCCGTTCTGGCGCCGACGACCGCACCGGCGCTCGCGGCCGGGACCCAAGGGCTTCCGGGCGCGGAGATGAGCCTGTTGTGGGCCATTCCCTTCGCCGGCCTGCTCCTGTCGATCGCTACCGGGCCGCTGCTCTATCCGCACTTCTGGGAGCACCACTACGGCAAGTTCGCCGCGGCCTGGGCGGCGCTCGTCATCATGCCGATGTCGATCTTGTACGGCTGGAACGTGTCCGTGGAAGCCGTTCTGCACACGCTGCTCCTCGAATACATGTCCTTCATCATCCTGCTGCTCGCCCTGTTCACCATCGCCGGCGGCATTCTCGTCGCCGGCAACATCCACGGGACGCCGGTCGTCAACGCCGCCCTGCTGGCGATCGGCGCGCTGCTCGCCTCGGTGGTGGGCACTACCGGCGCCTCGATGATCATGATCCGGCCGGTGATCCGGGCAAACGACAACCGGCCGTTCAACGCCCACGTCGTCGTCTTCTTCATTTTCCTCGTCTCCAACATCGGCGGTTCGCTGACCCCGCTCGGCGATCCGCCGCTTTTCGTCGGCTTCCTGCGCGGCATCGACTTCTTCTGGACCACGCAGCATCTTTTCCGCGAGACGTTGCTCGTCGGCGGCATCGTGCTGGCGACCTTCGTCGCCTTGGATTTCTTCTTCGACCGCCGCGAGAAGGGCGCGCCGAAGATCAAGGACCCGACGCCGGACAGCCGCGTGCGTCTGCGCGGTCTCGCCAACCTGCCGCTGCTCGCCGGTGTCATCGGCGCCATCCTGCTCTCGGCCGCGTGGAAGCCGGGCGTCGCCTTCACGGTCGCCGGGGTCGCCGTCGAGCTGCAGAACCTCGTCCGCGACGCGATCATCCTCGGCCTCGCCGTCGTTTCGCTGGTCGTGACGCCGCGCGAGTACCGCCGCGCCAACGGCTTTTCCTGGGGACCGATCCTGGAGGTCGCCAAGCTCTTCGCCGGGATCTTCATCTGCATCGTGCCGGTGATCGCCATACTGCGTGCGGGCATGGATGGGGCGCTGGCGCCGCTCGTCTCGCTGGTGACGCGGTCCGACGGCTCGCCGAGTGAGATGGCCTATTTCTGGCTGACCGGCGGCCTGTCGTCCTTCCTCGACAATGCGCCGACCTATCTGGTCTTCTTCGAACTGGCCGGCGGCGATCCGCAGGTTCTGATGACCGCGCTCGCCCCGACGCTTGTCGCCATCTCGGCGGGCGCCGTGTTCATGGGCGCAAATACCTATATCGGCAACGCGCCGAACTTCATGGTCTATGCGATCGCGCGTCACCAGGGAATCCGCATGCCGAGCTTCTTCGGCTACATGCTGTGGTCGGGCGGAGTCCTGATCCCGACATTCCTGTTCTGCGGCCTGGTCTTCTTCGGCTAGAGCGGGATCGTTTCAGGAGGAATCGGGGATTCCCAATCTGGAGTTGATCTGATTCAACATGGATGCTGGGGAAGGAGGCCAGCATCTATGGCGAGACCCTTGTCCAATGATCTTCGGGAGCGTGTTGTTGCGCGTGTT
>DUSC01000148.1 GCA_012842935.1 Hyphomicrobiales bacterium | reverse complement strand
CCTCGGGCCGGGGTCTGATTTTCAGGCCGGCGCTCCGGCAAAGCGCTTGCCGGCCTTGGGCACGGCCGAGCCGCGCGAGGGCGGCGTGTCGTCGCCCATGTCGCGGGTCGGTTTGACGCCGGCGAGAAGCTGCTTGATCTCCTCGCCCGACAGCGTCTCGTATTCGAGCAGGCCCTCGGCGAGCGTGATCCAGTCCTTCTTCTTCTTGGTCAGGATCGACTTCGCCGTGGCGTAGGCCTCGTCGATCAGCCGCCGTACCTCGGCGTCGATCAGCTGGGCGGTCTCTTCCGAGACGTTCTGCGTGCGCGCCACCGAATGGCCGAGGAAGACCTCTTCCTGGTTCTCGCCGTAGGCGACCTGGCCGAGCTTGTCGGAAAAGCCCCAGCGCGTCACCATCGCGCGCGCCAGCTTGGTCGCCTGCTCGATGTCGGAGGAGGCGCCGGACGTGATGTTCTCCTTGCCGAACTTGAACTCCTCGGCGACGCGGCCGCCCATCATGATCGCCAGGCGGGAGATCATGTATTTGTAGCTCATCGAGTAGCGGTCGCCCTCGGGGAGCTGCATGACCATGCCGAGCGCGCGGCCGCGCGGGATGATCGTCGCCTTGTGCAGCGGGTCGGCCGACGGCACGTTCAGCGCGAGGATCGCATGGCCGGCCTCGTGGTAGGCGGTCAGTTCCTTCTCCGCCTGGGTCATGGCGGTCGAGCGACGCTCGGCGCCCATCATGACCTTGTCCTTGGCGTCCTCGAATTCCTGCATGGTGACGAGGCGCTTGTTGCGCCGCGCCGCCATCAGCGCCGCCTCGTTGACGAGGTTGGCGAGATCGGCGCCGGAGAAGCCGGGCGTGCCGCGCGCGATGACCTTCAAGTCGACGTTGGGCGCCAGCGGAACGTTGCGCACATGGACCTTGAGGATCTTCTCGCGGCCGTTGATGTCCGGGTTGGGCACGACGACCTGGCGGTCGAAGCGGCCCGGCCTCAACAGCGCCGGATCGAGAACGTCCGGCCGGTTGGTCGCGGCGATCAGGATGATGCCCTCGTTCGCCTCGAAGCCATCCATCTCGACGAGCAGCTGGTTGAGCGTCTGCTCGCGCTCGTCGTTGCCGCCGCCGAGACCCGCGCCGCGGTGGCGGCCTACCGCGTCGATCTCGTCGATGAAGATGATGCAGGGCGCATTCTTCTTCGCCTGCTCGAACATGTCGCGGACGCGCGATGCGCCGACGCCGACGAACATCTCGACGAAGTCCGAGCCGGAAATGGTGAAGAAGGGGACGTTGGCTTCGCCCGCGACCGAGCGCGCAAGGAGCGTCTTGCCGGTGCCGGGCGGGCCGACGAGCAGCACGCCGCGCGGGATCTTGCCGCCGAGCCGCTGGAACTTCTGCGGGTCGCGCAGGAATTCGACGATCTCCTCGAGATCCTCCTTGGCCTCGTCGACGCCGGCGACGTCCTGGAATGTCACGCGCCCGTGGGCTTCGGTGAGCAGCTTGGCCTTCGACTTGCCGAAGCCCATGGCCCGGCCGGAGCCGGACTGCATCTGGCGCATGAAGAAGATCCACACGCCGAGGATCAGGATCATCGGCAGCCAGGAGATCAGGTAGCCGAAGATGGAGTTCGAACCGTCGGTCTCGGGCCGGGCATTGATGACGACGCCCTTGTCCTCGAGGCGCGAGACGAGGGTCGGATCGCCGGGCGAGTAGGTCTGGAAGCCGACGCTGGAATCCACGTAGGTGCCGGTGATGCGGTTGCCGGCGATGGTCACCGACTTGACGCGGCCGCCGGAGACGTCCTGGAGGAACTCCGAATAGGCGACCTCCCGCGATGCGCCGCGCTGCTGTGGCGTCTGGAAGAGGTTGAACAGTGCGATCAGGAGAACGGCGATGATCGCCCAGAGCGCCAGGTTGCGGTAATTCGTGTTCATCGATGGTCCCGTTTGCGGCTCCGCCAGCGAAAGCGACGGTCAGGCTTGTGGCTAACATAGGGAGGGCGTCCGGCATTGCCAAGCGCGACCCGGCGTCTCGGTTAAGCTTTCGCCCCTTTGTGGCCATGACAAGGCGGTGATCGGAAGGGCGGCGCGCCGACGACGCGCGCGACCGACTGGGCCAGCGGCACGTCGAAGCACGGCAGGAAACGCGACCACGGCAGCGCGAGCCGCCGAGCTGCCACGGGCCGGGAGGCCCCGCCGAGTAACACCGCTCCCTTCCCGCCGTCCGGCAGCGCCGGCTCGGCCGCAAGTGCGGCGCGCACGAGGCTCGGCGGCGCCGCGGCCTCGTCGGACGCGACGGGCATCCTCCCCGCCGGCACGACGGCCGACATCGCCGGGCCGTTCACGAGGAGACGATACCGACCGTCCCAGATGGCGCCGTCGACCGCCGCGGCCGGCCCCGGGAGGTTGCGCAGCTCGCGGTGGAGGAAGACGCCGGCTCGCCGCGCATCGACGACGGTCCGCGACAAGGTGGCGCGCAGGGGTTGCCGCGCGCGGCCGTAGAGCGCCTCCGTCCGCCCTGCGTCGGGAAGATGCTCCGTCCCGCCGATTGCCGCCAGGAGTGCGCGGAGCGCATGCACCGCCGCCTCCCGGTCCGCTGCCTCGAACAGCGAAGGATCGAGCCTGACCAGTCCGCGCGACGGCGAGGCTGCGTGGCGGTCGAGCAGGCGCGCGGCCCTGTCGGCGAGATCGCACCGCCGCCGCCCCGCCTCCGCGATCGCCGCGGGAGCCGCCGCAGACCCGCCTTGCCGCTTCCGCACGCGCTCGAACGCGGGGTTTTCGTTGGAGGGATCGTCGATCCAGCCGACGCCGCGGCTGCGCAGGAGGTTGCGCAACGCTTCCCTGGTCGTTTCGAGCAGCGGCCGGACGATCCAGACGGACCCGCCGACCAGGGTTGCCGGCGCCATCCCGGCCAACCCGATGCCGGGCCCGCGGCCGGCGCGCATGGCCACCGTCTCGGCCTGGTCGTCGAGCGTGTGTCCGGTCAGCACGACGTCCGTCCCCGCGGCGATTGCGGCATCGGCGAGGAGACTCAGCCGCGCCTCGCGCGCGGCGGCCTG
>DUSC01000147.1 GCA_012842935.1 Hyphomicrobiales bacterium | reverse complement strand
GCCTCGAGGTGCGGCGGCAGTTGCGGTTCGCGGGCTTCGAGGTCGGCGAAGGCGCCGCCGAGTTCGCCGCCGCGCATGAGCGACGCCAGGCCGCCGAGGGCGGCGCGGATCTTCAGCGCCTCGTCCTCTTCCAGAATGGCGTGGGCGGTGCCGAGAAAGTTCAGCACCCAATCGCCGGGCTTCGCCCCTGGCGTCAGCGACAGATCGATCGTCTCCAGCCGGTCGCCGTCCAGTGCCTGGCCGGCGATGCCGTCGACGGCGAAGATCTGCATGGGCACGCCGACGCACATCAGACGGCCTCGGGAAAGAAGCGCGCGTCGCCCCGGCGGCAGGCATCCTCCTCCGAGGGGCGGCCGGATTCGTAAGCGTCGCGCCGGATCGCCGGGTCTGCCAGCAGCGAGGCGTCGGAGCGGCCGCCGGAGACGGTCACGCCCCATTCGGCGAGAATGCCCCTCGCGATGGCGAGCGCCTCCGGAATTCGGGCAGCCACCTCGGGCCGCAACCCGCCGCCATAGTCGTCGAGTTCCACCGGCTGGCAGCCGATCAAGGCCATTCGGGCCGGACGGCAGCCCATCAGGGTGGCGGTGGCGATGACGTCCTGGAAACCTGTCTGGTGCAGGCTCATCTTCTTGGCGCCCATGAATGCGGGAACCGCGTCGTCGCGCACGATCTTCAATTCGCCGGGCGGCAGGCCGTAGTCGATGGCGTCGAACACCAGCAGAGCGTCGCATTCCTCGAGAAACGGCAGCAGGTAGAGGCCCTGCGTGCCGCCGTCGAGAAGACGGACGTTCGCGGGCAGGGCATGGGTCTCGGCCAGCGCCTCGACACAGCGGACGCCGAACCCCTCGTCGGCCCAGAGCAGGTTTCCGATGCCGAGTACCAGAATTCGTTTCGACACCGGCTCCTCCCCAGTGGCTGGTCGAACGATTTTCATCTTATAAGCGATATGACAGGCTTGTTACCACGCTGTCTTCCGACGCGCGGGTTTTTTCCGGTATTTCTCGCTAAAGAATTGAAAAGAATATAATAAATCCATCTTCAGATGATCGGCCGCGATCGGCCGTGTGGTCGAAACGTGATCGGCGGCATAATGAATATGCAAAGAAAGTTTCCATTTTCAGGTTTCGGCTCTCGATCGGGAATTGGATTCCGCCTTGCGCTCCGCATGGACGGGACTAACATGGCGCCATGTTGCCAGAACCAGCACTTCCCGTTTCCGGCCGGCTGGAGCACTTCAGCGACGACGCGTGGGTCGAGGTGCTGTCGGCGATGGACCGCACCTATGCCGACCTGGTGAGTTACCAGGAGCAGCTGGAGCGCCAGAACGCCGAACTTCAGGAGATGCGCACCTTCCTCACCGCGATCCTGTCGTCGGTGTCGGACGTGCTGATCGTGGCGGACCGGTCGGGCCGTGTCGTGCAGGTGAGCCGCTCGGTGGGCGAGCTGACCGGCGGACCCGAGCGCGCGGTCCTCGGCAAGCCGTTGTCGGGCTTGTTCGAGCCGGCGCACGTTCCGCTCCTGGAAGCGGTGCTGTCCGGACTTCGCGAGAGCCGCAAGAGCGCGCAACTCGAAGCGAACCTGGCCACGACCGCGGGGTCCGAACCCCTGGACATTTCGATCGCGCCGCGGCTCGACGAACGCGGCCGGGTCGACGGTTTCGTCCTTACCGGCAGGCCCATGGGGGCACTGCGCAAGGCCTATGCGGAATTGTCGGAGAGCCACGACGCCCTGAAAACGGCGCAGGCGCAGCTGGTGCGCAACGAGAAGCTCGCGAGCCTCGGCCGGCTGCTCGCCGGCGTGGCTCACGAACTGAACAATCCGATCAGCTTCGTCTACGCCAACGCGCATGCGCTCGGACGCTACGCCACGAAGTTCGAAACCTACTTCGCCCGGGTGCAGGAAGGCGCGGGACGCGAGGAACTGATCGCGCTGCGGGCGGAACTGCGCCTCGACCGGGAACTCGCCAACCTGCGCGAAGCGATCCGCGGCGCGCATGACGGCGCCGAGCGCGTGCGCGACATCGTCGAGGACCTTCGCCGGCTTTCGTCCGATGGATCGGGCGAGAAGGTGATGTTCGATCTGGCCGAGACCGTCCGCATCGCCGCCAGCTGGGTCATGCGCGGCATGAAGCAGCCGGTGACGCTCACCATGGAGCCGATGCAATCCGTCCAGGTGCGCGGCCGCCAGGGTCACCTGCAGCAGGTGGTGATGAATCTGGTGCAGAACGCGTTCGATGCGCTGGAAGGCCGTGCGGGCGCCGAGATCCGCCTTTCGGTGACGGCGGAGCCCGGCAGGGCGGTGTTGACCGTCGCCGACAACGGCCCCGGCGTGTCCGAGGAACTGCGGGCCCTCATCTTCGATCCGTTCTTCACCACCAAGGCGGTGGGACGCGGCACCGGGCTCGGCCTCGCCATCAGCCTGAAGATCGCCGAGGAGCACGGCGGCAGCCTCGTCCTCTGCGAGGCCGCCGCCGGTGCGTGTTTCCGGCTGGTGCTGCCGGTGGGGAGTGGCGAATGACGTCCCTGTTGTGGCTCCAGGCTGCGGGATGCGGCGGCTGCACCATGTCGCTGCTGTGCGCCGAAGATCCGGGCGTGCTCGAACTGCTCGAGGACGCCGGCATTCGTGTGCTGTGGCACCCCGCGCTTTCCGTGGAGACCGGCACCGAAGCGAGGGCGATTCTCGATGACGTCGCGCAGGGGCGGGTCGAACTGGACATTCTCTGCGTCGAGGGCGCGGTTGCGCGGGGACCGGCCGGCACCGGCCGGTTCCAGATGCTGTCCGGCACCGGCGAAAGTCTGATGCACTGGGTGGAGAGGATCGCCGCACGGGCCCGCCATGTCGTGGCGGTCGGCTCCTGCGCGGCCTATGGCGGCGTCACCGCCGCAGGCGGCAATCCGAGCGACGCCGTCGGGCTGCAGTACGACGGCGCGCATGCCGGCGGGCTGTTTGCGCGTGGCTGGCGATCGCGGTCCGGTCTGCCGGTCGTCAACATCGCCGGCTGTCCCACGCATCCGGGCTGGGTTGCCGAGACGCTTGTGCTGCTGGCCTCCGGCGAATTCCCCGCACTCGACGGCTACGGGCGCCCGCGCTTCTACGCCGATCACCTCGTGCATCACGGATGCCCGAGGAACGAGTTCTACGAGTACAAGGCGAGCGCGCGCGAACTGTCCGAGATCGGCTGCATGATGGAGAATCTCGGCTGCATCGGAACGCAGGCGGTCGGCGACTGCAATATCCGGCCCTGGAACGGCGTGGGCAGTTGTACCCGCGGCGGCTACCCGTGCATCAACTGCACGGCGCCGTGCTTCGAGGACCCGGCACATGCCTTCGTCGAGACGCCCAAGATCGCGGGATTTCCCGTCGGCCTGCCGACCGACATGCCGAAGGCGTGGTTCATGGCGCTCGCATCGCTGTCGAAGGCGGCGACGCCGGACCGGATCGGGCGCAATGCGCGGGCAGACCGGATCGTCGTGCCGCCCACGCTGAGGCAGCCGAAATGAGCGAGCCGCAGGCGGCTCGGCTGGTCCTTGGTCCGTTCAACCGGGTGGAAGGCGACCTCGAGGTCGCGCTCGACATTCGCGACGGGCATGTGGCGCGCGCCGAGGTGAGCTCGCCGCTCTATCGCGGGTTCGAGCGGATGCTGGAAGGACGCGATCCGCGCGATGCCCTGGTCATCACGCCGCGCGTCTGCGGCATCTGCTCGATCAGCCAGTCGGCGGCCGCGGCCGCGGCACTGGGCGACGCCATGGGGCTGAAACCGACCCGGCAGGGCGCAGCGATGACGGCCCTGATCCACGCCGCCGAAAACGCCGCGGATCATCTGGCGCATTTCCACCTGTTCTTCATGCCCGATTTCGCCCGGCCCGACTATGCGCGGAAGTCCTGGCACGCGCGGACGGTCGAAAGGTTCACGGCCCTGGAGGGCAGTGCGCAGCGAAGCGCGGTGGAGGCACGGACGAAGCTCCTGCACGTCATGGGCCTGCTCGCCGGCAAGTGGCCGCATACGCTCGCCATCCAGCCGGGCGGAGTGACCCGTGCGCCCGGGCTCAGCGAGAAGGCGCGCCTCCAGGCGACCCTGCGCTCCTTCCGGCGGTATCTGGAAGGCGTGCTGTTCGGCGGAAAGCTCGAGGACTTTGCCGCAATCGCCTCGATCGAAGGCCTGATGCGCTGGACGTCGGGGGATGCGGGACTTTTTCTGGAGATCGCGCAGGACCTCGGGCTGCATTCGCTCGGTCGGGGCGCCGGCCGCTACCTCTCCTACGGCGCATACAAGCTGGAGAACGGCCCGGTTTTTGCCGCCGGCGTCTGGGAGGGTCGTTGGAAGCCGCTCGATACGCGCGCGATCGTCGAGGACTTGACGCATGCCTGGATGCGCGGCGGCGCGGCGCATCCCTGGGACGGCGCGACGGAGCCGGACGAAGCCATGGGGGCGCCGGCCTACAGTTGGTGCAAGGCGCCGCGACTCGACGGCAGGACGTTCGAGGTCGGCGCTCTGGCGAGGCAGGTGGTGGACGGCCACCCGCTGGCCGTGGCGCTCGCCGGCGGTGGCGTTCTGGCGCGTGTAGCCGGACGTCTGCTCGAACTGGCGCGCACGCAGATCGTCATGGAGCGGCTGGCGGCGGAAATCGAGCCCGGCGCGCCCTACATGGCACGCGGGGAATTGCCGCATGCCGGCCGGGGAGCCGGTCTTGTGGAAGCCGCGCGCGGGGCGCTCGGCCACTGGTTGCGGATCGAGCGCGGGAGGATCGCCGGCTATCAGATCATCGCGCCGACGACCTGGAATTTTTCGCCGCGCGACGGGTCGGGCATGCCCGGGCCGCTCGAGGCGGCGCTGGAAGGAATTGCGGTCGACGGACCCGGTGCACTGGCCGTACAGCACGTGGTCCGCAGCTTCGACCCCTGCATGGTCTGCACGGTGCACTGATCCACCTGGGAGGGACGACGTCATCCGATGGCGGAAGCCGTTTCGATCCGCGTTCGGGGGCAGGTGCAGGGGGTCGGATTCCGGCCCTTCGTCTGGCAACTGGCCCGAGAGTTCGGGTTGAGCGGGTGCGTGCTCAACGATCCCGAGGGCGTTCTGATCGAGGCGGCCGGGGAACACCTGGAAGGGTTCGTCGCCGCGATCTCGGCGAGGGCGCCGAAACTGGCGCGGATTGACGCGGTCGAGGTGACTCCTCTCGAGAGTGCGCTTCCGGTCGGATTTGAAATCGCCCCGTCGCGCGGTTCCGGGTCCGAGACGCGGGTAACCCCGGATGCGGCGACCTGCCCGGACTGTGCCGCCGAGATTCGCGGCGAGGGCAGGCGCAGGGGCTACGCCTTCACCAACTGCACGCATTGCGGTCCGCGTTTCACCATCCTCAAGGGCCTGCCCTACGACCGGGCGAGGACCACGATGGCCGCCTTCGCGATGTGCGACGAGTGCCGTGCCGAGTACGGGAACCCGGCGGACCGGCGGTTTCACGCCCAGCCTGTCGCCTGCCCCCGCTGCGGACCGCGCCTTTGGCTGGAGGTCGCCAACCGCGAGGTCCCCGGCGATCCCGTCACGGAGGCCGTGAAGCGGCTGAAGATCGGCGAGATCGTCGCGGTGAAGGGGCTGGGAGGATTTCACCTCGCCTGCGATGCGGCCAACGGGCAGGCGGTCGCGACGCTCCGCGCGCGCAAGCGCCGGCCGGCGAAGCCGTTCGCACTGATGGGGCACGAAGCCGCGCTACAGGGCGTGGCGAGGCTGACGGAGGCGGATCTCGCGATCCTGCGCGATGCGGCTGCACCGATCGTGCTGGTCGCCTCGCGGGGCGTGTTGCCCGAAGATATCGCGCCGGGTATGGCGACGCTCGGCGTCATGTTGCCCTACACGCCGCTGCATCACCTGTTGCTGGACGCATTCGGCGGTGTTCTGGTGATGACCAGCGGCAACCTTTCCGGCGAGCCTCAGGTCGTGGGCAACGACGAGGCGCGCGACAAGCTCTCCGCCTTCGCCGACGCGTTCCTGATGCACGACCGCGATATCGCTCGCCGGCTCGACGACAGCGTGGAGCGCAGCGATCCGCCGATGATCCTGCGCCGGGCGCGGGGCAGGACCCCGGGAACCCTGCGGCTGCCGCCGGGGTTCGACGAGGCGCCGCAGGTGCTGGCGCTGGGCGGCCAGATGAAGGGAGCGATCTGCCTCCTCAAGAACGGGCAGGCTCTGCTCGGCCACCATCTTGGCGATCTCGACGATGCCCTTTGCGCCGACGAGTTCGACAGGGCCGTGGCCGACTACACGGCCCTGTTCGAGCATCGGCCGACCCTGGTCGCCGTCGACGCGCATCCCGGCTATCGGGCGACGATCGCCGGTCGGCGCATGGGGCTGCCGGTCGCCGAGGTGTGGCACCACCACGCCCATCTGGCTTCCTGCCTGGTCGACAATGCCTGGCCGCTCGGCGGCGGGCCGGTGGCAGGGATCGTGCTGGACGGGACCGGTCTCGGGCCGGACGGGACGATCTGGGGCGGAGAACTGCTGCTGGGGACTATCTCGGTTTCGAACGTCGGGCGTGGTTACGGCAGGCGCCGCTGATCGGCGGGGACAGCGCCGCGCGCGAGCCGTGGCGCAACGCGCTGGCCAGGCTCGATCAGGCGGGTCTCGCCGACCGCGCGGACGTGCTCTTTGCCGACAATCCGCGCGACGCGGTGCGGCTTGCCGCGGTGCGGGGCTTCAACGCGCCGCTGTCGTCGAGCGCCGGCCGGTTGTTCGACGCCATTGCCGCCTGCCTCGGCATCTGCGACCGGGCGCAGACCTATGAAGGCGAAGCGGCGATGCGCCTCGAAGCCCTGGCGCAGCGCGCCCGATCCGTCCGGGCCTATCCCTGCCCGGGCGACGGGGCGGAAATCGACCCGTCCCCGGTTTTTGCGAACGTCCTGACCGATCTCGGCGCCGGGTCGCCGCCGGAAGCGATCGCCTGGCGCTTCCACGCCTGGCTCGCGAACGCCTTCGCGCTGCGCGCCCGGCAGCTGGTCCGGTCGGGGGAGGCTCAGGCCGTGGTCCTGTCGGGCGGCTGTTTCCAGAACGCCTTGCTGCTCGAACTGGTGCAAGAGGCGCTGCGCGAGGTCCCGGTAATGTTGCATCGCACCACGCCGGCGAACGATGGCGGGCTGGCGCTCGGCCAGGCGGCGATTGCAGCGGCGCGGCAGATTCGCACGGCGGAAAGCAACTGACCAGCTTCCCGCAAAGCCGGTTAGCAGGCTACCGAGCGTCTCCCTTGATCCGTTCCATAAGTCTCTGTTTTTGAACGACTAAGCATCGATCGTCCCGGCATTGAATCTGTTTGTCCGACGCCCCTGCGCCTGATCTCCTTGTCGCCGAGGAACCGCGCTTCGGCGCGGCAAGGGCATGCCGGACTAGGGAGGACCGTCGTTGAGCCAGGTTGAAACCTTCTATGAAGTCATGCGCAAGCAGGGGATCACCCGGCGTAGCTTCATGAAATACTGCTCGCTGACCGCGAGCGCGCTCGGGCTGGGGCCGGCCTTTGTGCCGAAGATCGCCCACGCGATGGAAACGAAGCCGCGCACGCCGGTGATCTGGGTCAACGGCCTGGAATGCACCTGCTGTTCGGAATCCTTCATCCGCGGTGCGCATCCGCTGGCGAAGGACGTCGTGCTGTCGATGATCAGCCTCGACTACTCGCATACTCTGATGGCGGCGGCGGGTCACGCCGCCGAGGCGGCGCTCGAAGACACGATCCAGAAATACAAGGGCAATTACATCCTCGCCGTCGAAGGCAATCCGCCGCTCAACGAGGACGGCATGTTCTGCATCGTCGGCGGCAAGCCCTTCGTCGAGCAGCTCCGCCATGCCGCGAAGGACGCCAAGGCGATCATCAGCTGGGGCGCCTGCGCGTCCTACGGCTGCGTGCAGGCCGCGTCGCCGAATCCGACCCGCGCGACGCCTGTCCACAAGGTCATCACCGACAAGCCGATCATAAAGGTGCCGGGTTGCCCGCCGATCGCCGAGGTCATGACCGGCGTCATCACCTACATGCTGACCTTCGACCGGCTGCCGGAACTCGACCGTCAGGGCCGTCCGGCCATGTTCTACGGCCAGCGCATCCACGACAAGTGCTATCGCCGGCCGCACTTCGACGCCGGCCAGTTCGTCGAGGCCTGGGACGACGCGAACGCCCGCAAGGGCTACTGCCTCTACAAGATGGGCTGCAAGGGCCCGACCACCTACAACGCGTGCTCCACCGTCCGCTGGAACGACGGGACGAGCTTTCCGATCCAGTCCGGCCATGGCTGCATCGGCTGTTCGGAGGACGGTTTCTGGGATCAGGGCTCGTTCTACGACCGGCTGACCAGCATCAAGCAATTCGGGGTGGAGCGCAACGCCGACCAGGTCGGGTTGACGGCAGCGGGTGTCGTCGGCGGCGCGGTCGCCGTTCATGCCGCGGTGAGCGCGCTGAAGCGCGCGCAGAAGAAGACGCAGTCGAAAGTGGAGGGCTGAGCCATGACGATCGTGACGCCGAACGGCTTTTCCCTCGACACGTCCGGCCAGCGCGTCGTGGTCGATCCGGTGTGCCGGATCGAAGGTCACATGCGCTGCGAGGTGAACGTGGACGAAAACAACGTCATCCGCAACGCCGTTTCCACCGGCACCATGTGGCGCGGGCTCGAGGTGATCCTCAAGGGCCGCGATCCGCGCGACGCTTGGGCCTTCACCGAGCGCATATGTGGCGTCTGCACCGGCACGCACGCCCTGACGTCGGTGCGCGCGGTCGAGGACGCGCTGGGGATCACGATCCCCGAGAACGCCAACTCGATCCGCAACATCATGCAGCTGAACCTGCAGATCCACGACCACATCGTCCATTTCTACCACCTCCACGCGCTGGACTGGGTGAACCCGGTCAACGCGCTGAAGGCGGATCCGAAGGCGACGAGCGAACTGCAGCAGGCCGTCAGCCCGTCGCATCCGCTGTCTTCGCCCGGCTACTTCCGCGACGTGCAGAACCGGCTGAAGGCCTTTGTCGAATCCGGACAGCTCGGCATCTTCAAGAACGGCTACTGGGACAATCCGGCCTACCTGCTGCCGCCCGAAGCCGACCTGATGGCCACCACGCACTATCTCGAGGCGCTGGACCTGCAGAAGGAGATCGTGAAGATCCACACGATCTTCGGCGGCAAGAACCCGCATCCGAACTGGCTGGTCGGCGGCGTTCCCTGCCCGATCAACGTCCATTCCACCGGCGCGGTCGGCGCGATCAACATGGAGCGGCTGAACCTCGTCAGCTCGATCATCGACAAGTGCATCGAGTTCAACAACAACGTCTACATCCCCGACGTGAAGGCGATCGGCGGGTTCTACCGGAACTGGCTGTACGGTGGCGGGCTCTCCGGCAAGTCGGTGCTCGCCTACGGCGACATTCCCGAACACGCCAACAATTTCGCCGCCGACCAGCTGCACCTGCCGCGCGGCGCGGTGATCAACGGTAACCTGAACGAGGTTCACGACGTCGATCAGCGCGACCCCGAACAGGTGCAGGAGTTCGTCGACCACAGCTGGTACGAGTATGCCGGCTCGGAGAAGGGCAAGGGTCTGCATCCCTGGGACGGCGTCACCTCGCCGAAATACGAGCTGGGGCCCAACGCCAAGGGAAGCAGGACCAGCATCGAGCAGCTGGACGAGGGCGCCAAGTACAGCTGGATCAAGGCGCCGCGCTGGCGGGGCAATGCGATGGAGGTGGGGCCGCTGGCGCGCTACGTCGTCGGCTACGCCAAGGGCCACGAGGACATCAGGAACCAGGTCGACGGGCTGCTGCGCGACATGGGCCTGCCGCTGACCGCCATTTTCTCCACGCTCGGCCGCACCGCGGCGCGCGCGCTGGAAAGCGAGTTCTGCGGGCGGCTGCAGAAGCACTTTTTCGACAAGCTGGTGGCCAACATCAAGGCGGGCGACGAAAGCACGGCGAACGTCGCCAAATGGGACCCCTCGACCTGGCCGAAGGAAGCCAAGGGCGTGGGCGCCACCGAGGCGCCGCGCGGTGCGCTCGGGCACTGGATCCGGATCAAGGACGGGCGCATCGAGAACTATCAATGCGTCGTGCCGACCACCTGGAACGGCTCGCCCCGCGATCTCGCGGGAAACATCGGCGCCTTCGAGGCAAGCCTCATGGACACCAGGGTGGAGCGCCCGGAGGAGCCGGTCGAAATCCTTCGGACCATCCACAGCTTCGATCCCTGCCTGGCCTGCTCGACCCATGTCATGTCGCCCGACGGCCAGGAACTGGCCCGGGTCAAGGTCCGCTGAGAAAGGAAGACAGCGATGAAGAGAACAACGCTTGCCGCCCTGCTGGCCCTGATCGCCACCCCTGCGCTGGCCCATACCGGTGTCGGCGACGCCAATGGCTTCGTCCATGGTCTGCAGCATCCGGTCTTCGGCCCGGATCATCTCCTGGCTATGCTGGCCGTGGGCATGTGGTCGGGCTTCGTGCTGCCGGAGCGCTTCTGGATGGGGGCGGCCACCTTCATGGGTGCGATGGTCGTCGGCGCCGGGATCAGTTGGTCCGGTATTCCCATTCCGATGGTCGAGACCTGGATCGTGCTCTCGGTTGTCGTCTTCGGCGTCCTGACGCTGGTCAGCCGCCGTGGCCAGGCGGACGGGCTGACCCAGGCTTCGCTTGCCGCGATCGCGCTCTTCGCGTTGTGCCACGGCCATGCGCATGCCACCGAGGCATCCGGCCACGCCCTGGCCTATCTGGTCGGCTTCCTGATCTCGACCGGGGCGCTGCACGTCGTCGGAATCCTCATCGCGCGCGCCATCGCCGAGAAGGTGATCGTCCAGCGTGCGCTCGGCGCCGGCATTGCGGCCTCCGGACTCTATTTGATGGTGGGATGAGGCCATGGCGACCGCGAGTTCGGACATTCACGCCCACGGCGTCTCGCCGGAAGATCTGGTGAGCGTCAGCCGCCAGACCTCGGTCTATGTCTATGAAGCGCCGCTGCGCATCTGGCACTGGGTCAACGCGCTGGCGATCGTCGTCCTGTGCGTCACCGGCTACTTCATCGGTTCGCCCCCGCCGTCGATGCAGATCGGCGAGGCGACGCAGCAGTTCGTGTTCGGCTATATCCGCTTCGCCCATTTCGCGGCGGGCTGGGTGCTGGCGATCGGTTTCCTCGGACGCATCTACTGGGCATTCTTCGGCAACCACCACGCCAGGCAGCTGTTCTACGTGCCGTTCTGGCGGGCCGCGTACTGGAGGGAAGTGCTCATCGAGATCCGCTGGTACCTGTTTCTCGAGAAGGAACCGAAGAAGTACGTCGGCCACAACCCGCTCGCCCAGCTTGCCATGTTCTTCTTCATCACCCTCGGCGTGAGCTTCATGATCGTCACCGGCATGGCGCTCTATGCCGAGGGCGCGCAGGAGGGCAGCCTGGCCGCCGACCTCTTCGGCTGGGTGCACGGCTTCACCTGGAACAGCCAGAGGCTGCACACGCTGCATCACCTCGGCATGTGGTGGATCCTGACCTTCATGATCATCCACGTCTACGTGGCGATCCGCGAGGACATCATGAGCCGGCAGTCGATCGTGTCGACGATGATATCGGGACACCGGACCTTCAAGGACGATCGCGACGACTGATCCCGGCCGGACCGCCGGAACACGCCTGCGGGGCGGGTCGCTAGGGGCCGGGTGCCGAACCCGGCCCCGATGGCGTTGCGCCGCGGCGCCCGCCGCGCAGGTCGAGCGACTGCAGGTCCTGCAGCAGGTCGAGCAGCTGCTCCAGCCGCTCGGCGCCGAATTGGGCCTCGATCCGGTCGAAGATGGCCTGGCTCTGGGCGGAATGCGCGCGCACCAGCCGTTCGCCCGCGGCGGTGATGGCGATGACGGTCTTGCGCCGGTCCTCGGGGGGAGTCGAGCGGACGATCAAGCCCTCGGCCTCCATCGGACGGACCATTCGGGTCAGGCTGGACAACAGGAGACAGGCCTCCGTGGCGACCTGACTGAGTTCAAGCGGGCCCTGTTCCTGCAGCACGCGCAGGATGCGCCACTTCTGTTCGTTCACCCCCGAACTGGCCAGCATGTCGCGGATCGGACCCATCACGGTCTCGCGCGCCCGCAGGAGGGCGATCGGAAGCGAGCGTCGTGTCAGGCGAAGGGGAGGGCCGTCGTCGTTCATGGTCCCGTATATCGCCGCTTTCGCACGGGGGCTCAATCCTGTGCGAAAATTGGTTGACAGCGCAACGAATATATTTAACAAAGCAAGCATTGGGAGGATCGACGGTGCCGCACATCCAGATCGACTATTCGCCGAACCTGGAATCGCGCCTCGATGTTGCCGGGCTATGCCGGACCTTGCGCGATGCGGCCGTCGAAACCGGTGTCCTTCCGCTGGCCGGCATCCGCGTGCGGGCGACCGCCTGCACCCATGCAGTAATCGCCGACGGCAATCCCGATCACGCCTTCCTCGACATCTCGCTGCGCTTGCGCGGCGGGCGCAGTGCCGAGGCGAAGGCCCGGGCCACCGCCCACATCTTCGCCGCCGCCGAAACGTTCTGCGCCGCGGTGCTGGAAAGCTCGTCCTTCATGCTGTCGTTCGAGATGCGCGACATCGACCCAGCGCTGTCGCCGAAGACCTCTTCCATCCGACGCTACCTGCCGGGAGAAAACCCGTGACCGACCTCGCCACCCATCTGGCGAAACTCGACCGCCATCTGGCGCGCTTCCGCGATACGGGGATCCTGAACCTTATCGCCGGCCGGGACGTGGCGGGGGAGGGGTGGTTCGAAACCCGCTCCCCCGTCGATGAAAGCCTGATCGCCCGCGTCGCGCTGGGCGATGCCCGCACCGTCGATGCGGCGGCGGGCGCGGCCAGGGCGGCGTTCCCGGATTGGGCCGCGATGCCGGGTGACAGGCGCAGGGCGATCCTGCACCGCATCGCCGACCTGATCGAGGCGCGCGCCGAGGAAATCGCTCTCTGCGAATGCTGGGACACGGGCCAGGCCTGGCGCTTCATGTCCAAGGCGGCGCTCCGCGGGGCGGAAAACTTCCGCTTCTTCGCCGATCTTGCGCCCGGCGCACGCGACGGCAAGGCGCTGCCGACCCCCGACCACCTCAACGTGACCAGCCGCCACCCGATCGGCCCGGTGGGCGTGATCACCCCGTGGAACACGCCGTTCATGCTGTCGACCTGGAAGATCGCACCGGCGCTGGCGGCGGGCTGCACGGTGGTCCACAAGCCGGCGGAACTTTCGCCGCTGTCGGCACGCATCCTGGCCGAGATCTGCCACGAGGCGGGCCTTCCCGCGGGCGTCCTGAATCTCGTCAACGGCTTCGGCGAGGGGGCCGGCAAGGCCCTGACCGAACATCCCGATATCAAGGCCATCGCCTTCGTCGGCGAGAGCCGCACCGGATCGATGATCATGAGGCAGGGTGCCGACACGCTGAAGCGGGTGCATTTCGAACTCGGCGGCAAGAACCCGGTCGTGGTCTTTGACGACGCTGACCTGGACCGGGCCCTCGACGCCGCGATCTTCATGATCTACTCGCTGAACGGCGAGCGCTGCACCTCCTCCTCGCGCCTGCTGGTGCAGGACGCCATCGCCGACCGCTTTCACGAGATGCTGGTCGAGCGCGTCGGCAACATCAGGGTCGGCCACCCGCTCGACCCGGAGACCGAGGTCGGTCCGCTGATCGACCGGACCCATTTCGGCAAGGTCACCGGTTATGTCGGGATCGGCCAGGACGAGGGCGCGACGCTTGCCGTCGGCGGAACGCGGGTCGGCGAAGCCGGCTGGTTCCTGCGCCCGACGCTGTTCACCGACGCGAGACCCGGCATGCGGATCGCGCAGGAGGAGATCTTCGGTCCCGTGCTGACCTCCATCCGCTTTCGCGACGAGGACGAGGCACTGCGTATCGCCAACGGCGTCGCCTACGGCCTGACGGGCTATGTCTGGACCAACGACCTGACGCGAGCCCTGCGCTTCAGCGACAGGCTCGAGGCCGGGATGATCTGGGTGAACAGCGAAAATGTCCGCCACCTGCCCACGCCTTTCGGCGGGGTCAAGGCCAGCGGCATCGGCCGCGACGGCGGCGACTGGTCCTTCGAATTCTACATGGAGACCAAGAACGTGGCCTTCGCGCTCGGTCGCCACAGGATACAGCGGCTGGGCGCCTGAACCCGCGGCAGGCACGCGGTAGCCGTGCCGAATCCATCAGGGAGGAATGACCATGGGAGAAATCGTTCTCGCCGCCAAATGCACGCATGTTCCGACGATGCTCATGTCGGAACAGGAGGGGCCCCTGAAGGGCAGGCGCCAGGCGGCCATCGACGGCCACTACGAGATCGCGCGCCGGGCCAGGGCGCTCGGCGCAGACACGGCGATCGTCTGCGACACCCACTGGGTGATCAACGCCGGCTACCACGTCAACGCCAACAGCCGGTTCCACGGCCTGTTCACCTCGAACGAGTTTCCGCAGTTCATCCAGGACATGCCCTACGACTACGAGGGCAATCCCGCCCTCGGCGACGCGATCGCCCGGCACGCGACGGACGCGGGCGTCTACACGCTCGCCCACCACCTCGACAGTCTCGAGGTGGAATACGGCACGCTGGTGCCGATGCGCTTCATGTCGCGGCAGCACCGAATGAAGGTCGTCTCCGTCGCGGCGTGGTGCACGGTTCACAGCCACGACGAGAGCCGCGTGGTCGGCGAGGCGATCCGCAAGGCGGTGGAGGCCAGCGATTCGAAGGTGCTGCTGATCGCGTCCGGTTCGCTGTCGCACAAGATCTGGGCCAACAGGGACTACGCCGCCAACAACGGCACCTTCACCATCAGCTCGGAATTCAACCGCCAGGTCGACCTGCACGTGCTCGACATGTGGCAGCGCGGCGATCACGGGACGTTCCTGAAGATGCTGCCCGAATACGCCCGGTTCTGTTGCGGCGAAGGCTCGATGCACGACACGGCGATGCTCTACGGCGCCCTCGGGTGGGACAGCTACGCCGCGAACTGCGAGGTCGTCACTCCCTACTTCCCCTCGTCCGGTACCGGGCAGACCAACGTCATCTTCCCGGTCACTTGAGGACGCGCGATGCCCATTCCCGCCGCGAACCTGAACCCGCCCTTTAACATCGTCCGGCTCAGCCATGTCGAGCTGAAGGTCGTCGACCTGGCGTGGAGCAAGTCCTACTATGTCGATCTTCTCGGCCTCCAGGTCACGCATGAGGACGCCGGCTGCCTCCATCTTCGCGCCATGGAGGAGCGGGGCCACCACTGCCTGATCCTCAGACGGGCGGATCGGGCTTCGGTCGGCGTCCTGGGTTTCAAGGTCTGGTCGGAAGAGGATCTCGACCGGGCGTCGCACTGGTTCGCGGCGCGGAGCCTTCCGGTGGCTTGGATCGAGCGGCCGTTTATGGGCCGGGTTCTGGCCGTGCGCGACCCCTGGGGCGTGCCGCTGGAGTTCTATCACCGCATGGACCGGCTGCCGCCGATCCACCAGCAATACCGGCTCTACCGGGGCGTGAAGCCGCTCCGGATCGATCATTTCAACCTGTTCTCCGCAAACGTCGATTCCGCGGTCGCCTTCTATGGCGACATGGGTTTCCGCGTCACCGAATATACGGCCGACGAGGAGACAGGCCGGACCTGGGCCGCCTGGATGCACCGCAAGGGCGGCGTGCACGACATCGCCTTCACCAACGGCACCGGCCCGCGCCTGCACCACACGGCCTTCTGGGTGCCGACGCCCCTCAACATCATCGATCTCCTCGACCTCATGTCGACCACGGGCTATCTGGAAAACATCGAGCGCGGGCCGGGCCGCCACGGCATATCCAACGCCTTCTTCCTCTATATCCGCGACCGCGACGGGCACCGGACCGAAATCTACTGCAGCGACTACCAGACCTGCGACCCCGATCTGGAGCCGATCAGGTGGGATCTCAAGGATCCCCGGCGCCAGACCTTGTGGGGCGCGCCCGCGCCGCGGTCGTGGTTCGAACTGGGGTCGGTCTTCGACGGCGCCGCGGTCGCCGAGAGCGACCTCAAGGCCACGCCGATCGTCGCACCGTGACCGGAAGGGCCGGCCATGCCAGCACAAACGCAGCGAACCGGAACCCTTTCTCAGGGCGGGATCCGATGAACCTCGCGACCTTCACAGCCGGCGGGCGCCAGCACTGGGGCGTCACGGTGCCCGGCGGCGTCCTCGACCTGACGAAAACCTTCCCGCAGTGGAAGACCCTGCGCAACGTCATCGAGGCCCAGGCCGTCGGGGAGGTTCTGGAGGCAGCTCGGGGCAAGGGGCCGAGCCACCCCGACGGCAGGTTCACCTGGGACATCCCGGTGCCCGACCCGGAGAAGATCATCTGCGTCGGCGTGAATTTTCCCGACCGCAACGCCGAGTACAGGGACGGGCAGGACGCTCCGCCCAACATGTCGCTGTTTCCCCGCTTCGCCCGCAGCTTCACCGGCCACGGGCAGAACCTGATCCGCCCGCCGGAGAGCCCGCAGCTCGACTACGAGGGCGAGATCGCCGTGATTCTGGGCCGGGGTGGCCGCCGCATCCCCGAGGCGGAGGCCCTGTCGCACGTCGCCGCCCTCACCCTGTGCAACGAGGGCACGATCCGCGACTGGGTGCGGCACGCCAAGTTCAACGTGACCCAGGGCAAGAACTGGGACCGCTCGGGCGCCATGGGGCCCTGGGCGGTGCCCTTCACCGACCCCGCCCAGATCACCGACGTCGGCATCACCACGCGCGTCAACGGCGAGTTGCGTCAGCAGGACCGCACAAGCCGGATGCTGTTCCCGGTGGCCCGTCAGATCGCCTATATCTCGACCTTCACCACGCTCGTGCCCGGCGACGTCATCGTGACCGGTACGCCCACCGGGGCCGGCGCGCGGTTCGATCCGCCGGTCTGGCTGCGGCCCGGCGACGTGGTCGAGGTCAGCGCCGAGGGCATCGGCACCCTCGTCAACGGAGTGGCCGACGAATGACGCCGCAAGAAATCCGCGCCGCCGCCGCCGCCCTGTTCGATGCCGAGAGGGAGCGCCGCCAGATCGGACTGCTGTCGCGGCAGTATCCGGACATGACGCTGGACGACGCCTATGCCGTTCAGGCCGCGTTCGTCGCGCTGAAGCGTGCGGCCGGAGCGGCGGTCGTCGGCTGGAAGATCGGCCTGACCAGCCGCGCCATGCAGCAGGCGCTCGACATCGCGACGCCGGATTCGGGCGTGCTGCTCGACGACATGCGCTTCGGCGACGGCGCGACCGTACCCGCGGGGCGCTTCATCCAGCCACGGATCGAGGCCGAGATCGCCTTTATCATGAAGGCCCCGCTGGCGGGACGGCAGGTGACGCGCGACGAGGTCCTGGCCGCGACCGCGCACGTGGCGCCCGGTCTCGAGATCCTCGATACCCGCATCGTGCGCGTCGATCCCGGCACGGGGCGGGCGCGGATCATCACCGACACGGTCAGCGACAACGCCGCCAATGCGGGTTTCGTACTGGGGTCGCAGCGCCATCCCGTCGATGCCTTCGACCTGCGCTGGGTCGGCGCCATCGTCCGTCGCGACGGCATCGTCGAGGAAACCGGTCTCGGTGCGGGCGTCCTCGACGATCCGGTCACCGGCATCCTGTGGCTGGTGCACCGGCTGGCCGACCACGGGCTCGGCATCGCGGCGGGCGAGGTGTTGCTGTCGGGCTCGTTCATCCGCCCGATCGAGGCTCCGGCGGGCAGCCGGTTCCACGCCGATTTCGGCCCCTTCGGCGAGGTCGCGCTGGATTTCGCCTGATCGGGCGCCCCGGACGGCCGGCTCGGTCCCGGGGCCGCCGGCTCGGCTCCGCCGGCGCCGCGCGATGTGGAGATACGGCCGAAGATCAGTGGCGGAGGGACCGGTTTGGCGCCGAACCTTCACCACCCTTCTGGCGAGGTGAGGGCTTTTGCGGTGGAGGCCAAGACTGCAGAAGGATACTTTGGCCGCAGCCATGACTTCGGACGAAGTCGCGGTTCAGATGGAACTGGTCGGCAAAGCCGCAGCTGAATGCGGCTTCGGCCAAAGGATGGATGCTGTCCCGTCGAGTGGTGTAGCTGGCGCTGATCGTCACCGTGATGTTCGGCGCGGGCCTGCTTGATCAGGATGCCACTGCGGGCAGGCTGATGACGGGATCATCGCCCATCGGCGCAATAGTTTCCAGCGTCATG
>DUSC01000146.1 GCA_012842935.1 Hyphomicrobiales bacterium | reverse complement strand
GTCGCCGCCGGCGGCCGCATCGTCGGCGCGGGCCAGCGGATCGGGAACGGAGAATGTGTGGCCGACCGGGCCGTCGAACACGGTGACGTGGCCCGGCCAGCGCGCCACCGGGCGGCCTTCGCAGAGTCCGTCCGTACCGGTACGCAGTTCGAGCCTGGCTTCGTTGTCGAGATGGACCGCATAGCGCCCGCCGCCCTGCGGCAGCACCCGCGCGATCACCGCGCCGCCGTCGCGGTGCATGCGCACCCGGCGGCCGACCGGATGGAAATGCGCGTAGCTGGCGATCGACGACCACGGGTCGGCGGATGGCGCGGTCTCGTCGGCGCCCGCCGCGGCGAGCGCGGCGATGGAGGTCACCAGGTCGTCCGGCGCGGGCAGGGCGGTCAGCCTGTCCTGCTTGCGGCCGATCAGGCCGGTGTCGATGTCTCCCGCGGCGAAATCCGGATCGGCGGCGAGCGCGGCGAGGAAGGCAGTGTTGACGGTCGAGCCGGCCACCTCGGTCTGGCCGAGCGCGGCGGCGAGCGCGGCGAGCGCGGCCGGCCGGTCCTTGCCGTGGACAACCAGCTTGGCAATCATCGGGTCGTAGTAGGGCGAGATGGCGTCACCCTGGCGTACGCCGGTCTCGATGCGGATCGCCGCTCCTTCCGGCGCGCGCGGCGGGAAGACGAGATGGTGCAACGTGCCGGTGGCGGGCAGGAAGCCGCGACGGGCGTCCTCGGCATAGAGCCTCGCCTCGAAGGCATGACCGGAGAGCCGGATTTCGTCCTGGCGCCGCGGCAGGGGTTCCCCGGCGGCGACGCGAAACTGCCACTCGACGAGGTCGATGCCGGTGATCATCTCCGTCACCGGGTGCTCGACCTGGAGTCGCGTGTTCATCTCCATGAACCAGAAACGGTCGGGCCTCAGCCCCTCGGAAGCGTCGACGATGAACTCGATGGTGCCCGCACCCGAATAGCCGATCGCCCTGGCGGCGGTCACTGCCGCCTCCGTCATGGCGGCGCGCATCGCCTCGGTCATGCCGGGGGCGGGCGCCTCCTCGATCACCTTCTGGTGCCGGCGCTGGGCCGAACAGTCGCGTTCGAAGAGATGAACCGCGCCGCCGTGGTTGTCGCCGAACACCTGAACCTCGATGTGCCGCGGCTTCTCGACGTATTTCTCGATCAGCACCGCGTCGTCGCCGAAGGCGGCCTTGGCCTCGCGCTTGGCGCCGGCCAGCGCCTCGGCGAAGTCGTCGGGATGCTCGACGCGGCGCATGCCCTTGCCGCCGCCGCCGGCGCGCGCCTTGATGAGCACCGGATAGCCGATCTCGCGCGCCTTGCCGGCGAGCAGCACCAGCGCCTGGCCGTCTCCGTGGTATCCCGGCACCACCGGCACGCCGGCCCTTTCCATCAGCTGCTTGGCGGCGTCCTTCAGGCCCATCGCGCGGATCGCCGCCGCCGACGGGCCGATGAAGACGAGCCCCGCCGCCGTCACCTGCTCGACGAAGGCGGGATTCTCGGAGAGGAACCCGTAACCGGGATGGATTGCTTCGGCGCCCGTTTCGAGCGCCGCCTGGATGATCCTGTCGCCGCGCAGGTAACTGTCCCCGACGGGGGCAGTGCCGATGCGCACCGCCTCGTCAGCCTCCAACACATGAAGGGAGCGGGCGTCCGCGTCGGAGTAGACGGCGACCGTGCGCACGCCCATGCGGCGCGCCGTACGCATGACCCGGCAGGCGATCTCGCCGCGGTTGGCGATCAGGATCTTCTTGAACATGCGGCCTCCCCGGAACGACCCGGAGGAGATAGCACAGCTATCGGGGAATGCTACCGCCTGGGCGCCACCAGCGCGAACATCGCGCCCTGCGGATCCATGGCCTGGACAACGAAGCTGCCGCCCGGCACCGCCATCGGTTCCATCAGTATCTTCGCTCCGCGCGTCTTCGCCTTGGCGACCGCCGCGTCGAGCGCCGGCACGTTGAAGTAGAACAGCCAGAACGGCACCGGCGTTTCCGCCGGCTTGGTCATCATGCCGCCCATCTGGTCGGGGCCAGCGTTGAAAAGCTGGTAAGCGCCCATCGGTCCCAGGTCCACCGTTTCCGCCCTGGTCCAGCCGAACTGGGCGGAATAGAAGTCGAAGGCCTTCTCCCAGTCGCTGGCATGGAGTTCACGCCAGCCGACCTGTCCGGGCGCCGCCGGATCCGGCCGCTCGGCCGGCGCTTCGCCGATCGGCGCCATCAGCATGAAGTAGGCGCCCTGCGGATCGGCGACCACGGAGAAGCGACCGACGCCGGGGATGTCGGTCGCCGGCCGGTGGACGGCGCCTCCGGCGCCGGCGACGGCCTCGGTGGCGGCGTCGACCTCCGGCGTGTGGATGTAGCCCACCCACGCAGGACGGGCACCCTCCGCCTCGGCCGGAATGGCCATCATTCCGCCGACGCCGGCCGCGCCGGCCTTGAGGATCGTGTAGCCCTCGCCGCCCTGGAAGGCCTCGGTATTCCAGCCCACCACGTCGGCATAGAATTCGGCCGCCGCGCGAACGTCGGGAGTCATCAGCTCGTACCAGAAGAAGGGATTGGCCATGGCCGGCTTCCTCGACGGACGATCCTCCCCGTCCGCCAGCGGGGAAATGCAACCTATCTCGTTTTCGCTGCGCGACGCTACTTGCAACACGAGCGCGTGTCGCAGCAGTAGTACTCCTTGTTGCACCACCAGTCCCAGTCGTTGTTGTCGGCGCAGACGATGACGTTGCGCGGCACGCACATGTAATCCTCCTCGGACGCGTCGTAGACGCAGACCGGGAAGCCGACGTCGTCGCACGAATATCCGGTCGCTCCGCACTGGTCGGCGAGCCTGACCGGCGGCCCGAGCCGTTCGGACGGTATGCTCTGGCCCGCTGCACCCGGACCTTCCGCCGGCGCAGGTCCCGCTGTCCCCATGGCCGCCGCGACTGCGACCACAATTGCCGCCCCTATGCTGCGCATGCCTTCCTCCCCTTGCCGCGCTCGACGAGCGCACAAGGAAACTAGGCGCGGCGCTCGGCCCGTGCGTTGATCCTGATCATCGATTCCCTGCCGCACGCGGTGACCGGGGGAGCGCGGCCTCATGGAGCGGCCGCTGTCGTCTCGCTCTCGATCCGCCAGCCGTCCTCGGCCCGGACCAGGCCGAGCATGACGCGCGCGCGGCCGGCGACGGCCGCCGTCCCGGCGGCCTTCGGCCGATAGTCGTAGCGTATCAGGAAGCTCGCCTCGGCGCGTCCCTCTCCGCGGGGCGCGACGTCGAGGCTGCCCGTTTCCAGCTCCAGCGTCCACGACGCAAACTGTGCGAACCAGCCGGCTTTTGCGGCCGCTGCCGCGCCGCGCTCGACCTGCGTGCCGAAGATCGTCGGCGCCGCCACATAGAGGCGCTCCACCATGCCGGCAATGTCGTTCGCGTCGGGCGCGAGGTAGCGGTTCCTGACGAAGTCCTCGATGGCGCCGGCGTCGCCCACCGAGCGCTCGGCGGCAGCCACCTCGACCGCCGGCGGCTTCTTGTCCGTCGTCGGTTGCGCCGCGCCGCCGGGGACGAACTCGAAGCGCTCGACCAGCGAGCCCTGCTCCCACGGCCGCTGCTGGCCGCCGGTGGCGGCGACGACGTCGCGGCGCACGGCGATCATCAGGTCGTTGATGCTCTGGCCGGGCCGGCCGATATGGGTGATCAGCGCCGCGGCGAAGGGCGAGTTGCGGCCAGAGCCGTCGAGGGCGACCGCGCCCGGCGCGGTGGAGAAGGCGATGAAGGAGCCGCGCGCCGCGTCGAACGGCGCCAGCCCCGACAGCGCGCGGGCCGCGCGGTCGCCGCCCTTGGCGCCGGAGCGTGCGAACGGGTTGTTGCGGCAGGCGTCGAGGAAGACCAGGCTCGTCTTCGCCTGATGCTCCATGATGTCGAGCACCTGGTCGATCGGCACCGATTCCAGCTGCAGCTTCACCGCGCCGTCGAGCCGGGCGTCGACCGGGAGGATGTAGTTGCGCCCGTCGACCTGGACGCCGTGGCCGGCATAGTAGAACAGGCCGGCGTCGGCGCCGGCCAGCGCGTCGGCGAATTCGCCGATGCGCCGCTCCAGTGCCCGCTTCTCGAGATCGTGGCCTTCGATGACGGTGAAGCCCAGTCCGCGCAGCCTGGCCGCGACGTCGGTCGCGTCGTTGACCGGATTGGCGAGCGACGTCGCCTCCTGGTAGGCGCCGTTGCCGATGACCAGCGCCACGCGCCCTTCCGCCCGCGCACCGAGCGCGGCGGCGAGGAGGATGACGATCGCGAGCCGGGACCTGACCATGGGGCAGGACATTAGCGCGCCGCCGCGCCGGGCGGGAGGGGGGCGGCGGCGTGTCCGGAACACCGCCCTGTCCTGAGGATAGGCATTTTGCCGAAAGGGGCCGCCGCCGCGGGCGTCACTGCTTGAAGCGGTTGTCGCGGTGCCATTCGAGGAAGCGCGGATGCGGCCGCTGCGAGAGGCGATGCGGCACGATCGCCTTGCCGGTCCTGTTGAACAACGCCCGCACGCCGTCCGGGTCGTTGACCTGGCGCGAGACGAGGATGTCGAGGTCGTCGGACAGGCCGATCAGGCCGCGGTCGAACATCCAGTGCATGGTGCCGGACAGCGCGATGCCGTTGGTCAGGGAGTCCGGCCCGTTCGCCTCGACCGGACGGATGTGGGCGGCCTCGACCTCGGCGCGGCCGCCGCCGTTGATCAGCTTCAGCCCGGTGATGGCGCAGCGCTGGTCGTAGGCTTGCAGCACAATGCGCCGGAAGATGCGGTCGCGCACGAGGCGGGAGGTGAGTTGGCTGACGCGTTCGCGCTCCTGTTCGTAGACGAAGGGCGTTTGCTCGTCGTCGAAGCCGGTTGGGGCGGCTTCACCTGTCCGGGGTAGCAGCATGTCCGGCTCGTCCAGTCCGGCCGTCACGATACGGCGGAAGTCGGCGGGCGAGAGCGGGCGCACCGCCGATTGCGCGCGGCCGGATATCCGACCTTCTTCATTGAGGACGCCGCGTTCCATGATGCCCGCCGGCCCATTGAAGGGAACCGGGTTGGCGAAGTCGAGATATCTGCCGGGTTCGATGACGGCGATGTACATGCCGGGCGTTCCCGGATCGGGAATGACCTGCTGCACCCTGGCGACGGCGAAATAGCCGCGTGTCCCGCGCACTTTCGACGGCTCCAGATAGACGATCCAGTCGCCGACGCAGGCCTGGATGCGGCTAAGGTATTGAGGCGGGAACTGGTAACGCTCCGCCGGGCTGTCGTCGTAGATGGAATCCGAGCGATGGAGGAAGACGGCGAAGGACATTGTACCTGTATAGCGCGGTACGCCGTCACCGTCTCGAGGCATGCCGAGCGCGACTACTCCGCCGCGCGCAATATCTTCTCCATCTTCCGGCCCTTCGCCAGTTCGTCGACCAGCTTGTCCATGATGCGGATTTCGCGCATCAGCGGATCCTCGATCTCCTCGACGCGCACGCCGCAGATCAGGCCCGCCACCAGCAGGCGCGCGGGATTGAGGGCAGGGGCTTCGGCGAAGAAGGTCTCGAAATCGGTCCTGTCGGCGAGAATTCGCTCGAGATCGTCCGGACCATAGCCCGTGTGCCAGGAAATGATGCGGTCGAGCTCGGCCTTCGTGCGCCCCTTCTTCTCCGCCTTGGCGACGTAGTGCGGATAGACGCTGGCGAAACTCATCGCATGGATGCGGTGTCTGGGCATGGTGGTTACTCCATCTGCGGTTACCCCCGAGCCCGCATGCAACTCACATCCGGAACACGCCGACCCTCGTCTCGCCTATCTCGGCGTTGAGCGCCGCGCTCAAGCTCAGCGCCAGCACCTCGCGCGACTTCGCCGGGTCGATGATGCCGTCGTCCCACAGCCTGGCCGACGAATAGAGCGGGTGGCCTTCCCTCTCGTACTTTTCCAGGATCGGCGCACGGAAGGCGGCTTCTTCTTCTTTCGACCAGCTGCCGCCCTTCCTCTCGATGCCCTCGCGCTTGACCATGGCGAGCACGATCGCCGCCTGTTCGCCGCCCATCACCGAGATGCGCGCATTGGGCCACATCCAGAGGAAGCGCGGCGAGTAGGCGCGGCCACACATGCCGTAATTGCCGGCGCCGAACGAGCCGCCGATGATCATCGTCACCTTGGGCACCCGCGCGGTGGCCACCGCCGTCACCAGCTTGGCGCCGTCCCGGGCGATGCCGCCGGCCTCGTATTTGCGGCCGACCATGAAGCCGGTGATGTTCTGCAGGAAGACCAGCGGGATCTTGCGCTGCGTGCACAGCTCGATGAAGTGGGCGCCCTTCAGCGCGCTTTCCGAGAACAGCACGCCGTTGTTGGCGAGGATGCCGACCGGCATGCCGTGGATGTGGGCGAAGCCTGTGACTAGCGTCGTGCCGTAGTTCTGCTTGAACTCGTCGAAGTCGGAGCCGTCGACGATGCGCGCGATCACCTCGCGCACGTCGTAGGGCTGGCGGAGATCCGCCGGGATGACGCCGTAGATCTCGTCCGGCGCATGAAGCGGCGGCACCGGATCGCGAAGGTCGAGGCCTATCGTCTTCTTCCGGTTGAGGTTTCTGACGATACGCCGGGTGATGGCGAGCGCATGCTCGTCGTCCAGCGCATAGTGGTCGGCGACACCGGAAAGCCGCGTGTGCACGTCGGCGCCGCCCAGCTCTTCGGCTGTGACGTCCTCGCCGGTCGCGGCCTTCACCAGCGGCGGCCCGCCGAGGAAGATCGTCGCCTGTTTCCGGACCATGATCGTCTCGTCCGACATCGCCGGCACGTAGGCGCCGCCCGCCGTGCAAGAGCCCATGACGCAGGCGATCTGCGGGATGCCGGCGGCGGAGAGGTTGGCCTGGTTGTAGAAGATGCGGCCGAAATGATCCCGGTCGGGAAACACCTCGTCCTGGTTGGGCAGGTTGGCGCCACCGGAATCGACCAGGTAGACGCAGGGCAGGTTGTTCTCCAGCGCGATCTCCTGGGCGCGCAGGTGCTTCTTCACGGTCATCGGGTAGTAGGTGCCGCCCTTCACGGTGGCGTCGTTGATCACCACCATCACCTCCTTGCCCTCGACGCGGCCGATGCCCGCGATCATGCCGGCCGAGGCGATGTCGCCGCCGTAAAGCCCCCAGGCGGCGAACTGGCCGATCTCGAGGAAGGGCGAGCCGAGGTCGAGGAGTTGCGCCAGGCGCTCGCGCGGCAGAAGCTTGCCGCGCGAAACGTGGCGCTCGCGTGCTTCCTCCGGACCGCCCTGTTCGACGATCCGCGCCTTGGCGGAAATCTCGTCGACCAGCGCCTTCATGCGCTCGGCATTGGCACGGAAGGCGTCGGAGGCAGGGGAGATGTTGGACTGGATGACGGCCATGGCGAGTTCCTAGCGGATGAGTTCGATCGGGCAGGGCAGGTCGAGCGTCGCCCAGGCGCGGTCGGCGGTGACGACCGTCGCCTTGCGGCTGATCGCCGTCGCGAGGCAGGCGCGGTCGGTGAAGGAGAGGCCGGCTCGCCTGGTGGAAGGACGCAAGCCCGCGGCGCGAACCGCCAGGGCCTGGTCGAAATCAACGAAGCGCACGTCCTGGGAGACGAGCAGTTCCTGCATGAGATCGAGCGGGATGCCCTTCTCGACGCCCCGCATGAGCGCTTCGCTGGCGTTCACCGTCGACATCGCCGCCCCGCGCAGGCGGGCGCTCGCCCGGTCGGCGCCGAGTTCGTCGCGCACGATGGCGAGGAAGGCCGACGCGTCGATAACGTAGCCGGTCATTTGCCCTCGTCCGCCAAGTCCTGCCCTCGCCCTTCGCGGGCCAGTCGCTCATAGCGTTCGTCTTCCCGCCGCGCCTCCTCCCGGCGCTCGGCGATCAACTCGTCGACGACGCTCTCGCCAGGGTGTTCGGTTTTCCATTTCCGCGCGAAGGCTTGGACGCGTTTCAGGGCGACCGCCGGCGAAACGATGCGGAACTCGCCGTCGACGACATGCGCCGCGACCGTCTCGCCGGGCTTCACCATCATGGCCGCGCGCATCTCGGCCGGGATGACGATTCGGCCGGCACTGTCGATCTTGAGCCGTGCATGTTCCACCGAGGCGAGGCCTGCAGGCTGGGCTTCGAATTTCGCCGGCTCTTCGGAAAATCCGGGTTGCGACATGGTTCACCTCCAGCTTCGCATCATGCCGCTCGTATGGACAAATGGCAAATCCGCGAGAAATGGCAGGTTACGCTCCCTCTGCCATGATCTCGCGGCCGATCAGCCAGCGCCTGATTTCCGACGTCCCCGCGCCGATCTCGTAGAGTTTCGCGTCGCGCAGAAGGCGGCCGGCCGGATAGTCGTTGATGTAGCCGTTGCCGCCGAGCAGCTGGATGGCGTCGAGCGCGAGCTTCGTGCCGTTCTCTGCCGCATAGAGGATGCAGCCGGCGGCATCCTTGCGCGTGGTCTCGCCGCGGTCGCAGGCCGCCGCCACGGCGTAGACATAGGCGCGCGTGGCGTTCATCGTCACGTACATGTCGGCGAGCTTGCCCTGGACCAGCTGGAACTCGCCGATGGCGTGGCCGAACTGGCGCCGCTGCTGGACGTAGGGCACGGCCGTGTCGAGGCAGGCGGCCATGATGCCGAGCGGGCCGCCGGCGAGCACCACGCGTTCGTAGTCGAGCCCCGACATCAGGACCTCGACGCCGCGGTTTTCCTCGTGCAGCACGTTGTCGAAGGGCACCTCGACATTGTCGAAGACGAGTTCGCCGGTATTGGAGCCGCGCATGCCGAGCTTGTCGAGCTTCTGCGCCACGGAGAAGCCGGGCATGTCGCGCTCGATGATGAAGGCGGTGATGCCGCGCGAGCCCATGGTCGGCTGCGTCTTGGCGTAGACCACGAGCGTCGAGGCGTCCGGGCCGTTGGTGATCCACATCTTGGTGCCGTTGAGCACGTAGCGGTCGTTGCGCTTCTCCGCGTTGAGCTTCATCGACACCACATCCGATCCCGAGCCGGACTCGGACATGGCGAGCGCGCCGATCTTCTCGCCGCTGCACAGCGGCGGCAGGAATTTTTCCTTCTGCTCCGGCGTGCCCCAGCGGTTGATCTGGTTGACGCAGAGGTTGGAATGCGCACCGTAGGAGAGGCCGACCGCCGCCGAGGCGCGACTGATCTCCTCCATCGCCACGACATGGGCGAGGTAGCCGAGACCGGTGCCGCCGAAGTCGGGACTGGCGGTGATGCCGAGCAGGCCGAGATCGCCCAGCTTCCTCCACAGGTCGCGCGGGAAATCGTTGTCCCGGTCGATCGCCGCCGCGCGCGGCGCGATCTCGTCGGCCGCGAAGCGGCGCACCGTCTCGCGCAGCGCGGCGATGTCTTCGCCGAGGCCGAAGTTGATGCCGTTGTCGTACATCGTCAGTTCTCCCTGGCTTCTTGGGCGGCGGTCAGCCGCAGGGTCATGGCGAGATAGGTGCGCGCCACCTCCTCGACGGACAGCCGCTCGCCGGGGCGGAACCAGACGATCACCCCGGTGATCATCTGGATGATTGCCATGGCGGTCAGCCCGACATCGTCGACGGTGAGGCGCCGGCTTTCCGCGCCGTCGCGCAGGATCGCGCGCAGCTCCTTCTCGTAGGCGGTACGCAGGCGCAGGACCTGGCTCAGTCTTTCCTTCGACAGGCTGCGCAGTTCCATGTTGGAGACGTGGGTGGAGTGACGCCGCTCGACATGGAAGCGGATGTGGTTGTCGACGAAGGCCGAAAGCCGCGCCACCGGGTCTGGGTCGTCCGGCCGCTTCGCCTCCCAGGAGGCGATCAGCGCCTCCATGTGGCGGCGCATCAGGTCGAAGAGCAGGTCCTCCTTGGTGGGGAAGTAGCGGTAGAGCGCCGCTGCCTGGACGCCGACCGCGGCGGCGATCTGGCGGGTCGTCACCGCTTCGTAGCCGCGCCGCGCAAAGAGGTCCACGGCCGCCTCGCGGATCGCGGCTTCCGTGCGCCCGCCGTCCGAACCCGTTGTCCGCGCCATGCTTCCTCCCCGGTACAGCTAATAAAACAAGCGTTCATTTAATTCAAGCCGCGTCGGGAAAAGGGCCCGCCGGCGACCGGTGCCGCCGCAGGGAAGGAGCCGGATCGTCTGCATCTGCGCCGCATCGAGCCTGCGGAGTCCGCTTCCGGTCGGCCGGGTGGCGGTGCGGACGGCCGGGGCGCCGGCGCTCGCCATCCGCGCCGTGGTCGGCCCCCCGGGCAGGATCGTCTGGGACACCGGCTCCGGCGCGCTCGGCCTCACCCGGCTGATCGGCCCCGCCGGGCCCGGCCATCTCCGCTGCGCCATGGTGGCGCCGCCGATCGCGGCCGGCCGCACCGCAGCAATACCGGCATGGCGGCGCGGATAGAATACGGCCAGACCCCACGCCGCTCCCGGCGGGAAGCCGCCAATCTAAAAACGCGCGGACGACGTCCGTGACGACGACATCTAGCCCGCGCGCGCCGCCGCGAGCGCCTTGGGCAGTTCCTCCGCGAAGATGTCGAGTTCGTGCGGCAGGCCGACGCTGACGCGGATGCAGCGGTCGAGCACGGGCACCATCGGCTTGCGGATGAAGACGTCGCGGGCGAGCATTTCCTTGAGAACCTTGAGCGCGAACGCCCCGTCGGCGCCGCAGTCGATGGTCACGAAGTTGGTCGCCGACGTGATGGGCCGGAGCCCGTTGTCGCGGGCGATCGCGGCGATCCGCTCGCGGCCGGCGGCAACCTTCCCGATCACCTCCTTCAGCCAGGCCTGGTCGGCGATCGCCGCCTCGCCGGCGACCAGTGCCATGCGGTTGACGCCGTAATGGTTGCGGATCTTCTCGAAGTCGCGGATCGCCTGTGCCTCGCCGATGGCGTAGCCGCAGCGGATGCCGGCGAGCCCGTAGGCCTTCGAGAAGGTGCGAAGCGTGATGAGGTTCGGCCGGGACACGTCGAGCGCCGGCTGCGCCGAGGCCGGGCCGGTTTCGCCATAGGCCTCGTCGAGCAGTACCATCGTCGTTTCGGGTACCGACTCGACGAAGCGGCGGATCTCGCCCGCCTCCCACCAGGTACCCATCGGGTTGTCGGGATTGGAGAGGTAGACGAGCGGCGCGGCGTTGCGCTTCACCGCGTCGGCCAGGCCTTCGAGGTTTTCGCGGTCGCGGTCGTAGGGAACAGTGATCAGGTTGGCGCCGAAGCCGGCGACGTGGAAGTTGAAGGTCGGGTAGGCGCCGAGCGAGGTCACCACCGCCGCGCCGGCGGGCGCGTACATGCGCACTGCGAGATTGAGCAGACCGTCGATGCCTTCGCCGATCACGACGTTCCCGATGCCGACGCCGAGATGCGCGGCGAGTGCCGCCTTGAGGTCGTGATTGTCGGGGTCGCAATACATCCACATGTCCTTCGCCGCCCCGGCCATGGCGGCGATCACCTTCGGCGACGGACCGAAGCTGCTCTCGTTCGCGCCGATGCGGGCGCGGAACGGCGCGCCGCGGCCGCGCTCCTGGGCCTCGGGGCCGACGAACGGGACGAAGGAGGGCAGCGAGGCGACGAGCGGCGTGAGCGGTGGGCGGATCATCGTGGGCGTCCTGGAATGGAGTGTCGCGGCCGGCGGAGGGAGGGCTTCCCCGGCGCGGTCAGAGCGTTCTGGCGATCTCGCCGAGGACCTTGATCTCGTGGAGCGCGGTCGGATCGTCGCTCGGTTCGGGCAGCGACGAGGTCTTCGCCAGCACCACCCGGCTCGTCGGATCGACCCAAAGCCACTGGCCGTGGATGCCGATGGCGCAGAACGATCCGCGCCCGTCGCCGACATCGTACCAGCAGGAGCGGTAGCGGCCATCGGGGAACATGTAGAAGAAGTTGCCGTCGACCCAGGCCTGACGGTCGCCTTTCGTGCGAATGTCCTCGATCCAGGCGGCAGGGACCACCTGAGCGCCATCCGCCGTCCGCCCGCCGTCGAGGATCAGCTGGCCGAGGCGGGCGAGGTCTGCGACCGTGATGCAGATGCCGCCGGCCGCCCGCGACGAGCCGGCGCGGTCGACGGTCACGTAGGCGCTGCCGGTGGCGCCCATCGGTCCCCACAGCCGTTCGGCGAGATAGGTCGGGAAGCGCATGCCGGCGGCGCGCTCGACGACCAGGCCGAGCATGTCCGTGTTGGGCGACACGTAGTGGAAGCGCACGCCGTGCTGGTGACCGGCCTTGCGAAGGGTCGACAGGAAGCCGACCATGTTCTCTTCCGGCTGGTCCGGCCGCGCCGGGTTCCACAGCATCGCCCGCCGGTAGCGGTCGAAGGCGCCGTCCGCGTCGAGATAGGCCTCGTCGAAGTCGACGCTGACCACCATGTCGAGCAGGTCGCGCACGGTTGCGTCGCCATAGGCCGAGCCGGTGATCTCGGGCACATAGGCCGTCACCGGCGCCGAAACATCGAGCCTGCCGTCGGCCGCGGCGATCCCCGCAAGGACCGCCGTGATCGACTTGGACACGGAGAACACGACGTGCGGCGATTCCGGTTCGGCATGGTCGCCGTACCACTCGCCGACGGTGGCGCCGTGCTTCAGCGCGACGAAGCCGTCGGTATGACTGTCGCGGAAATGGGTTTCGAGCGGAATCTGACCTCCGTCGCGACCGGGAACCCGAAGCTCCCGAAGCGCCCCTTCGGCGACCGTCCTTTCGCTATCGGGCGTCCGCGTCTGGATTGTCGCGGTCGGCACGAACTCGGCGACGTGCTGGAAGGACCAGGCATTGTGCGGTGCCGTCCGCCAGTTGGCGAGCGACATCGCCGCTCTCTTCGCAATGCTGGTCATTCCGGCTCCCCCTCGGTCACACTGGCGCCTGCAGATACCGCGCGGCCGGAAGCCGGGCAACAAAAAACCCGGCGGTCGCCCGCCGGGTTTCGTTGCCCCGCAAGGAGGGGATCAGAAGTAGCGCGTGAAGCGCAGGAAGCCGGAAATCGTGCCGTCGAGGCCGGTAGCCTTGTCGTAGTTGATCTCCGAGCGCACCTCGAAATTGGTGACCGGGGTCCAGATGAAGGCCAGTTCGCCGGCGACCAGGCTCGGCGAGCCCGCCGCTGCATAGTTGGTGTCGCCGATGTACTGGGCACCGATCGAGGCGGCGAAGGTCGGCGTGAACTGCCCGTAATAGGCACCCATGACCGACCAGCGGCCGCCGACCGAGTAGTCGTTGGCGTTGCTGGCGTAGAAGCCGAGCAGGCGGACCGAGTGACCTTCGGCGACATCGAACTGCGCGCCCGCCGAAGCCGCCCAGCCGCTGGCCGACTCGTCATAGGCGGCCTTCGCCCAAACGGTGCCCCAGCTCTGGCCGATACCCGCCACGCCGACGACGTCGGGCATGTAGCCTTCGCCGGTCAGGCCGTCGTCTTCGAGCGAGATCGTGCCGAAGAAGCCGTTTCCGCCGGAGAACGAGTACTGGATCAGGTCACGCTGCTGGTAGGCGTAGTAGAGGCCGCCCCAGGTGAAGGAGCCCCAGCTCGAGGCGCCGCCGTTGGTCGTCTCGTTCCACGCCGATTCGGTGTAGCCCATGCGCAGGCCGCCGATCGACAGGAAGGCCTGGTCGATCGCGACCGGTCCGTCGACGGTATTGTAGCCGCTCCAGTCCGACTGCAAGCGGATGTAGCCGCGCAGCGTTCCCCATTCGGTCTCCGAACGAGCATCGAAGTTGAGGCGGGCCTGGACCGTCTTCCGCCAGCCGTCGGCAGTGACACCGCCGCCGAAGTAGTCGTTGAAGCCGACCGTGTCGGTTGCGTCGCGGTAGCTCGTGGCGGTGATCTGGTACCAGACGTAACCGGAGATCTGGAGGCAGGTCTCGGTGCCGGGAATGTAGAAGAAGCCGGCGCCGTAGACGTCGCAGACGCGGACGTATTCGACGGGCTCGGGCTCGGCGACGACGACCGCGTCGGCCGCGCGCGCACCGCTGGCCGCGATCAGCGCCGCCGCGGAGCCGAGAAGGATGCTCTTGATGTTCATAAATCGATCTCCAGTCGCAAAATTCCGTTTCATTCACCACCTGGCTGGCTCGCCAGTGTCCCCCGGCTTCCAATAGGCGTCGGAATGAACTGTGCCGTTTTTCGTCGAATTCCTTTGTCGGTTCAATAGCACTGACCGGTCTTCGCCACGATCCGGATTCCGATCTGTCGTTGCTGTGGCGAAAATGATACAGAAAAATGTAACTGAACCGGGCAGAACGCGATCCCGCCGTTTTGCGGTGCAAAATAAGGCGGCAATTCGCCCACGCAGAGGGCAACACGGCGGATAGCGAGTCCCGCTCGAACGGCGCCCTGCGGCGGCGAATCGCCGTCGGGCGGTGCCGAACCGAAGCCATGCGGCTCGTCGTCGAGGCCGGCTCAGGAAACAGGCGCGGCGCCGCCCTCCGCCGTGCGCTTCGCCACGAACGCGTCGAGCGCCGGTGCAGCCGCTGCCGCCTGCGCCGGCGGGGTGAAGGTGGCGAGCCGCTCGCGCCAGATTGCCGTCGCGCGTTCGCTCGCGGTCTTCGCCCCTTCCTTCGTCCAGGCACCGAAGTTCGACCAGTCGGCGACCAGCGGCTCGTAGAACGCCGTGCGATAGCGATTCATCGTGTGCGCGGCGGCGAAGAAGTGACCGCCCGGGTGGACTTCGGCGATCGCATCGAAGCCGATCGCGTCGTCGTTCTCGGGCGTGGGCAGGCAGAGCTCCGCCATCGTCTGCAGCGCCTCCACGTCGGTGATCATCTTCTCGTAGGAAAAGCCCAGACCGCCCTCGATCCAGCCGGCCGCGTGGATGCACATCGTGGCTCCGGCGAGCGTGCTGCCCCACAGGCCGAACTGGCTTTCGTGGGCGGCCTGGGCGTCGGCGACGTTGGCGGCGCTGCCGCCGCCCGAGCGCCAGGGCAGGCCGAGATGGCGAGCGAGCTGCCCGGCGCCCAGCGTCGCCTTGACGTGCTCCGGCGTGCCGAAGGCGGGCGCGCCCGACTTCATGTCGACGTTGGAGGAGAAGCTGCCGTAGACCACCGGCGCCCCGGGTTTCGCGAGCTGGGCGAGCGCTATTCCCGCCAGCGCCTCGGCGTGCTGCAGGGTGAGCGCCCCGGCGACGGTTACGGGCGCCATGGCACCGGCGAGGCAGAACGGTGTGATCACCGAGACCTGGCCGGCGCGGGCGAAGTCGATGATACCTTGCGCCATCGGGATGTCGAGCTGGCGCGGCGAGTTGGTGTTGATCACCGTGTAGCATCGCACGTCGGCGGCGAATTCGTCCGGATCCAGGCCGCGCGCCAGCCTGATCATCGCGAAGGAATCCTCGGTTTGCGGCGTGCCGCGCGCGTAGACGAACGGCAGCTTGTCGCTGAGCGTCAGCTGCGCGTGCATCATCGCGTAGTGGCGGAACCGGTTGTCGACGTCCTGAGGCTCGACGCAGGGTCCGAGCGCGTGCAGCACGTCGAAGCCCTGGGTCAGCTTGAGGAGCTCTTTGAAGTCGGCGAGCGTTCCCGGTCGGCGACCGCGCTCGAGATCCGTGCAGTTGGGCGCGCCGGCGCCCGGCAGGAAGGCCAGCGTTCCGGGTCCGAAGGCGATGTCGCGGCCGGTGTCGCCGGCCCGTGCGACGAAGGAACGCGGCGCGGTGGCAAGTGCCGTCTCGACGATGTCGCGGCCGATGCGCACCATCTGCGTCTCTTCGTCGATGAGAGCGCCCGCGGCCCGGTAGAGCGCACGTGCTCCGGGCAGCAGGACCTTCATGCCGAGTTCTTCCAGGACGCGCAGCGCCGTCTCGTGAATGGCGAGGACGCGGTCCTCCGAGAAGAGCGGCTGCGGCTGGAAGGGGTTCCTCAGCCTCCGGTAGTCGGCGCGGCGCGCCACGCCCTCGCCGCCGGTCCGGCCGCGCCGGCGTTCGCGTCGGTCTGTTTCGCTCATGCCTCCCTCCCTTGCCGTCCCGCCGCCTGCGTCGGACGCCGGCGGCAGGCGGTCGTGTGGTCTCCGGACAGGTCATGCCCGTTCCGCGCCTGCCTAGGCCGATCCACCCGGCCATTCGTTCCACGGGACGGGAACCGCGGACACGAGCGAAGCGACCGGTTTCGTCGCCCGTGTCACACGCCGCGATCGCCGAGTTCGCCGGGCGCCCATCGGCCATCGCCGACCTGTGTCGCTGCCGCCTTGCCGGGGAGGTCGTCCGCATGGCGCGGCGGCGCTGGCCCAAAGGATCCCGGCGTGCGTGCCGCGACGCTGGGCTATAGTCCGCCCACTGGCGCGATTCCGGCAGGGGCAGGCGTATTTGTCGTCGTGCCGAGCTGGCCGATATGTCTATACAAAGAAAGCGGACTTGCCATGGCGATCGGAGGGGTGGGGTGACGCGGCGCTATTCAGCCTTCGGCCTGTTTCGCGAGGGCCTGCGCGGGCATTCGGGCTGGCAGCCGGCGTGGCGTTCGCCCGCGCCGAAGGCCGCCTATGACGCCGTCATCGTCGGCGGCGGCGGCCACGGCCTGGCCACGGCCTACTATCTGGCGAAGAACCACGGCATGACCAATGTCGCCGTCATCGAGAAGGGCTGGCTCGGCGGCGGCAACACCGGTCGCAACACCACCACGATCCGCTCGAACTACTTCTATCCGGAAAGCGTCGCCCTCTACGACTTCGCGCTGAAGCTCTACGAGGGCCTGTCGCGCGAGCTCAACTACAACATCATGTTTTCCCAGCGCGGCGTGCTCACCGTTGCCCATTCCGAGGGCGAAATGGAGATGGCGGCGCGGCTGGTCAATGCCATGCAGATAAACGGTACGGACGCCGAACTGCTCGACCGCGCCGGCGTTCTCGCCAGGGCGCCGCTGCTCAACGACGCCGACGAGGCACGCTATCCGATCTTCGGCGGGACCTTCCAGGGGCGGGCCGGCGTCGCCCGCCACGACGCGGTCGCCTGGGGCTATGCGCGCGCCGCCGATCGCCTCGGCGCCGACATCCTCCAGGGCTGCGAGGTCACCGGCTTCATCGTCGAGGGCGGCCGCTGCGTCGGCGTTGAGACGTCGCAGGGGCCGATCCGTGCCGGCAGCGTGGCCCTCGCCGTTGCCGGCCACTCCAGCGTGCTCGCGGCGAAGGCCGGCTTCGACCTTCCGATCCGCTCCTACTCGCTCCAGGCGATGGTGTCTGAGCCGGTCAAGCCCTGCCTCGATACGGTCGTGCTCTACCAGGGAACCGGCACCTATCTCTTCCAGTCGGACAAGGGCGAGATCGTCGTCGGCGGCGGCCTCGATCGCGTGCCTTCCTACGCCCAGCGCGGCAACCCGCCGATGCAGCAGACGGTGATTTCCGGCCTGCTCGAAATGTTCCCGGCCTTCGCCCAGCTGAAGATGATGCGGCAGTGGGCCGGCATCGTCGACGTCGTCCCGGATTCCTCGCCGATCATCGGCCCGTCGCCGCTGCCCGGCCTCTACCTCAATTGCGGCTGGGGCACCGGCGGCTTCAAGTCGATTCCCGCCGGCGGCTGGCTCACCGCCCATCTCATCGCCACCGGCGAGCACCACGACATCAGCCGGCCGTTCGACCTCGACCGCTTCAGCACCGGTCGGCTGGTCGACGAGGCGGCCGGCTCCGGCATCGCGCATTAGGGATGCTCTGATGCAGCTGTTCCCCTGTCCCTTCTGCGGTCCGCGCGACGAGACCGAGTTCCACTTCGGCGGCGAGGCCGGCAAGGTCCGCCCCGAGCCGGCCGCCGAGGTCGATGCGGCGCGCTGGTCGCGCTACCTCCACGTCAACGCCAATCCGAGGGGCGCCACGCGCGAGATCTGGGTACACGCCACCTGCGGCGAGTTCTTCCTGATGGAACGCGACACGGTCACCCACGCCGTCATCGGCTCGCAGTCGCTGCGCGGGGAGCAGAGATGAGCCCGTCCCGCATCGTGAATCCCGCCGGGACGACGATCCCCTTCACCTTCGACGGCAGGCCTTACGCAGGCGTGGCCGGCGACACGATCGCCTCGGCGCTGCTCGCCAATGGCGTGCGCATCGTCGGCCGCTCGTTCAAGTACCACCGGCCGCGCGGCATCTGGGGCGCCTGGACGGAGGAGCCCAACGCGCTGGCCGACGTCACACTCGACGGCCGTACCACGCCGAACCTGCGCGCCACGACCGAGCCGCTGGCCGCCGGCATGGCGGTGCGGTCCGTCAACGCCGCGCCGAGCGCCGAGGGCGACCGCGGCGCCTTCCTCGACCGCTTCTCGGCGTTCATCCCGGCCGGTTTCTACTACAAGACGTTCCTCTGGCCCGACTGGCACCTGTTCGAACCGCGAATCCGCGCCATGGCGGGCCTCGGCCGCCTCGATCCCGACAACCGTCCGGCCGCCGACTGGCCGCAGATCAACGCGACCTGCGACGTGCTCGTCGTCGGCGCCGGCCCGGCGGGGCTTGCCGCGGCGAAGGCGGCGGCCGGCGCCGGCAGAACCGTTATCCTGATCGACGACCGGCCGCAGGCCGGCGGTTCGCTTCTCCATCGCGGCGGAACGGTCGACGGCATGCCCGGCGCCGACTGGGCGGCAACGATCGCCGGCGATCTCGCTTCGGCCGGCCACCGCCTGCTCACCGGCACGACGGCCTACGGCATCTACGACCACGACCTCGTCTGCGCGTGGCAGCGCCGTCCCGGCCGCGCCGACGCGCAGTGGAAGATCCGGGCGAAGAGGATCGTCGTCACCGCCGGCGCCATCGAGCGGCCGCTGGTCTTTGCCGACAACGACCGGCCGGGCGTCATGTCGGCCGACGCCGCGCTCTACTATCTGCGTCGCCACGGCGTGCTGGTCGGCAGCCGTGTCGTCGTCGCCGCCAACAATTCGAGTGCGGCAGCCGTCGCCGGTGCGCTTGCCGCGGCCGGTGCTGCGGTGACGCTCGCCGACCTGCGCGCCGACGCCACCGCCCCGGCGGGCGTCGCCCTGCGCAAGGCGGCAGCGGTCGAGGCGGTCCACGGCAGGCGCGGCGTCGAGGCCGTCACCGTCGGCGGCGAGCGCATCGCGGCCGACGCGCTGCTCGTCTCCGGCGGCTGGACGCCGACGGTCCACCTCTTCTGCCAGGCGCGCGGCAAGCTGCGCTACGACGACAGGCGCGCCGCGTTCGTTCCCGGCGATCCCGTCGCCGGCATGGCCGTCGCCGGCGCCGCGAACGGCAGGTTCAGCCTCGCCGAAGCGCTCGCCGAAGGCTGGCGGGCAGGGGGCGGCGAGGGCGCCGCGCCCGTTGCCGGCGACGCCGAGGCGGCCTTTGCCGTCGTCCCCGCCTGGCCCAAGGCCGGCGCAAAGGGCCGCCAGTGGATCGACCTGCAGAACGACGTCACCCTGAAGGACGTCGCGCTCGCCGCCCGCGAAAACTTCCGCTCCGTCGAGCACCTGAAGCGTTACACCACGCTCGGCATGGCGACCGACCAGGGCAAGACGTCGAACATGAACGGCCTCGCCGCCATGGCCGCGATCACCGGGAGCTCGATCGAGGCGACCGGCACGACCACCTACCGCCCGCCTTTCGTGCCGGTCCCGTTTGGCATCGTCGCCGGCCGCCGCCGCGGGCAGTTGTTCAATCCCGTGCGCCGCCTCGTGCTGGAGGACGCTCATCGGGCCGCCGGTGCCGTCTTCCGCGAATATGGCGGCTGGCTGCGTCCCGCCTGGTACGGCGCCGGCTCCGAGGCCGGCGAAGTGGCGCGGGAGGCGAGCCTCGCGCGGCAGACGGTTGGCATCCTCGACGGCTCTCCGCTCGGCAAGATCGAGGTGATGGGGCCCGACGCCGGCGCGCTGGTCGACTTCAATTCCTATTCGACGCTGTCCACCCTGAAGCCCGGCCGCATCCGCTACGGCTTCATGCTGACCGAGGGCGGCGTGGTCTACGACGACGGCGTCGTCTCGAAGGTTTCCGACGAGCACTACATCGTCTCCTGCTCGTCCGGCCATGTCCCCGGCGTCGCGGCCAGACTGGAGGAGTGGCGGCAGGACCGCTTCGATCCGGCGCGCGTCTTTGTCCACAACTCGACGCTGCAATGGGCGACTCTGACCGCTACGGGCCCGCGCTCGCGCCAACTCGTCGCGGCGCTCGACCTCGGCATCGACCTCTCCGACGAGGCGCTGCCGCACATGGCCTTTGCCGAAGGCGCGTTCGAGGGCCGGCCAGCCCGCGTCGCCCGTGTCTCCTTCACCGGCGAGCGGTCCTACGAGGTGTCGGTCGCAGTGTCGCAAGCCCATCGTCTGCTCGCCGCGATGATGGAAGCGGGGCGCCCGCTCGGCGCTTTCCCGCTCGGCTCCGAGGCGCTGCTGCTGCTGCGCGCCGAAAAGGGGTATCTCATCGCCGGCAAGGACACGGACGGCACGACCATGCCGCACGATCTCGGCGTGACCGGTCCGCGGGACAAGCGCAAGGACGAGTTCGTCGGCAAGCGCTCGCTTGCCACCGACAACGCCCGCGACGGGGCCCGCCGCCAGTTCGTCGGGCTGGCCGTCGACGGTTGCGAACCGCTTCCGACCGGCGCGCATGGCGTCGACCGTTCCGGCGGACGGACGCGCTCGATCGGCTACGTCACCTCGAGCTATTTCAGCCCCGCGCTCGGCCGCCCGATCGCGCTCGGCCTCATCGAGCGCGGCCTGTCGCGGCTGGGCGAAACGGTCGAGATCGTCCATCTCGGCCGCGCGCTGACGGCGAGGATCGCCGCGCCCTGCGCGTTCGATCCGGACGGCGCGCGTTTGTCCGCCCCCGACGGCGCGATAGCGGTCGGTGCACCCGCTTCGCCTCGCACCGTCGCTGCCGCGATCACGCCGCCCTTCGACCGCGGAAGGCGCTGGGCGCCGATCCCCGACTGGCGTTCGGCCGGGCTGTTTCGCGACGGCTGGACGGCGAAGCGCGTGCTCGGCCTCGGCCAGACGCTCGTCTCCGGCCGCCTCGCCGACGCCGTCGCCGCCCTCGCGCCCGGCGCGGCGGAAGTCGGCCTGTTCGGCATCGCCGAGGGTGCGCCGCAACTGGTGCGGATCGCCCGCGACCGCGCGCTGGTCGTCCGCGACGAGCCCTCCGACATTGCGGCGGCGGTGGGCGGTGCGGGCTTTGTCGCCACGAGGGCGGACGATGTCTTCGCCGTGTTCGAGCTCGGCGGGCCGGGCCTGCGCGGCCTTCTCGCCGAGATGGTGACGGCCGATCTCGACGCGGGCAGTCGTTCGGCGGCGACCCTCGCCTGCGGAGTTCCGGTCCTGCTCTACCGGACGACCGTCGACCGCGCGCGCCTGCATGTCGAGGCCGCATTCGCCGCCTATCTGTGGCGCTGGCTGGAGACGCGGCCGTAAGTCGCCCCGTGCCGTCGGGATCGTCGCGCTGGACTGCGTCGTCGTGGCGCGAACAAATCGTGGCGCTTCCTACGGTATGTGCATAGAATGGCGCGGGGCAAGGGGCCGGTATGGGAAACGCCATCACGCGGCGCGGGCGCGGCGTCGAGAAGAAAATCAGGAACCTGCGCGCAGATCTGATGTTGCGGCTGTTTTCCGGTCGTCGCCGGCGCAGGCTTCTGCTCGAAGCGATGCCGCCCGAGGTTCTCCTGATGACCTTGAAATTCGACGATCACGTCGTCACTGTCCATCCGCGCGAGGCGATCGGTCGCCGGGTCTTCGCCGAAGGTCACTATGACCGGGACCGGGTCGAGGCCGTGCTGACAATACTCGATGCCGAGGGGCTGATCCCCGAAGCGGGCATGACCGTCATCGAAATCGGCGCCAATATCGGCACTCAGGCGCTCTACTTCAGCCTGTCGGGACGCGTCGCCAGAATCCTCGCGATCGAACCGGATCCGCGCAACCTCGCCCTGCTGCGGCGAAACATCGAAGAGAACGGGCTGGCGTCTCGCGTCAGCGTGGTCGAATGCGCGATCGGCAGCGCCGACAGCGAGGGCCTTCTCTACAGGACTGCCGGGAACCACGGCGCCAGCAGCCTCTTTCCGCGCGAGGGCGCGGCGGATTCCGTGCATGTCGCGATCCGACCGCTGTCGACGATCCTGGCCGAAAACGCCATCGCTCAGGACACGGTCGATTTCATCTGGATGGATATCGAGGGCGCAGAGCCTCAGGCCTGCGCGTCGATCGAAGGCCTGCTTCGGCGCCAGGTGCCGATGATGATGGAGTTTTCGCCTTCCATCTACGGGCCGGAAGCGGCCGAGGCCTTCATTCGGCTGCTGGGACGCTATTACAGGCGCTGTCTGCGATTTGACGGGGAGGGCGTGACGCCGGTGCGGATTGCTGACCTGCCGCGGAACGGGCGTCTGGTCGACCTCCTGCTGCTTCCGGATACCACAGCGGAGGTTTGACCGAGCTTGCCGCGCGGGGAGCCCGCGGCTGCCGTGCCGGATCGTTTCGCGTTCAGCGCAGCGGTGCGTTCCGGCGATCGCCGACCGTCCGGCGCACGACCGCGTCCAGGGCTTCGCGGACGCGCACCTCGGTGATGCCTTCCGTGCTGTCGATACTACCGGCGACGGCGAGCGGCGGCTCGAGGCACGTCGCCTGGTCGTTCACCGGACCGGCTTCGTACGAATAGGTGGCGCGGAACATGAGCACGCTGGGAACGCCGATGGCACCGGCGGCCTGCGCCAGGCCGCCATCGGTGCCGAGAAAGACGGTCGAGGCGGCGATCTGGCACAACGCCTCCTCGATCCGGTGAGTCGACGTGAAATCGAGCGCGCCGGGGACCGCCGCCACGATCGTCGGCGCTACCGGCCGCTCGCGTGCCGAGCCGAGGAGCCAGATGGACCATCCCTGCCGGGCATAGTCGCGCGCGATTGCCGCGAACCTTTCCGGGGGCCAGGCCCGGATGTCGCCCGGCCCGGACGTATAGAGCGCGAGTGCAGGCCGGGACGGATCGATCCCGTTGGAGTTGCGCCATGCGCTGATCCTGTCGGCCGGGATGACCAGGCACGGGCGCGGCCAGCCTTCCGGTGGCGCCTTCCGTTCGCCGAGCGTCGCGATGTCGCACATCTCCTCGAACATGCGCTTTCGCCTTCGGCCGAGCGTCCGCAATTGCAGGAACCAGTCGCGTGGAAAGCGATTGACGAGCCCGAACTGGAGTTCGCGCGGGTAGCCGATCCGCTCGGGGATGCGGGCGAGCCATGGAATGAGCGACGCCTTGGTTGTGCTGGTCAGCAGGTAGGCCGTTCCGTAGCCTTCCGCTCGCAGGTCCCGCGCCAGTTTCAGTCGCGCCGCCAGGCCGAGCCTGAGATGCCGCTTGTCGAGCGCCCATGCCCTGCGCACGTGAGGCATGAAGGCGGCGACGGGTACGGCTGCCGAAGAGGTCACGACGTCGATCGGGCGATCGGGGAACTGTTCGGAGATAAGGCAAACGGCGGAGTGGGACCGGATGAAGTCGCCGATCGCCGGAAGGCTGATGACGAGAATCGGTCCGTTCGCCCGCATGTGCCCGCTCGCTGTCGCCTGATCGCTTGATAGGTGAACGGGCAACCGTCCGCAACCGGCGACGCCGCCGAAGCGGGAACCGCAACTACCGGCCGGGCCGGCGTTCCAGGGCGATCGGGATGCCGTTGTCGGCGCGCAGCACCACCTTGAGCAGCGGCACGGGTTCGCGACCGCCCGCATAGCGCGGGCGGAATCGGCGCAGGATGACGGCGAGCATGATCGCCGCCTCGCGGTTGCCGAACGCCGCGCCGATGCACATGCGCGGCCCGAGCCCGAAGGGCAGGTAGCTGTGGCGTTCGATCCGCTGGCGATTCCCGGGAAGGAAACGCTCCGGCTGGAAGCGTTCCGGCTCGTCCCAGAAGCGATGCAGGCGGTGGAGAAGCCGTACCGGCACCACCACGACCGAACCCCCGGCGATCTCGATGTCGGCGATGGCGTCGTCGGCGACCGACTGGCGCGTGATCACGGGAACCGGCGGGTAGAGCCGCTGCGTCTCCTCCACGCAGGCAAGCACGAAAGGCAACCGGTCGGGCCACTCGCTCGACGGAACGCCGTCGTCGGCGATGCGGTCGGCCTCGGCGGCGGCGCGCTCCAAAGCCCCGTTGTGCCGGGAGAGCAGGTAGAGCGCCCAGGCGACGGTCGCCGCCGTCGTCTCGTGGCCCGCAATCAGGAAGGTGACGACATCGCCGATCATTTGCTCGATCGTGGCTTCGCCGCCTTCGCCGCGCAGGCCGATCAGCCGGTCGAGCAGGTCGCCGCGCTGTGCCGCCTCGCCGAGCCTCTTTGCCAGTATCTCCGATACGGCCTCGCGCAGTTTCCGCCCGGCAGCCTGCCGCGCCGGACGATCGATCTGTGGATAATAGCCGATGCCACCCTCTTCGCCTACGAGCGGCAGGCCGCCCATGGCGTCGTAGACGGCGTCGAGCGCCGAAAGCAGCGTTTCCACGTGGCCGGAAAGCGCGCCTGAAAACAGCGTCAGCGACAGGTTCTCCAGCGCGATACGCGCGGCGAGCGCGGTCGCCCCGTAGACGCCGTCTGCAATACCGCGTACCGCGTCTTCCGAATGCGCGCGGATGATCGCTGCATAGCTTTCCAGCGCCGGGCGATTGAACAGCGTCGCGATCTGCTGGCGTACTCTGACCGAGACGTCGCCCTCGCCGGTCAGGATGCTCTCGCCGAGCACCGGCTCCATCAGGCGCTTGCGCGCCGCGGCCTGGCGGTAGTTCGCCGCGTTGCTGATGAAGCAGTGGCGGATCGGTTTCGGGTCGAGCAGGACGACCGTCTGCGTGCGATGCTGGCGGATGACCGCATGCGGCGTCGAAAAGCCTTCGCCGAGCACGCCGTCCAGTTGCCGCCGGCCGCTCTCCGGCGATCGGCGCTCCGCCGCCGGCATGGAAACGGACGGCATCAGGCGGCGCACCCCTCGGCGATGTCGTCGCCGCACAGGTCCCAGGCGTCGACCACTTCGACGTCCGAGAACTCTGCAGATTGCGGGATCCAAGACGTGATCGTGTCGGTCGGGCCGATGTTGACGATCCGTGTCACGCCCTCGCCGCGCAGGGAGCGGACGGTCTCGAACCAGTGGACCGGATTGGAGGCGCCGGCCAGGGCTTCCTCGCGCATCTCGTCGGCGGAGACGAGGTGTTTCAGGAAGATGCTCGAGAAGACGGGCACAGCCGGCGGGCGGATGTCCCAGCCGTGCACCAGGCCGCGAACGCTTTCGGCGACCGGGCGCATCAGCTCGGAATGGAAGGGGTATGGATAGAGCTGGTTGATCTTCAGCCCGAGTTCGCGGCCGCGCGGCTTCAACGCCGCGATCGCCTCGCTCGGACCGGCGAGAGCGCCGTAGCGCTCCGACCAGAGGCTGAGCGAAAGACGCGTGCCCCTCAGCCATCCGAGTTGCGCGGCATCGAAGATGCCTTCTGCCGGCCGCACGCTGGCCAACTCGCCGGGCGGGCTGAGATGGCGGTACTGCGCGAGGTGCCAGACGATCCCGATCATCTGGCGCAGCGTCGCCGACCCCGAAACGGCGCCGCGCGCCAGGTCGCCCATCGAGCAGCCGGCCAGTCCGTCGATCCGCGTTCGCTTCATCACCGCGCGCGAGATGCCGACCTGGATGCCGGTGTGGGCGACGAACAGCCTGTCCATGTCGGCGCGGTGCGGTCGCGCGTTCTCGCGCAGGAAACCGGCGATGTCCTCCTTCCTCCCGGTCGACTCGGAGAGATAGGAAGAGACCTCGTCGAGCGTCTCCGATACTTCGGAAAGGCGAAGCCAGCGCCGCGTCCTCGATGCCTGTTGCAGGGCTTCGAGTCCCGGATAGACCGCGTAGGTCGTCATCGTCTGACCCCCGGCTCGGCCAGGCGTCACCGTCGCGGGGCGGCAGGAAGGCGTGGAAGGCCCGGAAGGCGCTTCCAGACACGACCTGTTCCGGTGCCGCGAGCACGCTCGCGCGTAGAGGACCATGCCATCGTAATTTGTACCCCGCCAACAGAACCGGCCGCCCCGTGGCCGGCGTCCGAGAATTGCGCGTTTGTCGCGCTTCGGCAATGGGCGTCGTCGACCTGCCAGCGGCTCACGACGCCTCAGATAGGGCAAAACGGTCTGTCCGTTCCACGGGCGACCGCTTCTCCTGAAACGGCAGGTTGCCCGCCGTCGGCGCTTTCCAGAGCAGTCTCGAGACGGCACCGTTCCGATCCGGTCCGTGCCGGCGGGACGTAGGCCTCCGATCAGCATATTCTCGGCAGTTGCTCGCCCAGCAGCATGTCGACGATGCGGGCGCCGCCGAAGGCGGTGCGCAGCGTGACGCGACCGGCGGGTGACGCAAGCGTTCGCCCGATCACGCAGGCACCGGCGCCTTCGGGCAGCCCGCGCATGGCCGCGAGCGCCGCATCGGACTGTTCCTGCGGGCAGAAGAGGACGAGGCGACCCTCATTGGCGAGGTAGAGGGGGTCGAGGCCGAGTATCTCGCAGATGCCGACGACTTCCGGGCGCAGTGGCAGGCGCGTCTCGTCGATTTCGATCGCGAGGCCTGCCTCCGCCGCCATCTCGTTCAGCGCGGAAGCGAGACCGCCGCGCGTGCAGTCGCGGGCGGCGACGATCCCGGGCGCGGCGGCAAGCGCTGCCTGCATCAGGTGCCCCAGACCCGCGCAGTCCGATTGGAGGTCGGTCGACAGAACGAGATCGCCGCGCGCGGCCAGGATCGCCGCGCCATGGTCGCCGAGGACGCCGTTGACGATCACCGCATCGCCAGGGCGGATGCGCGCGGCGCCGAGGTCCACGCCGTGGGGAATGACGCCGATGCCCGACGTGGTGATGTAGACCCCGTCGCCCTTGCCGCGTTCGACAACCTTGGTGTCGCCGGTGACGATGCGGACGCCCGCCTTCGCCGCCTCCGCCGCCATGGTGGAGACGATGCGGCGCAGCAGCCCGATGTCGCAGCCCTCCTCGATGACGAACGCGGCCGAGAGCCAGAGCGGACGCGCCCCGCCGACCGCCAGGTCGTTGACGGTGCCACAGACGGCCAGCTTGCCGATATCGCCGCCGGGGAACTCCAGCGGCGTCACCACGAAGCTGTCGGTGGTGAAGGCCAGCCGCGCACCGGGCTCGCGCAGCGCCTCGTTTGACAGGCGGGCTTGGTCCTCGTTGCCCGGCGGCTGGAACACTGAAGTGAAAATCTCGTCGATCAGATCGCGCATCGCGCGCCCGCCGCCGCCATGGCTCATCGTCACACGGGTGTCGCGAAGCGCCATTACTCGGCCGCCCTAGCGCCGGCATACTGCCAATAGGCCGCGCAGGCGCCTTCGGAGGAGACCATCAGCGCGCCGAGCGGCATTTCCGGCGTACAGCCGATGCCGAATTGCGGGCATTGCGTCGGTTTCATCTTGCCGGTCATCACTGCGCCGCACGCGCAGCCCTCGATCTCGGGCACGTTGCGCGACGAAGCGGCATAGCCGATGCCGAATTTCTCCTCGGCGTCGAAGGCGCCGTACTTCCGGCGGATGCGCAGGCCGGACGCGTCGATCTCGCCGAGGCCCCGCCACTCGAAACTGGGGCGGCGTTCGTAGACGTCGGCGATCGCGGCGAGGCTGACGGCATTGCCGTGCTCCGGCACAACGCGCGAATACTGGTTCTCGATCGCGGCCCGGCCTTCCCTGATCTGGACCAGGACCATGAGGATCGATTGCAGCAGATCAGTGGGCTCGAAGCCGGCGACCACCAGGGGTTTCCCGTAATCGCGGGCAATGAAGTCGTAGGGGTGGATGCCGATCACCATCGACACGTGTCCTGGCCCGATGAAGCCGTCGAGCGTCATGTCCGGGTCGTCGAGCAGCGCCTTGATCGGTTCTGGCACGGTGATGTGGTTGCAGAAGACGCTGAAGTTCGTCAGTCCTTCCCGCGCCGCCTGCTGGATCGACAGGGCGGTCGAAGGGGTCGTCGTCTCGAAGCCGAGGCCGAAGAACACGACTTCCCGATCGCGATTGCGGCGGGCGATCTCGAGGGCATCGAGCGGCGAATAGACCATGCGGATGTCGGCGCCTTCCGACTTGGCCTGCATGAGCGACTTCCTGTGGCCGGGCACACGCATCGCATCGCCGAAGGTCGTGAAGATGACGCCGGGCCGCTCGGCGATTTCCACGCATTCGTCCACCCGCGCCATGGGCAGCACGCAGACCGGGCAGCCGGGACCGTGAACGAACTCGATCCCCTCGTGCACCAGCTTGTCGAGCCCGTAGCGGAAGATAGAGTGCGTGTGGCCGCCGCAGATTTCCATGATGTGTATCGGCTTGTGTCGGGTGGCTCCGATCTGTTCGGCCGTGGCGGCAATGGCGGCCAGCAGCGCGCGCGCCCCGGCGGGGTCGCGGAATTCCGACGCGAACTTCATTGCAGCGCCTCCTTCGAATGCGCCATCTGTTCCAGAGTCTCCTGCGCTTCACCGAGTTCGCGCAGCGCCTCGAGGGTTCGGGCCGCCTCGTCCTCGTCGATGATCGACATGGCAAAGCCGACATGGATCAGGGCCCATTTGCCGACCAGGGCGTCGATATCGTTGCCGGCGACGCAGGCGACGTTGACCTCTCGGCGGACGCCCGAAACCTCGGCCAGGGCCATGAGGCGGCCGGCGTCGGTGATGGCCGTGATCCGGCCGGGTATGCCGAGGCACATGTCAGTCTTCCTCCTCTTCCGTGACGCGGCCCGAGGGATCGGCGATGCCGTACCTGTCCAGCTTGGCGCGCAGTCCGACGCGCGACAGGCCGAGTTCCGCGGCGGCGCGCGACTTGTTCCAGCGATGGCGAGTTAGCGTTTCGCGCAGGATGCGCATCTCGATCCGTTCGACCCTGTCCTTCAGCGTACCGTCGGCGGTCATGATGCCGTCACCGAAGCGGTCCGAACCGGGGTCGGACGGCGCAGCCTGTAGGATCGGCCGCGAGATGAGTTCGGCGCCGAGGACCGGCGACTGGGCGAACACGAGCATGCGGGTGATTTCGTTCTGCAGTTCCTTGAGGTTTCCCGGCCAGTCCCAGTGCGACAGGAAGTCGAGCGCCGCCTGGGTGAAGCCCTGCGCAGCCTTGCCGTGGCGGGCGGAAAGGTCCTCGAGGAAGGCCTGGGCGAGGATCGCCACGTCGCCGCGGCGGTTGCGGAGGGGTGGGACCGCCAGTTCGGCGACGGAGAGGGCATAGTACAGATCGGAGCGGAAGGCGCCGTCGGCGATGCGCCGGGGCAGGTCGGTGCCCGCGGCCGCGATGATCCGGACATTGGCGATCGCCAGTTCCTGCCCGCCGATCGGCGTGTAGGTACCTTCGGCGAGCAGCCGCCAGAGTTCCATCTGCAGCACGGGACCGGCGTGCTCGATATCCTTGATGAAGAGCGTGCCGCGATCGGCCTTCTTCACCAGGCCATAGCGGTAGGACGCGCCTGCGACGGCGCCGCGCTTGACGCCGAACAGCTCGGCGGCGGCGATCTCGTCGGTCAGTCCCGCGAGGTTGAGCGCGAAGTAGGGCCGGTCGGAGCGCAGGCTGGCGAGATGCATGGCGCGCGCAAGGCGGCCGCGTCCGACGCCGCTTTCGCCTGTGATGAGGACGGGTATGTCGAAGCTCGCGTGATGGCGCGCAACCTTGATGAGAGCATTCATCGGGCTCTGGGGCGTGCGCAGGATGGTCTCGAAGCCCATTTTCTCGCGCAGTGCCGCCCTGCGCATGTCGAGCTTCGTCTGGGCGGTGGAGGCAAGGACGCGCATCTCCAGCGCCAGACGTTCGTTTTCGCGCGCGAGGCTCGCAAGCCGCGCCCCGTTCCGCACGGCGACCAGCAGCTGTTCGGGATGCCAGGGCTTGGTCAGGAACTGGTGGATGCCGGCCTCGTTGATGGCGTGCGCCATGGCGGAGGGGTCGGTGTACCCGGTGACGATGATCCGGACCGTTTCGGGCCAGCGCTCGCGCAGATGCGTCAGCAGTTCGACGCCGGTGCGGCCGGGCATGCGCTGATCGCATACGACGACCTGTACCCAGTGCTGCTCCATCTGACGGATCGCGGCCTCAGCGTCGGCCGCGGTCGCGCAGTCGAATTCGTCCTCGAGGGCCATGCGCATGGCCGAGAGCGAATGCGGTTCGTCGTCGACGAGCAGGACGGTGGGCCGGGACGCGTTTATGACGCCTTCTCCTCCAGTCTCGTGCGCAGCCAGGACAGCCAGGCCTCCATGCCCTCTCCGGTGCGAGCGGACAGGCGGAGGATCTCGATGTCCGGGTTGACCCGGCGCAGATTGGCCTCGCAGGTGTCGAGGTCGGCGTCGCAATGCGGCGCCAGGTCGACCTTGTTCAGCACCGCCAGCCGTGCGGCGGTGAACATGTCGGGATATTTCAGCGGTTTGTCCTCGCCCTCCGTCACCGACAGGATGGCGACCTTGGCGTCCTCGCCCAGATCGAAGGCGGCCGGGCAGACGAGATTGCCGACATTCTCGATGAACAGGAAGGAGTGCGGGCGCGGCCGCAGGTCGTCGATGGCGCGGCCGACCATCTCGGCGTCGAGGTGGCAGCCCTTTCCCGTGTTGATCTGGATCGCGCGCGCGCCGGTGGCGCGGATGCGGTCGGCATCGACGCTGGTCTGCTGGTCGCCCTCGATCACGGCCAGCGGCGCGTCGCCGAGCGCCTCGACAGTCCTGCAGAGCAACGTCGTCTTGCCCGAGCCGGGAGACGAGATTGAGCGCCAATACGCCCAGCGCCCGCAGGACCCGCCGGTTGCCGGCCGCCAGCGCGTCGTTCTTGGCAAGGATCGACGTCTCCACCTCGACCAGCCTCCGCTGGCTCATGCCCGGCACCGAGACGCCGGCCGGACCCAGGCCGTAGTGACGGTGGTCGTGAATGGCGTCGTGGCGGTGGTCATGGCCATGCGCATGATCGTCGCCCCCATGGTAATGGGGGTAGTCATGGTTGCCGTGCCGGTGGTCCACGCCGTCGGCATGCACGTGCGCCTGGCTGTGATGGTGCTCATGGGAGTGGTCGTGTTCCATGCCGCCGTGGCGGTGCGGATGGCCGTGGGTGTGATGATGGTCGTGCGGCTCGCCATGCGCGCGGTGATGGTCGTGATCGTGACGGTGATCATGCGCGAGACCGAGCCGGTGTGCCTCCTCATGGCTCATCTCGCGGCCGCCCACCGTCACCTTGTCGGAGCATCCGCAGACCGTGCACATCACTCCACCTCCATGTCCCTGACCCGCATTTCGTCACCCGACTGGGGAATCAGCCGCCCGCCGCCGCAGCGCGGACACGGTGCCAGACGATCGTCGATCTCGACGGTTTCCATGCATTCGTAGCACAACGCCTTCCCGGGCAGGTCGAGCATCTCCAGCTCCGCACCCTCGGCCGGGCTTCCCCTCATCGCGATTTCCCAGGCGAAGGCGAGCGCCGATTTTTCGACGCCGGCGAAACGGCCGATCTCGAGCCGCAGCAGCTTGACCCGCGCGAAGCCGTGGCGGCGGGCCTGCTCCTCGACGATCGTTCGGATGCCCTCGGCGAGACTCATCTCATGCATGCGCCGCCTCCCGGACCGTCACCGGAACGCAGGGATCGTGCAAGGCCAACACGCCCGCATGCATTTTCATCGTCGGCGGAAGGGTTCGCAACGACTGGAGAAGCGCGCCTTCGGGGGCAAGCAGGTGGTCCGTCGGCGTGCGGCGGACGATGCCGATGACACGGCCGCCTGCCTGCCGCAGCCACAGCGCGTAGCTGCCGCGCGCCGCAGGGACGACGGCGACACCGTCCTCGACGCGTGGCACGGGCAGGCGCCCATCCAGCGCCGCTTCGAGGTCGGCGAGCAGCCCGAGATAGCGCCACAGCGGCCCGCGCCCATGGCTCGCCTCGACGGACCGCAGCAGCGGGTGCATGGACTGCCGTCCCGCCGCGGAATTCTCGAACGCGCCCTCGGCCAGCGGCTGGGGGGGTGCCGGCAGATGCGCGCAGCAAGCCATGCCAGGGGCAAACGAGTCGCGGATGAGATCGGCCAGGGCCGCCGCCGGGCTCTGCCAGGATGCGAGACCGGCAAGGTCCGCTGGCAATCCCTTCGGGCCGAGCAAAACGGCCGGATCGGCGGGAATCGCGAGCGGACTGCCGCCGAAGGTCCGGGGAAGGGTCACGCAGAGCTTGAGCACGTGGTCGCGGATCGTCTCCGCCTCGAGGCCGTCGCGGGGGACGAGGCCGAGCGAGAGGCGCGCGGCGGCGTCCTGCGCGGCGCGGCACAGGTTGAAGATGCGCGGCAGGAGCTCGACGACCTCGGCGACGGGGCGGCCGAGGACCAGGGCCTCGAGGGGCAGCGGGGGCGCCGCCTCGAGGACCGGGCCCCCCGCGCCGGCCGTCACGGTCGCCGCGCGCAGGTTCATCCGCCCAGTCCGCCGGTGATGACGCGCCGGCGCGTCGGCTCGGGCTCGGCGGCCGGCTGCTTCGGCATGAGCTCCGCCTCGCGTATGGTGCGGATGTCTGCGGCACGGTCGGTCTCGGCGCGGTTCTCCGCCTTGAAGAGTTCGACCATGATCACGCGCGCGATTTCGACCGCCTGCAGCTGGCTGCCGAAGTCGCCCATGGGCGAGAACAGCGAGCATGCCAGGTAGGGACCGGTCTGTTCCCGGCTGTTGTGAAGGAACTCGTAGTCTCCCGACGGGAAGGCGATCGTTTCCTTTCGCGTCGGCGCCAGCACGGGATAGCCGGCGGGCGGCAGGAAGACCAGGTTCATCGACAGCGGCGAGATCAGGACGCCGAGGAAGCCGCCCTCGTGCGGACGAAAGTCGACTGCCTGAACATGCAGGGCATGGTTCACCATCGGCATGTCGCGCATCTTCGAATTGAAGACTTCGGTGAAGTCCGCGACCAGCGCCGCGGTCCGCCGCTCCATTTCCGCCATCGCTGCGGCGGACGCAGCGCCCGGGTCCTCGCGCACGAGGAACTGCGCCTTCGGCGCGGAGCATCCCGGGCAGGTCCAGTCGTCCGGCAGATCGACGAATGCGGTTCCCGGCAGGATCTGCCGCGTGTCGTCGCCTTCCTGCGGATCGTAGGTCGTCCAGCAGATCTTGCACTCCATGACGGCGAGCCGGCTGATCTTGTCGTTCGCACCCAGGTAGCTGCCCTCGAATCCTAGTTCCGTCATCGGATGGCTCCGATCACGTCGCGGATGCGGATTTCGCTGTCGCGAAGGTCCTCGGCGGCGGCCAGCGCCACCTCCGGCATCTCGGTCACCTCGAACGTGTCGAGGATGAGCGTGTCCATCGAGTTGTAGAACTGCACCCTCCAGACCTGCGGCTGCGCCGTCGCCGTTATCCGGCAATTGCCGTAGCCGCGCGAGAGGATCGTCACCGACCCTTCGCCCAAGGCCTCGGCCAGCCAATCGAGATCCTCGGGCGTATGGGGCAGCAGCGAGAGGTTGACGACGTGTGCCACGGACCCCGGCTTGCGGTTGAGGCTCTGGTCCAGGATTTCGGTCAGGATGGCGGGCGCGTTGGCGATCCCGGCGACCTTTTTGGCCAGCACGCCGATCGCCGGTCGACGGGCGACGTGGGCACGCGCGAGCGAAAGCCCCGGAGCCTGGGCGATCTCGACCGCGTCTGTCCCGGCGGCCAGCAGCATCCAAACGCCGGCAAAGACGCTCTCCTGCACCATCACCGCCGGCACGCCGCGGATCTTCATCGACACCTCGCCCTGGCCGAGCGCATCGGCCATGACCTTGCGCGCGCCCGGCGACAGGGACGAAAGATCGTAATGAGCCGGCGGCGCACCCTGGGCGACGATCTCGCAGGCCGCCGCCATCTCCGCCAGCATCGCCAGGGCTTCGGCCATGGCCTCCCGGTCGTCGGCTTCGGGAAAGTGCGGCGAATAGGTCCGCATGCCCGACGGCATGACCATGTACTGCAACTCGCCGTCCGGAACGGGCTGCGACCCGGGACCGAAGCCGGCGGGGGGAAGCGTGAAGGGGGAAACCATGACTGACCTCAGGCGGCTTTCAGCGACAGGATGTGTTCGATGCGCGTCAGGTAGTCGGACCAGTCCCGCACCTTCTCGATCGATCCGAGAAACGTTGTCTTCTTGAAGAACAGCAGGCCCGGCGTCTTCAGCGCCCGATGCTGCTCGCGAAGCGAGGCCTCGATCGCATCGTCGACGACGGCGCAGTCGAAGGCGTTCTGGAACACGAGGCGCAACTCCGGCAGGATCACCGCCGCGTCTGCGGTTTCCAGGTTGCGGCGGGCGTCGCCGGGGATGAACAGGCAATGCAGCCCCGGTCGCGACAGGAACTCGGCCACGTCATGGGCGGAAGCGACGCGCGGATAGCCGTGTCCGGTCTCCAGGCGGGCGATCAGCGGGTGGATCTCGTTGGCAGTCGGCGTCGCGGGTTGGGTCTGGTCGTGCATCGGTTCATCCATGGCTGCGGCCGGCGCGGCGAGCGGCCTCGAGG
>DUSC01000145.1 GCA_012842935.1 Hyphomicrobiales bacterium | reverse complement strand
TTTCGAACATATGTTCGAAAAATGCAAGCCGGGGCCCGAGAGGACGCATGCCGAGATACAATCCCATCGCCTTGACCAATGCCGGGCCCGGGCACAGGGCCGAATTCGATCACGGCGACACGCGCGTCCATCTCGCCGACGCGCCGAGGCTTGCGGGCGTCGTGGCGGCTCATCGTTTTCGCATGAGCGACACGCAAGACCGGCCGGATCCGTTCGAGTATGCCTGCATGGCCGTCCATGAAACCGACATCAATGGCATCGGCGTTCCGCGCGGCGCTTGGGAGGCCGTATCGGGCACGGACCGGAGGCCGCTTTCGCCGGGGCTCGCTTCCCAGCGTATCGTCCGGATGATCGAACCGATCACGGGCCGCGTCGAACGACCGAAGGGATAGAGCATGCCCACCAAAACCGCAGGCGCGCTGGCCGGGCTGCGCGTGATCGACCTGACGCAGATGCTCGCAGGACCCTACTGCACGATGATGCTCGCCGACCAGGGCGCGGACGTGCTGAAGATCGAGCCCATCGAAGGCGATCCGACGCGCCATTTCGGCCCGTTCCGGGCCGACGACAGGGATCATCATTTCGGCGGATACTTCCAGTCCACCAATCGCAACAAGAAGAGCATCGGCCTCGACCTGAAGTCGGTGGAAGGCAAGGAACTGTTCCGGCGTCTGGTCCGCGATGCCGACGTGGTGGTCGAGAACTTCCGCGCCGGAGTGATGGACAGGCTCGGCATCGGCTACGAGAGCCTCGCGGCCGCCAATCCGCGCCTCGTCTACGCGGCGATCCGCGGCTTCGGCGATCCGCGCACCGGCACCAGCCCCTATGTCGACCGTCCCGCCTTCGACGTGGTCGCGCAGGCGATGGGTGGCGCGATGGGGATTACCGGCCCCGACGAGAACACGCCGATGAAGATCGGTCCGGGCATCGGCGACATCTTTCCCGCCGCGCTGTCGGCCTTCGGCATCATGGCGGCCGTCCACCACGCACAGAGGACCGGGCAGGGACAGTTCGTCGACGTGGCGATGTATGACGGCGTCCTCGCCATGTGCGAGCGACTGGTCTACCAGTATTCCTACACCGGCAGGTCGCCTGTGCCGGAGGGCAACCAGCATCCGATCCTTTGCCCCTTCGGCGTCTTTCCGTGCAAGGACGGCATGGTCACAATCGGCTGCCCGCGCGATTCGTTCTGGCGCGAACTCGTCGACGCCATGGGCCGGCCGGAACTCGCGTCGGATCCGAAGTTCCTGACCAACAACGACCGTCTCGCGCACGCACATGAGACCGTGGCGATCGTGGAGAGCTGGACGCTCGGTCTCACCAAGGCGGAGATCGCAACCGCCCTCGACGGCCATGTGCCCTTCGGCCCGGTCAACACAGCGGCAGACATCTATGCCGATCCGCACGTCGCGGCGCGGCACATGCTGGTGGAGGTCGAGCATCCGGGGTTGGCGACGCCCGTCACCATCGCCTCGACGCCGATCCGGATGACGGCGACGCCGGGCGGGGTGACACGCCGTGCACCGCTGGCGGGCGAGGACACGAACGAGGTGCTCGCCGCGCTCGGCCTCGCCGCCGGGGAAATCGCGGAGTTGAAAGCGCGGAAGATCGTCGCCTGATCACCGGCGACGATCGAGAGGTTCACCGGATGGGAGACCAGCCCGTCGGCTTCAGGATCATCGTCTCCATCTTCTGGATGAAGGGTGTCGTCTTCGGGCCGAAGGCGATCCATTCGGGATCGGCATAGAGTCGCGCCCGTTTCTCCTCGCGGTCGGCCATGCTTTCGTAGCCCCAGAGGGTGATGACCTGGTTGAGCGTGCCGATGTCGGAGACGAAATAGCCGACAAGCGGCAGATATTTCGTGTGGATCTCCAGCCCTTCCTTCTCGTAGAGCGCGAGGAACTCCTGAACCTTGCCGGGGTGGAACGTGTAGGTCCGTTTCTCGACGATCATCTCTCTCTCCCTTTCGTGTTTCCCCGTTCTAGAACGGTCCGGCCACAATTTCAAACATGTGTTAGAAATAATTCCGGCCGGCCCGGTATCCGTGCTATAGCCGAGGGCGGCGATAGTGCCGCGAACCGCCGGGAGGAGGACTTATGATCGAGCGCACCCTGTTTTCGGAAGAACACGAGATCTTCCGCGCGTCCGTCCGGCGTTTCATGGAAGAGCTTGCGCCGCACCACGAGGAGTGGGAGGAAAAAGGGGAGGTGCCCCGATGGGCGTGGAAGAAGGCCGGCGAGAACGGCTTTCTCTGCGTGGCGATCCCGGAGGAATCCGGGGGCGTCGGCGCCGACCGGCGCTATTCCATCATCCTCATGGAGGAACAATACCGGCTGAACCTGACCGGCCTCGGCTTCGCGCTTCACTCCGACATCGTCGCCCCCTACATCGATCACTACGGCACGTCGGAACAGAAGCAGCGCTGGCTGCCGAAGATGACATCCGGCGACTACATCGCCGGTATCGCCATGACCGAGCCCGGCGGCGGCTCGGACCTGCAGGCGATCCGCACCACGGCTATCCGCGACGGAGACGAATATGTCGTCTCGGGCCAGAAGACCTTCATCACCAATGGCCAGACGGCCGACCTCTTCCTCGTCGCCTGCAAGACGGACCGGACGCAGGGCGCGAAGGGCATCAGCCTGGTCGTCGTTGAGGCGGACCGTCCAGGATTCCAGCGCGGCCGCCGCCTGAAGAAACTCGGCACCAAGGCTCAGGACACGTCCGAACTGTTCTTCAACGAGGTGCGCGTGCCGGTCTCGAACCTCATCGGCGAGGAGGGCAAGGGCTTCGGCTACATGATGAACGAACTCGCCTGGGAGCGCATGCATGTCGGCATCCAGGCCGTCTCCTGCGTCGAGGCCGCGCTCGAGTGGACGATCGACTACACGCGCAACCGCAAGGCGTTCGGCAAGGCCGTGATCGACTTCCAGAACTCGCGCTTCAAGCTCGCCGAGATGAAGACCGAGGTGCAGGTCGGGCGAATCTTCCTCGACCGCTGTCTCGAGCTGGTGCTCGAGGGCAAGCTCGACCCGACGACCGCGGCCATGGTGAAGCTCTGGACCAGCGAGATGCAAGGCAGGGTGCTGGACGAGTTGCTCCAGCTCCATGGCGGCTACGGCTTCATGTGGGAATACCCCATCACCCGCGCCTTCGCCGACGCCCGCGTCCAGCGCATCTATGCCGGCACCAACGAGATCATGAAGGAACTCATCGGGCGGACGCTGTAGCGTCCGCTCCTCCAATCGCCGTTCAGGCCGGCAACTCGCCCTTGCGCGCCTCGGCAAATTCGCGCCAGCCGATGCCCTTGCGACCGGTCACCTTTTCCACCGTGTCGAACACCGCGCCCGACAGCGGCATCTCCCCGCGCTCGGTGACTGCAACGCCCTCGGCGAGACTCGCGGCGTAGACCGGTTCGGCGCCCTGCTTCTGCATGATCGGGAACAGGTCGGCTGACGGGCGGGGGCGATACTCCACGGGTCGGCCGGTGACCTCTGAGAGCACGGCCGCCACCTCGGCGAAGGTGAGCGCTTCCACGGCGAGCGGATAGGTTCTGCCGGCATGCGCGTCGGGTCGTTTCAGCGCCTCGGCGCCGACGGCGGCCATGTCATTTGCGCAGACGAAAGAGACACGCTGGTCGCCGACGAAATGGACGATGCGGTCCGGACGCTGGCGGAAGCCGTTCCAGACCGTGTCGATGAAGAAGTTCGGCCGCAGATGCGTCCAGGAGAAGCCCATCGCCTCGACGGTCCGCTCCACCATCTGGTGCCAGGCGAAGTGTGCAAACGGCGTGTCGTCGGCGGCAAGAGCGCCGAGATGGACAATGTGGCGCACGCCCTCTGCCTTCGCCGCGTCCAGCAGCCGCTTGGAATGCACCAGCATGTCGACCGAGTATCCGGTGATCAGGAAAACCGAATCCACCCCGCGCAGGGCCGGTCGCAGCGTCGCGGGCGAATCGTAGTCGAACGTAACCGGCGTGTGCCCTCTATCCCGCAGCTTGGCCGCCCCGCCTTCATTGCGGGCGGCACCGAGCAGTTCGATACGCCCTGCCTCCGCCTCGGGCCGCAGCTGTTCCATGGCCGCGCCGCCTACCGTCCCGGTCGCGCCGGTCACCAGAATCCTCATGCCCTTCCTCCCGCATGTCCGCCGTTCGTCTCCGGCGCTTGACCGGAACAAAATTCTAACAGATGTTCGTTTTCATAGCGGAGGAGGCTTGTCGATGTCCAGCGCGAACGGGTCCGGCCCGGCGGCAACGCCCGGCGCTGCCGAATATGCCTTGCTCTTCGCGGTCAGCCTGACCTGGGGCTCGTCCTACATGTTCACCAAGATCGCGGTCTCGGAGATCCCGCCGATCACGCTGATCGCGATGCGCACCGGCATCGCGGCCGTGGTCATGTCTGCCATCCTCGCATTCAGCGGCCGCATGACGCGGCTGTCGTGGCGTGAAGCAGGCATTTTCGCGCTGATCGGGCTCATGGTGAACGCGGCCCCGCTCTGCCTGATCGCGATCTCCGTTTCCTTCGTCGATTCGTCGGTGACCGCGACCACGATGGCGCTCGTTCCGCTGATCACCGCCGTACTTGCCATCTTACGCGGCGACCGACCAACATCGCGCAACGTTGCCGGCATCGCGGTCGGGCTCGTCGGGATTGTCGTCCTGTTCGGCCCCCGTGCGCTTGCCGGACTGGGCGACAGCGCCATGGGGGCAGTCGCGGCGATCACGGCGGCGGTCGTCTTCGCCGCATCGCTGTTCGTGTCGGGTCTCGCGCGAAGGCACCATCCGCTTCTCGTCGCGACGGCGTCGCTGGTCTCCGCCGCGCTATGGACGATCCCGATCGCCCTGCTTTCCGACGGCCTGCCGCTTGTCGCGCCAGAACCGCGCGTAATCGGTGCCATCGTCGTCCTGGCCTTGCTCAACACGGCGGCCGCAAGCCTGCTCGTCTTCGCCCTTGTCGGGCGAACCGGCCCGACCTTCACGGCGCTGAACAACTATCTCGTGCCGGTCGTTGCCGTCGCCTTCGGGTCCGGCTTCCTGGGCGAGGCGTTCACTGTCCAGAAAACCGTCGGCGTGGTGCTGGTGCTCGCGGGCGTCGCGATCTCCTCGATCCGGCGCAAGCCTGTCGTCATCGTGCCACCGCCCCCCGCCTGAGGAAAAGCGTACGCTTGTTCGATTCCCTGCTTGCATCACTTTCGAACGGATGTTAGGTTTTGATGCGGGCGACATAGACATCGCCGAAGCATTCGAAGGGCCGACAAGGCCTCGACCGGACAGGGCGGTCCGCGCCTGCACCGGACACTCAGGAGGAAGCGGGTCATGCGCCGTCTCGAAGGTAAACTCGCCGTCGTCACGGGCGCAGCCAACGGCATCGGCCGCGCCTCCGCGTTGCGCTTCGCATCGGAGGGCGCCAACCTCGCCATCATGGACCTCGAAGCCGGCGGGCTGGAGAAGGTTGCCGACGAGGCGCGGGCGGGCGGCGCCAAGGTGCTAGCCATCGCCGGCGACTGCACGAAGGAGGATTTCCTGGTTCCGACATTCAGGCGCATCTACGACGAATTCGGCTTCGTCGACGTGTTGATGAACAATGTTGGCCAAAGCGCACGAGAACGGGCGTCAGAGTTCTACAAGTCCGAGCCCGAGGTCTGGCGCTTCGTCATCGACATCACGCTCTTCTCGACACTCACCGCGTCCCGTCAGGTGGTGCCCGCGATGCGCGAAGCGGGCCGCGGCAGGATCGTCAACGTCGCCTCGAATGCCGGCATGGCCGGCGAGATCGGCATCGCCGAATACGCAGCCGCCAAGATGGGAGTGATCGGTTTCACCCGTTCGCTCGCCCGCGAGCTTGCGCCGTTCAAGGTGAACGTCAACGCGGTCTGCCCGGGAGTCACCAAGACACGGGTCATCGAACGCATCCCCGAGGACATTCTGGAGAAGATCCGCGCGCAGATCCCGCTCGGCTACTTCGCCGAGCCGGAGGACATCGCCGCGGCGGCGGCGTTCCTCGCCAGCGACGACGCCCGCTACATGACCGGCCAGTCGGTCGTCGTCGATGGCGGCCGCTGGATGATCTGATGGCGGACGCATCGCCCAATCAAGATTTCGAGAGACGATCCGGAAGGTGACCGAGACGATGGCTGGAATGCTGGAAAACAAGGTGGCGCTGATCACGGGGGCGGGGCGCGGCATAGGCCGCGAGATGGCGCTCATGATGGCCGCGCACGGTGCCAGGATCGTCGTCAACGATCCCGGCGTGTCGCTGGACGGCAAGGACGAGACCGACGGTCCCGCCAACGAGGTCGTTCGCGACATCAGGGCCTCCGGCGGCGAGGCCGTGGCAGACTACGGATCGGTGTCGGATCCGGCGGCGGCCCGCGCGATGGTGGCCCGCGCCGTCGACACGTTCGGCAGGATCGACGTGGTCGTGAACAATGCCGGTATCCTGCGCGACGTCATCTTCCACAAGATGACGGAGGAGGATTGGGATTCGGTCATCAAGGTCCACCTCTACGGCAGCTTCTACGTGAGCCGCGCCGCTGCCGAGCATTTCCGCAAGCAGGAGAGCGGCACCTTCGTGCACATGACGTCGACCTCCGGTCTCGTCGGAAACCCCGGCCAGGCCAACTACTCGGCAGCGAAGATGGGAATCGTCGGACTCTCGAAGTCGCTGGCGCTCGACATGGCGAAATTCAACGTCCGCTCCAACTGCATCTCGCCCTTCGCCTGGAGCCGCATGATCGGCTCGATCCCGAATACGCCCGACCAGGAGGAGCGACTGAAGGGTCTGCGCATGCTTACGCCGGACAAGATCGCGCCTGTCGCGGTGTTCCTCGCAAGCGACGACTCGAAGGAGGTCAACGGCCAGATCTTCGCCGTGCGCGGCAACGAGATCTTCCTGATGAGCCAGCCGCGCCCGCTGCGCTCGGTGCATCGCTCAGAGGGCTGGACGCCGGAAACCCTGCGCGACCACATGCTGCCGGTGCTGAAGACCTCCTTCGTCCCGCTGCACATGTCGCGCGACGTGTTTTCCTGGACGCCGGTCTGATCGATGAGCGCCTACCGCCGCTACGACGATGTCGCAATCGGCGACGTTTTCCCCGACCGGCCGCTGACGTTCAGGGTGCGGCCGGAGATCGTCGACCGCTTCCTCGCGGCGACCGGGAATGACAGCTCCTTCTATCGCGAACGGGACGGAGAGCGCCGAGCCCCCTCGATGATCGCTTCTGTCTACCTGATCGACTTGCTGAACGCCCGCGCCAGCCCCCCGGGCGGCATCCACGCCAAGCAGTCGATCCGCTTTCATCGTCCGATCGCGGTGGGCGAGGAACTCGCGATCCAGGGCAGGGTAGTCGAGAAGTATATCCGCAAGGAGAGGCCGTACGTCGTATCGGATTTCGAGGCGAGAGGCGGCGACGGCTCCCTGGTGTCCTCCGGCCGCGTCACCTCGATCTGGGGGAAGGACCGATGAACTCGCCCGCCGTCGTGAGGCGGCCATGGCTCGACGCCCGTCCGGGCGATGCGCTGCCCGTGCTCACGCGAAAGGTGACGCAGGAGATGATCGATGCCTACGCCGAAGCCTCCGGCGACTTCAATCCGATCCACGTCGATCCCGAATATTCGAAGACTGGTCCCTTCGGACGGACCATCGCGCACGGGCTCATGACGCTCGCCTTCGTCGCCCAGGTGCTGAACGAGTGGAGCGGCGGTCGATTCGACGCTTCCGGCGAGATCGACATCGCCTTCGTCGGACCCGTGTTCGCCGGCGATACGATCGAAGTCACGGGTGCAGTGGAGGGCTTCGTCGAGCGTGACGGCATCGCCAGCGTAAGGGTCAAGCTGACATGCCGGGCGGGCGAGCGGCTGATTCTGGCGGGTCACGCCCTCCAGCCAATCGATAGTGGGAAATCCTGAGCATGGCGCGCGAAGCGGTGATCGTTGGGGTCGGCGACGTTCCACTGAAGGACGGCAAGGTGGTCGGCGGAGGCTCGGTATTGCAGGTCCAGGCGCGCGCGGCGAAGGCCGCGTTGGACGACGCGCGCATCCCAATGCTCGACGTGGACGGCCTGCTGGTGGCCGGCTTGTGGGGCGTTCCCGGCCCCGGTCAACTTCCCTCGGTCACGCTCGGCGAGTATCTCGGCATCCAGCCGCGTTTCGCCGACACGACCAATATCGGGGGTTCGGCCTTCGAGGCGCATGTCGCGCACGCAGCGATGGCGATCGAGAAGGGCTATTGCGACGTCGCGCTCATCGTCTACGGCTCCATGCAGAAGACCGAGCGCAGCCGCGCGCTCGGCGGCCGTCCCTCCATCCTGACCATGCAGTTCGAGAACGTCTGGGGCGTTCCCCAACCGGTCGGCGGCTATGCGCTCGCCGCGCGCCGCCACATGCACGAGTTCGGCACGACGGAAGAGCAGCTTGCCGAGATCGCGGTGGCGACCAGGAAATGGGCGTCTCTCAACCCCGCCGCCACCATGCGCGACCCGATCACGATCGACGACGTGATGAACTCGCCGAGGGTCTCCGATCCGCTCAAGCTGCTCGACTGCTGCCTCGTCACCGACGGTGCGGGCGCCGTCGTGATGACGACGGCGGAAAACGCCAGGGCGCACGGCGTGAAGGCGATACACATCCGCGGCTGCGGGGAAGCTCACACCCACTGGTCGATCGGCGCGATGCCCGACCTTGCGCGCCTCACGGCAGCGGAAATGTCGTCGAAGCGAGCCTTCGACGTGGCAGGCGTGAGCCACGACGCCATCGACATCGTGGAGTGCTACGATTCGTTCACGATCACGGTGCTGATGACGCTAGAGGCCCTCGGCTTCTGCAAGCTCGGCGAGGGCGGGCAGTTCGTCTCGAACCAGCGTACCGCTCCGGGTGGCCCTTTCCCCCTCAATACCAATGGCGGCGGGCTCTCCTATTGCCATCCCGGCATGTACGGCATCTTCCTGCTTGTCGAGGCGGTGCGGCAACTGCGCGGCGAGGCGGGCGACCGGCAGGTGAAGAAGGTCGACACGGCTCTCGTCCACGGTACCGGAGGCACACTGTCGTCCGGCGCGACGGTCATTCTGGCCAACAGCTGAGGCGATCACGATGAGCGAAACCCAGGCCTACGAGAAGCCGCAGCCGGTCATCGATCCGGGCACCAAGCCGTTCTGGGACGCGGCGCGCGAGCATCGCCTGGCGATCCCGCGTTGCCGCTCGTGCGGCAAGCACCACTTCTATCCGCGCGAACTCTGCCCCTACTGCCATTCGGACGACATCGAGTGGACCGATGCGAGCGGCAAGGGCGAAATCTACTCCTACACGATCGCGCGCAAGCCGGCCGGCCCGGTTTTCGCGGCCGACGTACCCTACGTCATCGCGATGATCGCGCTGGACGAAGGTCCGCGCATGCTGACCAATATCGTCACGCAGGATGTCGATCAGGTTCGTATCGGCGACCGCGTAACCGTGAAATTCGACGACGTGACGCCTGAACTGACCCTGCCGAAGTTCACGCTCGACAAGGACTGAAATGAACACCGCCCTGGTCCCGCAGGAGATCATCCAGACCGGCGAAAGCCTGATCCGCTTCGTCGAGCAGGAGATCGTGCCGATCGAGGCAGCCAACAAATTATTGCTTGCATCGGACCGCACGATCTACGACGAGCAGGGCCGCTTCACGCCGGAAGTGGAAGCGCTCAAGCTCAAGGTCCGCATGAAGTCGGCCGAAGCCGGCTTCTATACGATGTTCGGCCCGGAGGAACTCGGCGGCGGCGGGCTCGGGCCGCTCGCTTCGGTCTACCTCAACTGGCTCTTGTCCATGCATTGCGGGCCGGGCCGAACCCTGATCCACCCGGTGGTCATCCCCTCGCCGTTCACCAACGGCCTGTCGCCGGTGCTGACCCTTCTCGACCCGTCGCTGCGCGACACATACCTCCCGCAACTCGGCTCCGGTAAAAAGACGCTCTGTTTCGGCCTTTCCGAGCCGGACGCCGGCTCGGACGTCTTCAACATGAAGACCCGGGCCGTCCGCGACGGCAGTGACTGGGTGATCACCGGTTCGAAGCAATGGATCACCAACGGCCCCTATGCCGACTACGCCATGATCTTCGCGATCACCGATCCCGACCTTGTCGCGCAGCGCAAGGGCGGCATCACCGGCTTCTTCGTCGACACGTCGTGGAAGGGCTTCGAGGTCGTCTCGACGATCCCGATCATGGGCCAGCTCGGCGCCGAGATCGGCATTCTCGCCTTCGACGGGCTGCGCGTGCCTGACAGCCATCGTCTCGGCGAGATAAACCAGGGCCTGACGGTGGCGATGCGCGGCGTCAATATCGGCCGTCTCGGCCTGTCCGCCACCTGCGTCGGCATGGCGCGGTGGGCGCTCAACCGGGCGGTCGAATACGCCAAGGTGCGCAAGACGTTCGGCAAGCCGATCGCCGACCATCAGGCCGTACAGATCCTGATCGCCGACAGCGCCGCCGAGATATACGCCGCCGAGACCATGCTGGTCGACTGCGCCATGAAGCTGGAGCGCGGGGAAAGGGCGCTCGCCGAGACCTCCATGGTCAAGCTGCACTGCACCGACGCCGCAAATCGCGTCTTCGACCGCTGTATCCAGGTCCACGGCGGCATGGGCCTGACCAACGAACTGCGCCTCGAGGCCGGCTACCGGTTCACGCGATCCATGCGCATCCCCGACGGCACCAGCGAGATCCAGCGCCGCACGATCGCGCGCGACCTCCTGGCCAACGGTGTCAACTTCTGAGGGCGTCCGATGGAGCATGTCACGCCACCGAGCGGTCTCGACGCCCTGTTCCGACCGCGGTCGGTCGCCGTCCTTGGCGCGTCGGATGACGCCACGCGCATTTCCGGACGGCCCGTGCGCTACCTGATCGAAGGCGGTTTCAGGGGCGACGTCTATCCGGTCAACCCGAACCGCGCGACGGTGCAGGGGCTGAGGGCCTACAAGTCTCTGTCCTGCGTGCCGGAGACGCCGGACGTGGCGCTCCTTGCCGTCCCCTCTTCGCTGACCGAACAGGCGGTACGCGATTGCGTCGAAAAGGGCGTCAAGGGTGCGGTCATCTTCTCCGCCGGCTATGCCGAGAGCGGCGAGGACGGTCTCGCGATCCAGGCGCGCATTTCCGATATTGCGAATAGCGGCGGGCTCAGGCTGCTCGGCCCCAACTGCCTCGGCATCTTCAACCCGCAGATCGGCTTCTACGGCACCTTCACCCAGTCGCTGGACAAGGAGATGCCCTTCCCCGGTCCGCTCGGCATCATCAGCCAGTCAGGCGCCTACGGCTCGCACATTGCCTATCTCGCCCGAAAGCGCGGCATCGGCATCAACTACTGGATCACCACCGGCAACGAGGCCGACATCGACGTCGCCGAGAGCCTTGAATGGATGGCGACGCAGCCGGACATCAAGGTGATCATGGCCTATGTCGAGGGCGTGCGCGACGGTGCCCGCTTCCGTCGTGCGTTGGCGCTGGCGCGCGGGAACAGCAAGCCGATCGTGATGATGAAGGTCGGTCGCTCCGAGATCGGTGCGCGGGCGGCGAGTTCCCACACCGCTTCGCTGGCGGGTTCCGATGCGATCTACGACGCGCTCTTCCGTCAGTACGGTGTCCATCGTGCCACGACGACCGAGGAGCAGATCGATGTCGCCTATGCCTGTGCGCGTGGCATCTTCCCGAAAGGCAACAAGCTCGGCGTCGTGACCCTGTCCGGCGGCGCTGGCGTGCTGATTTCCGACGCCGCAGAACGCAACGGCCTGGACGTCGCACCCATGCCCGAAAGGGCGCAGAAGACGCTGAAGGAACTCCTGCCCTTCGCGACGGTGGTGAACCCGGTCGACACCACGGCCCAGGCGCTCAACGACATGAATCTGCTCGCGAAGAACATCGAGGTGATCCTCGCGCAGGGCGGCTATGACATGCTGATTGGCTTCTTCACCACCGTGCCGAACACCCGCACCCTGGCGAAGCCGCTTCGCGACGCCATCGCCAGGGGGTGCGCGGATTTCCCGGACCGGCTGATCGCACTGGAGATGGTCGCCGATCCTGACGTGGTGGCCGAATACGAGAAGGCGGGCTTCCTCGTCTTCGAGGACAGCGACCGCGCCGTGGCGGCGCTCGCGGCGCTTTCGCGTTTCGGCCGGAGCCTGTCGCGCGCCGGCGACGATGCCCGCGTCGCGCCCGCAGTGCCGATCGGCAAGGACGCGCTGTCGGAGCGCGCCGCCAAAGACCTGTTGCGCCAGGCGGGCATTCCGTTCCTCGACGAGCGAGTGACGGCCGACCCCGCTTCGGCCGGCGCGGCGGCCGACGAGATCGGCTATCCGGTCGTGCTGAAGATCGTCTCGCCCGACATCCAGCACAAGACGGAGATCGGCGGCGTAATCGTCGGCGTTGCTAACCGCCGGGCGGCGGAGGCAGGCTACGCAACGCTGATCGACCGCGCGGCGAAGCACCGGCCCGACGCGAGGATCGAAGGCGTGCTCGTCGCGCCGATGGCGAAGAAGGGCGTCGAGGTGATCGTCGGCGTGTCTCGCGATCCGGTGTTCGGCCCGGCCGTGATGTTCGGGCTCGGCGGCGTGCATGTCGAGGTGCTCAAGGACGTCACCTTCCGCCTCGCGCCGTTCGGCCGCGACGAGGCCATGCACATGATCGACGAGATTCGCGGTCGCGCACTGCTGTCGGGCGTGCGTGGCGCGCCGGCATCCGACATCGATGCGCTCGCCGAACTGCTCGTGCGCATCTCCGAGTTCGCGGCCGCGCACGCCGAGGACATCGAGACCATCGACCTCAATCCGGTCATCGCCTGGCCGAAGGGCGAAGGCGCGGTGGCGCTCGACGCGCTCGTCGTGCCGCGGCAGGACTTGCACCGATGAGACTTTCGAACTAGCGTTAGAAAATTCCGGCCGCCCCGTCGGCCGGCGAAGCGGAGGATCCCATGAGCGTCGACTATTCGGGCTACAAGTACTTCCTGTTCGAAAAGGACGGACGCACCATGACGGTGACGATGAACCGTCCCGACCAGCTCAACGCCATGACCTGGGACATGCACGAGGAGGCCTCGCGCCTGTTCTATGATCTCGGCATGGATCACTCCATCGACATCGTCATCTTCACGGGTGCCGGAAAGGCCTTCTCTGCAGGCGGCGACATCGTCGGGATGCGCAAGATGTATGAAGACACCGAAATGTTCGATCGCTCGATCAACGAGGCAAAGAAGGTCGTGTTCGGCATCCTCGATTGCGACAAGATCATCATCGCCAAGGTCAACGGCGACGCGGTCGGCCTCGGCGCCACGATGGCGCTGTTCTGCGACATCATCATCGCGGCGGACCACGCGCGCTTCGGCGACCCCCACGTACGCGTCGGCCTTGCGGCCGGCGACGGCGGCGCGGTGATCTGGCCCCAGGCGATCGGTTACGCCAAGGCCAAGGAATACCTTATGACGGGCGACCTGATTACCGCCCCCGACGCGCAGGCGATGGGTCTGATCAACTATTCGGTCCCGGCCGCCGAGCTCGACGCGAAGGTCGACGCGATGGCAAAGAAGCTCGGATCGGGCGCCATGAAGTCGATCAAATATACCAAGACCGCCATCAACATCGGCCTGAAGCAGCTCGCTCACACGATGATGGATACCTGCATGGCCTATGAGGCGCTGACCAACCGCAGCCAGGACCATCTCGAAGCCATCAACGCCTTCTCGGAGAAGCGCAAGCCGAAGTTCACGGGGCTCTGATCGAGTCCAGCGGGGAGGCAGCGACACCTGGGAGGTTCCGACATGGACTTCGGCGAGCCCGAACACATCACCATGCTGCGCGAGAGCATCCGCCGGATGCTGGAGCGCCATGCGACGCGCGAGATGATGGCGACGTGGGACGAGGAGGACAAGGTTCCCCGCTCGCTCATGGAGCACATCACCGCGCTGGGCGTCTGCGGCATGACGGTGCCGGAAGAATACGGCGGTTCCGGTCGCGACATCCTCGCCACCATGGTCACCGTGGAGGAACTGTCCCGACGCTCGATGGTGATCGGCACGCTCTATCTCATGAACGCGTGCTACGGCTCGATGAACATCCTCGCGTCGGGCAGCGAGGAGCAGAAACGGCGCCTCTTGCCAAAGCTCGCAAACGGCGAGATCCTGTTCGCCTACGGTCTGTCAGAGCCCGATGTCGGTTCCGACCTCGCCAGCGTCAAGACGCGCGCCGAGCGGCGCGGCGGCAAGGTGATCGTCAACGGTTACAAACGGTGGTGTTCGGGAGCGGAGAGCGCCGATTACATCTACGCCCTCGTGCGCTCGGGCGATCCGGAGGCGCGCTACAAGAACCTGTCGCTGGTGCTGATCCCCCCGACGGCCAGGGGCGTGACGCTGACGCATATCCCTGCTCTCGGCGCGCGCGGGCTCAACACCAACGACGTGACGCTCGACAATGTCGAGATCCCCATCGAGGACGTGGTCGGCGGCGAGGCCGGATGGAACCAGGGCTGGTCGAAGCTCGCCGGCCCTGCGCTTGAGGTCGAGAAGCTCGAGGTCGCCGCAATGGCACTGGGCATCGCCGCGCAGGCGGTCGACGACGCCTGGGAATACTCCCAGACGCGCAGCCAGTTCGGCAAGCGCATCTGCGCGCACCAGTCGATCCGGCACATGCTGGCCGAGGTGCAGACCAAGCTTTCCGCCGCGCGGCTGATGCTCTACCGCGCCTGCTGGCTCGCCGACAACGACCTGCCGCTGTCGGTCGAGAGTTCGATGGCGAAGATGTATGTCTGCGAGCTTGGGCTCGAAATCGTGCTCACCTGCCAGAAGGTGATGGGCGCCTACGGCTACGCCAAGGGCTTCGACATGGAACGCCACGTTCGCGACATGCTGCTGATGCCGATCATCGGCGGGTCCACGGCGATCCAGAAAAACAACATCGCCAATCGCATGGGCCTGCCGAAGGCCTGACGGAGGAGCTTCCGGGAGACGCGAAATGATCGAGACACTCGGCGACGTCCTGCGCAACAACGCCTACAAGTTCCCGGACGAGACCGCCTACAACTATCATGGCCGCATCGTCACCTTCGGCGAGCATTTCGAACGCGGCAACCGCCTGGCCTCCGCCCTGTGGAAACGCGGCATCCGTCGGCAGGACCGCGTTTCGATCCTGTCGCAGAACACGATCGAGTTCATGGAATCCTATGCCGCCTGCGAACTCGCCGGCTATATCGCAGCGACCGTGAACTGGCGCCTGGCGCCGCCTGAAATTGCCTACATCCTCGGCGACTCCACGCCGCGCGTGCTGATCTTCGAGGCGCAGTATGCGGCGACGATCGAACAGATTCGCGACCGTCTCGGCTTCATCGAGGTCTTCCTGTGCTTCGGCGGAGACGTGCCCGACTGGGCTGAGGACTACAATGCGGTGCTGGAGACGGGCGACGCGGCCGGTGCGCCGACGCGGCCTCTGCCCGACGAGATCATGCACCTGATCTATACGTCGGGCACGACCGGCAGGCCGAAGGGTGTGATGCGCACCCACCGCGGCGAGATCGCCGTCGCCATCCTGATGGCGACCGAACTCGGCCTGATCGTCTCCGACAAGCTCCAGCTGATGATGCCGGTCTTTCACGTCGGCGCACGTTTCCTGCAGCTCGGCGCTCATATCCGCGGCGCCAGCGTCGTGCTCCACCACGAATTCAAGCCGGCCGAGATCGTCGAGACCATCGAGCGCGAGCGCGTGACCATGACACACATGGCGCCCACCATGGTGCAGGCGGTCCTCAACGTGCCCGGCATCGAGGAGCGGGACCTGAAGTCACTGCACACGATCTGCTACTCGGCGGCGCCGATGCCCGTGCCGCTGCTCAAGCGAGGCCTCAAGCTCCTCGGGCCAGTCTTCCTGCAGCTCTACGGCATGACGGAAGGCGGCGGCACCACGTTGCACAAGCGGCAGCACAAACCCGACGGGACGCCGGAGGAGATCAAGCGCCTCGGCTCGGTCGGCCAGGCTGCGCCCAATGTGGGCCTGCGCATCGTCGACGACGAGGGCCGAGATCTGCCGACCGGAGTGCCGGGCGAAATCCTCATCAACACCACGAGCCGCATGGCCGGCTACTGGAACAATTCGGCCGCCACCATCGCAGCGCTGAAGGAAGGCTGGTACCACACGGGTGACGTCGGCTATCTCGATCCGCAGGGCTTCCTCTATCTGGTCGACCGCAAGAAGGACATGATCATTTCGGGCGGTGAAAACATCTACTCCCGCGAGGTCGAGGAAGCCCTGGCCAGCCATCCGGCGATCATGGATGTCGCCGTGATCGGCGTGAAAGACGATTACTGGGGCGAGACGGTGCGGGCGATCGCGGTGCTGAATCCCGGCCACTCGGCGACGGAGGCCGAATTGATCGAGCATACGAAGACCCAGATCGCGAGCTACAAGAAGCCTAAATCCATCGTCTTCGTCGAGGACCTGCCGCGCCTGCCGAGCGGCAAGATCAACAAGGTCATATTGCGCCAGCTCTACGGCGCTGCCGAGCCGAAGGCCAGCTGAGATGACCGCTGCAGGCGACCGCCCTCCCGTCACCCGCTGGCTCGCCGAGCGCGCCTCGGCGATCCGAGTTGCCGACCTGCCCCCGGTGGCGGTCACCGTTGCGCGGCAGTGCATCCTCGACTGGTTCGCCGTGACCCTCCCGGGTGCGGCGGAACCGGCCGTGCAGATCCTCACCGAGGAATTGCTATCGGACGGGGCTCGGCCGGTCGTCTCGCTTGTCGGGCAGTCCGGGCGAACGTCGGCGATGAACGCCGCTCTGATCAACGGCACGGCCTCGCACGCGCTCGATTTCGACGACGTCAACATGGCGATCCTCGGCCATCCGACCGTGGCACTGCTGCCAGGCCTGCTGGCGCTCGCCGAAGAGACCGGTGCCACCCAGGACGACGTGATCGCGGCGTTCGTTGCAGGCTACGAGGTCGTCTGCCGCACCGGCATGCTGATCAGTCCCGGCCACTACGGCCACGGCTTCCATGCGACCTCGACCGTCGGCAGCGTCGGCGCCGCCGGCGCCTGCGCGCATTTGCTGAAGCTCGATGCCGGGACGACCGCCGTCGCCTTCGGCATTGCCGCCACCAGGGCGTCGGGCCTGAAATCGATGTTCGGCACCATGTGCAAGCCGCTGCATGCCGGCATGGCGGCGCAGAACGGCCTGCTTGCCGCGCGCCTCGCCGCAAGAGGGTTCACGAGCCGTCCGGACGCACTCGAGGCGCCCCAGGGGCTGGCGGCGACACAGAGCGCCGACTTCCATCCGGAAGAAGCGATGAGGGAAGCGCCGCTCGATCACCACATCGCCAACAATCTCTTCAAGTATCACGCCGCCTGTTACCTGACCCATGGCGCGATCGAGGCCGGCAAGGCACTGCGCGAGAAGAGTGCAGCCTCGTCCAATGAAATCCAGTCGATCGAGATCCGCGTGCCGCCCGTCGTCGACCGCGTCTGCAACATCGCGAAGCCACAGACCGGGCTCGAGGCAAAATTCTCGCTGCGCCTGACTGTTGCAATGGCACTCGCCGGCCGCGACACGGCAGGCATCGGCACCTATACGGACGACCTCACCCGCGACCCGGAGCTCGTCCGGTTACGCGACATGGCGTCGATCGCGTTCGTCGATTCCTATCCCGAAGCGAAGGCCGACGTCGCCATCACCACCGCCGACGGCCGCCGCTTCACCGCCAGCCATGACGCGGGCATTGCCGACAGTGACCTCGCCCGCCAGGGCCGCAAGCTCGAGGCGAAGTTCGACGCGCTGGTCGGACCCGTGTTTGGCGCGGCGACCGGGACGCTGCACGCCGCGCTGGCAGGTTTCGGCGGCGATCACGGCGTTTCGGCGATCATGAAACTGGCAGGACGCGTTCAATGACCGACCGGCTCGGAACCGCCATCGTCACCGGGGCCGCGCGCGGCATCGGCAAGGGCATCGTCGAGAAACTCACCGGCGAGGGCTATCATGTCGTTGCGCTCGATCGCCTGGATGCAGTTCGCGCCGTCGGCGAAGCGCTGCGCGCCATCGGCGCGCGGATAGATTGTGAAGTCTGCGACATCCGCGACCGCGCGGCAATCTCCGCGATCATGGACAAATATGCGCCTGTCGACGTGATCGTGAACAATGCGGCAGTCACCGGTACCCATTACTTCGAGGAATTGACGGAGGAGCATTTCCGCGAGGCCTTCGAGATCAATACGGTCGGTACTTTCATCGTGGCGCAGGAAGGCGCGCGGCGGATGAAGAACGGCGGACGCATCGTCAACATCGCCTCACGCTCCTTCGCGGGCGCGCCGCAGATGGCGCATTACGTCGCCTCGAAGACCGCTGTCGTCGGCCTCACCCGCGCCATGGCGATCGACCTTTCGCCGCGCGACATCCGCGTCAATGCCGTTGCCCCGGGGGTCGTCGACACCGAAATGCTGCACTACATGACACCGGAACGCCAGAAGATGATGCTGTCGCTGCAGCTCCTCGGCCGCATCGGTCAGCCGGAGGACATCGCCCGCGCTGTGTCCTTCCTCGCCTCGCCGGAAAACCGCTACATCACCGGACAGGTCCTCATCGTCGACGGCGGGCGCTCGCTCGGCCAGGGACAATTGCCCCCCGAGGATTCGCCGCTATGACGGAACTGTCCGAAGAACGCCGAATGATCCAGGAGTCCGCGCGCGTCTTCACGCGCGAACGCGTGCGGCCGATCGCCGACCGGCTCGACCCGGTCAAGGGCGAGATACCGCGCGAACTGATGGAGGAGATGGCAGAACTCGGCTATTTCGGCATCCTGATACCCGAAGAATATGGCGGGCTCGGCCTCGGCGCATTCGAATACTGCCTCGTCGCCGAAGAACTGGCGCGCGGCTGGATGAGCGTCGCCTCGCTCATCGCCCGCGGCAACGCGCTGATCGGGTCGCTGAAGGCGATGACGCCGGAACAGAAGAAGGTCTATCTGCCGCGCATGGCCAAGGGGGACTTTCTCGGTGCCTTCTCGCTCTCCGAACCCGACGCGGGGTCCGACGTCGCCAACATCTCCTGCCGCGCCAGGCGCGTCGGCGACGAGTGGGAGATCACCGGCAACAAATACTGGTGCACCTTCGCCGACGGCGCCGATTTCATCATGGTCTTCGCCCGCACGGACCCCAAGGTCGATCCGAAGGCAAGGCACAAGGGCATCTCCGCCTTCATGGTCGAGAAGCCGCGCGGCAAGCTGCCGGAAGGCGTCGCCGGAACCGTCATCCCGAAGATCGGCTATTTCGGATGGACGACCTGGGAACTCGCCTTCGACCGGTGCCGCGTGCCGGCCGCCAACCTGATCGGCGAAGAGGGCCGCGGCTTCTACCTTGCGACGGCTGGGCTGGAAACCGCACGCGCGCATACCGCCGCCCGCTCGATCGGCCTCGCCCAGGCCGCTCTCGACGACGCCGTCGGCCATGCGAAGGAGCGCCGCCAGTTCGGCCAGGCCATCGGCGCCTTCCAGGCCATCCGTTTCAAGATCGCGTCGATGGCGACAGAGATCGAGGCTGCCAGGGCGCTCATGTATTCGGTCTGCGAGAAAATCGACCAGGGCCATCGCTGCGACAAGGAAGCCTCGATGGTGAAGCTGTTCGCCTCCGAGATGTCGGAGCGGGTGACGAGCGAGGCGCTGCAGATCTTCGGCGGGGGCGGCTATACCACGCTGAACCAGGTCGAACGCCACTGGCGCGACGCGCGGCTGACCAAGATCTTCGAGGGCACGTCGGAGATCCAGCTGCGCATCATCTCCGACCACATACTCGGCCGCGACTGACGAGGCCGGCGGTCGACGCTACGCAGCGCGGACGCGCGCGCTCGCCCGTTTGGGCTTGGCCGGCGGCGGCAGTTCTTCGGCGAGGCCGACCGGTTCTACCCTGCCTGACAGACCGTCCAGCACGATCGCGGCGAATTCGCGCGCCACGTCGTCGATCGAGCGGCCACCCGGCTTGAACCACTCGACGGTCCAGTTCAGTGCGCCGAGGATGAAGAGACGGGCGAGCTTCAGGTTGGCGGTCGTCCGGAATTCGCCGCGCTGGTGGGCGTCGGACAGAATCTCCTGCCAGATGGAGCCGTAGGTGTCGCGCATCCTGGTGTTCCTCGCGCGGATCGCCTCCGGCACCTGGCCGAGCGCGCGCCGTGTGGCGAGCGTGTAGTCGCCGACCTCGATGATAGCGGACAGATGGGCGCGAATCGCCGCCTCGATGCGGTCGCGGCCTGTCGCCGTGTCCGGCAAGGCCCTGAGGGCCTTGCCGACACTGTCGGTCACGGCCCGGATGCCGATATCGAGAACGGCACTGATCAGGTCGTCCTTCGACTTGTAGTGGTAATAGATGCTGCCGGGCTTGAGATCGGCTTCGTCCGCGATCGCACGCATCGTCGTGCCGGCATAGCCGTAGTCGCGGAAGATCCTGGCCGCGGCGTCGAGTATCCGCTTCTGCGAGATCGCCGATTTCGCCAGTTTCTTCGTCATCATCAATCCTATCGTGCGTGACAGCTTCCGTATGCATCTTACGCTGCGAATCGACGCGATGGAATGGTTTCGAACGTCCACCTGAAAAAGCCCATTTTCTAACTAGTGTTAGGTTTTGGATTGGTGTAGCGTGCCCGGCACAGGAAGGAATGCCCGGGAGGAGGCTTTGGGATCCATCGAAATCGAGCGGCACGGCCGCGGCGTCGTTCGTCTGGTGATGAACCATCAGGCGTCCGGAAACGGGCTCGGAGAGGCATTCCGGAGCATCCTGCTGCCTGCCTTCGAGGAACTTTTCCACGACCGCACCTGCCGCGTGATCGTGCTCGCCTCCGCCTTGAAGAACTTCTCCGTCGGCGGCGATCTCTCGAAGATGGATACGCTTTCCGACCCCAAGGCGGGCCGCGAGCGTCTGACCTCGGCGCACCGGCTCGCGCGGCTTCTCCTGGCGGCGGAGAAGCCGATGGTGGCCGAGGTGCGCGGCCACGCGGTCGGCGCGGGCGCCGGTCTGGCGCTGTTCTGCGACACGATCCTGATGGGCGAGAGTGCCGCGATCGGGTTTCCGTTCCCCAAGATCGGTCTCGCACCGGACTTCGCCATCGCCCATACGCTGCCGCAGCGCATCGGCATGGCCCGCGCGCGCCAGGCGCTGCTCTATGCACGCTCCTACAAGGGGCCGGAGGCGCTTGCGATCGGGTTGGCCGACGAGGTGGTTGCCGACGCGGACCTCGAAGCGAAGGCGCTGGAACGCGCCCGGGAGCTCGCCGAGTTCTCCTCGCATACGACCGCTCTCACCAAACGCATGCTGACGCTCGGCGACGATCCGGAAGCCGTCCTCGACTTCGAAGCCACGGCCCAGCCGCTCTGCTTCGCCAGCGAAGATTTCCGCGAGGGCCTCGCCGCCTTCCGGGAGAAGCGCAGGCCGCGCTTCGATTCCGACGTCGTCTGAGGCCGCCATGCCCGCCACGAGAATTCCGCAGACCCTTGCGGACATGCTGGACAACAACGCCTGGAAGCATCCCGACCAGACCGCCTTCGTCTGGCAGGACAGGCGGGTAACTCACGCCGAGTTCCATGTCCGCGTCTCGAAGCTGGCAAATGCGCTGCGGCGGCTGGGCCTGAGGAGGCAGGATCGCGTCGGGATCCTGAGCCAGAACCGGCTGGAATATCAGGAAGTCTACGGCGCCTGCGAGATCTCGGGCTTCATCTGCGCGACGGTGAATTGGCGCCTCGCGGTCCCGGAGATGGTCCACATTGTCAATGACGGCGCACCGAAGGTGCTGATCTTCGAGGCGACCTATGCCGAAACCGTTCTGGCCATGAAGGACCAGCTGAAGGCCGTCGAGCACTTCGTATGCCTCGACGGCGGCGGGTTCGGCGACGATTACGAAGCGCTCGTCACGTCGGGCGATCCGTCCGGTGTGCCGTTCCGTCCGCTCCCCGACGACATCGCCTTCCTGATCTACACCTCGGGCACAACCGGTCGCCCGAAGGGCGTCATGCTGGGTCAAGCCGGGCAGGCGAACGCCGCCGAAATCCTCGGCTCGGACCAGCGCAACACGCCGGACGACCGCCTTCTCATCATGATGCCGCTGTTCCACATCGGTGCAAAGATCATCCAGCTTGCGCAGCACTGGCGCGCGGGCACCGTCCATGTCCAGAAGGGCTTCGACCCGAAGGCGATCGTCGACTGCATCGAGCGCGAGAAGATCACCGTCACGCACATGGCGCCGACGATGATCCAGACGTTGCTGGAATCACCTGCCATCGAGAAGGCTGATCTCTCCAGCTTGCGCATGATCGTCTACGCGGCGGCGCCGATGCCGATCCCGGTGTTGAAAAAGGGACTAAAACTGCTCGGCCCGGTCTTCCAGCAGCAGTTCGGCCAGACCGAGGGGATCGGCACGACGCTGCTCGCCCACCAGCACAGGCCCGACGGCACCGATCGCGACCGCGAGATCCTTACGTCGGTGGGCCAGGCATCGCCGCGCGTCAACGTGCGCATCGTCGATGACCATGGCGAGGACCTGCCGGTCGGCGAAGTCGGCGAAATCCTGCTGACCAGTCCCGGCGTGATGAAGGGCTACTGGAACAACACCGCGGCCACGATCGAAACGTTGCGCGACGGCTGGGTGCACACCGGCGACGTCGGCCGCCTCGACAGCGAGGGCTTCCTCTATCTGGTCGACCGCAAGAAGGACATGATCATCTCGGGCGGCGAGAACATCTATTCCCGTGAGGTCGAGGAAGCCATCATCACCCACGGTGCCGTCTCAGAGGTTGCGGTCATCGGCGTGCCCGACGAGAAATGGGGCGAGGCGGTCAAGGCGGTGGTCGTGCTGCGCGCCGGCAGGAGCGCGACCGCGGAAGATCTGATCGACCACTGCCGTACGCTCATTGCCGGCTACAAGCGACCGCGCCATGTCGAGTTCGTCGACGAGATCGTCAAGTTGCCGAGCGGCAAGATCGACAAGGTGCGCCTGCGCAAGCTCTACGGCGCCGCCTGAGCTGCGCCGCCTGCACGGAACCGGAGGAACACATGCTCGAACTCTTCTCGCTCGAAGGCAAGGTCGCGCTGGTGACGGGCGCTTCGCGCGGACTCGGCCGGCCGATTGCCAGGGGGCTCGCCGCCGCCGGCGCACATGTCGTCCTCGTCGCCCGCGACGAGGCGAAGCTCGGCGCGGTGAAGGCTGAAATCGAAGGCGACGGCGGCGCGGCGACGGTGCTTCCGCTCGATCTCGCCGATGAGGAGGCGATCCGCAGGGGCGTACGCGCCGCCGGGGCGACGCTGGGCCGCCTCGACATCTGCGTCAACAATGCCGGCATCATCAACTGGCAGCCGCTCCTCGACAGCGACGAGGACGACTTCCAGAGGATCATGGACACCAATGTGCGCGCCACCTTCGTCATGGCGCAGGAATGCGCCGCATTGATGCGCGCGGGAGGCGCAGGCGGCCGGATCATCAACACGGGCTCCGTTCTCGGGCCGCTCGGCCGCGCGAAACTGCACGCCTATTGCGGCTCGAAGTCCGCCATCATTGGCCTGACGCGCGCTCTCGCCGCGGAACTCGGAAAGGAAAACATCAACGTCAACTGTGTCTGCCCTGGCTATTTCCTTACCGAGATCAACCGGACCCTACAGTCGCGTCCCGGCTACATGGACGCGATCAACGGCGTCACGCCGATGGAACGCTGGGGCGATCCGAAGGAGATGGTCGGAACGATCATCTACCTCTCGTCGGCCGCCTCGAGCTTCGTGACCGGACAGGTGATCATGGTCGACGGCGGATTGTCTTCCTCCTTCAAGTTCCAGCTCGCCGCGTGAGGTCGCCATGACAAAACGTTTTTCCCTCGATGGGCAGGTCGCCGTCGTCACCGGTGCCTCGCGCGGTCTGGGTTTCGAGATGGCACGGGCGATCGCCGAGTCCGGCGCAAGGGTCTGGATGACGGCGCGAGGCAGGGAACAGCTTGAGGAATCCGCCGCTGTTCTGAAGTCGGAAGGTCTGGACGTCGCTGTCAAGCCGTTCGACCTTTCGGATGGCTCGGCCTGCGTGGCCGCCATCAACGAGATCGCTGACGCGGAAGGCCGCCTCGACATCCTCGTCAACAACGCGGGCATAAACGCCTGGGAGCCGTTCGCGCAGGCCACCACGGCAACCTGGGACCGGGTCATGGGCACCAACATGCGCGCGCCCTACCTGCTCTGCCGCGAAGCGGCCCGGCACATGATCGCGCGCGGCTACGGCCGGATCGTCAATGTCGGCTCCGCGCTCGCCGTCGTCGGGCGCGAGAACGTCACCGCCTACGTCTCCAGCAAGCACGGGCTGGCCGGGATGACCCGCGCGCTCGCCGCGGAGCTCGGCGCCAGGGGCGTGACCGTCAACATGATGGCGCCGGGCTATTTCCTCACCGAGATCAACACGACGATCCTCGCACGCCCCGGCTACGAGAAAGGCGTTTCGAACCGAATCCCGCTCGGCCGATGGGGACGTCCCGAGGAAGCGGGAGGCGTGGTCGCCTTCATGGTCTCGAGGGCGTCGAGCTACATGAACGGCCACGTCCTGATGGTGGACGGCGGCCTGACCGAGACGCTCGTGCTGCCCGTCGACGCGGCCTGAGGAACGACCGATGGCAAACGAGAAGGAAGTAGCCCTGGTGACCGGCGCCGGCCGCGGCATCGGTCTTGCGACCACGAAAAGGCTCCTGGAGGACGGCTTTCACGTCGTGATGGTCGATCTCGCCCCCGAGCCGCTATCAGCGAACGGCGCCGCTCTGAAAAGCTCCGGCAATTCGGTTGAACATCACTCGTTGTCGATCACCGACAGGCCGGCGGTCGCGAAGCTTGTTGCGTCCCTTCCCCGGCTGGACGTGCTGGTGAACAACGCGGCGATCTTCTGGGACGGAAAGTTCGATGCCGTTACCGAGGACGATTTCCGCAAGATGTACGACGTGAACGTCATCGGCACTTTCGTGATGGCGCAGGAGGCCGCGAAGGTGATGAAGCGCGGCGGGCGCATCGTCAACGTCGCGTCGCGCGCCTATCTGGCAGGCTATGCGCACTCGCCCTACATCACGTCGAAGGCCGGCGTCGTGGGCCTGACCCGCGGAATGGCGATCGATCTCGCGCCACGCGGGATCTTCGTCAACGCCATCGCGCCGGGCCTGATCGAAACCGAGATGTTCCGCTCGCTGACGCCCGAGCGCCAGCGGGAGCTGATCGACAAGCAGCCGACGAAGGAGGTCGGCCAGCCGGAGGACATCGCCAACGGCATCGCCTTCTTTGCCAGCCCGCGGACGCGGAATGTCACCGGCCAGATCCTGACGCTCGACGGCGGCCGGTCGATGGGGATCTCGATCTACTGAAGTGATCCAGGCAGCGCAGGGACGAATGTGCCGTCTCAGGGCCGACGTCGTCCGCGGATGTAGCAGGTCGCATTCAATGAGATGTCGTACGTCAACGAGATCAGGGGCGAGCAGCTGCGCCCGCCCCTGGCGCTTGGGAGGCGCTGTCGGTCGGATCAGGCGGCTTCGTGCGCCTCGACCCCGAGGTAGAACTTCTGGATGTCGCGATCCGCGGAGAGCTTCTCCGTCGTGCCCTCGAGCACGGTGCGGCCGGTTTCGATGACATAGCCGTAGGACGCGTATTTCAGCGCTATCACCGCATTCTGCTCGACGAGCAGCATGGAGACCCGCTTCTCGCGGTTGATGCGGGCGATGATCTCGAAGATCTCGTGCACGATGAGGGGGGCCAGGCCAAGCGAGGGTTCGTCGAGAAGGATCATCTGCGGGTCGGCCACCAGCGCGCGGCCGATCGCGAGCATCTGCTGTTCGCCGCCGGAAAGGTAGCCGGCCTGCTGGCCGCGCCGCTGCGACAGGATCGGGAAGTAGGCGTACACCTCGTCGAATGCCTGCCTGCGCGGCCGTGGAGACCGCTGCGCGAAGGTTGACGCGACGAGGTTCTCCTCGACGGTCATATCCGAGAAGACGTGCCGGCCCTCGCGGATGTGAAAAATCCCGCGCCGCACGATCTGATGCGGCGCGAGCCTCAGCATGTCTTCTCCGCCGATCGTGATCGATCCGCGTGTGACCCGGCCGTTCTCGAGCGGAAGGAAATTGGAGACCGCCTTGAGCGTCGTTGTCTTTCCGGCGCCATTGGCGCCGAGCAAAGCGACGATGGCGCCTGCGGGCACCTGGAGGCTCAGGCTCGACAGAGCCTGAATGACGCCCTGATAGACGACTTCCAGATCCTTGATTTCGAGAACGGCCGCCATGACTTCAGGACACCTTCATCCAGTCGGTCAGGTGCTCCATCTCCCAGTTGTTCGCCGCCGAATAGCGGATGATGCGGCCGAGGCCGATCTGCTGGTTCTTGATGGAGACCGGCACGTCGATCAAGCCGCCGGTGTCCCAGTCCCTGACCGTGCGCAATGCGGCCGCGAGATTGTCGCCGTTGATCTCCTGACCGGCGTCGATGACGATCTCGAAGGCACGCGTCGCCATCATTCCGCTGATCCAGGCGTCGAGGAAGCCGAGACGCACATAGCCGCTCCAATTCGGGTTCTTCGCCCTGAGGATGCTGCCGATGGTTTCCATCGTCTTGCCGGCCGGCTTGTTGGTGTCGTCGTTCCAGACCTTGATGCCGATCAGGCCCTCGGCAACGTCGGGCATGGCGACCACCTTCTCTCGCTCGCTCTGCCAGATCGTGCCGAGGAAGACGACATCGTCCATGCCGTAGTCGCGCACGAGGCGCACGATCTCCGGCCACACGGCGAAAGAATAGCCGTGGTGGATGACATGGGTGGGCTGTGCCTGGCGGATGGCCAGTGCAAATGCCGACACGTCAGTCTCGACGAACTTGGTCTGCTGGACGAGCGCGACATCGATGCCGCCTTCCTTGGCATAGGCGACGGCATTGTCGATGCCGTCACGGCCCATGCCGGTCGAGGAATGCACGATGACGAGCCTGGCCGGATTGCCGGCAGACGAGGTCTTAATGTAGTCGACCAGCATCTTGAGCTGGGCGCCGTAGGTCGCGCCCGGCACGAAATGATAGGGATAGTTCTTCTCGTCCGCGAGTTCGGACGCGAAGGATCCCGACGTCATGAAGAGCTTGTGGGTGGAATTGTTCTCGGGCGATATCGCCTGGATCATGCCGGTGGATTCGCCGAACATGTAATCGATGCGCCCCTCGGCCAACGCCTTCTTCAGGTTCGCCACGGCAACGTCGACCTTGAAGGTTGTGTCGTTGATCGAGAGGTTGATCTTGCGGCCGCGGATGCCGCCCTGGTCATTGATCCATTTCGCGTATTCGGTGAATCCCTCGCCCTGGAACTTGCCGCCTTCGGCCGCCGGGCCGGTCAGGTCGCAGTGGATCGACCAGTTCAGCGTGTCGGCATTCTGCGCACGAAGAATGTTGATCTGGAAGCCGCTCGCGGCGCCGACCGCCGCGGTGGCGCCCGTCGCCTTCAGGAACTTGCGTCTGCTAAGCATGTGTTTCCTCCACATTCGGCGATCGAAGCGATCGCGGTCCACGTCCACGCCGGCGATGACCGGCGATTACTCCTCACGCGCTGTCGCGCGTGGATTTCTGGCTTGCCCGCTTCCATAGCTGCGCGAGACCGCGCGGCTCGAGAAGAAGGAAGCCCACCATCAGAAGTCCGAAGATCGTCTCGCGCAGGGGCGTCAGGATCGTGCCGAGATCGATTCCGAGCCCGCTGCCGATCAGCAGCGACAGTTCGCGAAGGATTTCCGGCAGCAGCGTCATGAACGCCGCACCGAGGATGGCGCCCAGGATCGATCCCATGCCCCCGACGATGACGGCGGAAAGAAAGAACACGGACAGCAGAAGGCCGAACTGCTCGGGGTTCACGAAGCGATTGAAATAGGCAAGCAACGCCCCTGCGATCCCGGCGTAGAAGGAGCCGAGCCCGAAGGCGAGCAGCTTGTAACGAACGATTTCGACGCCGAGTACCTGGGCCGTCAGGTCGCGTTCGCGAATGGCGATGAAGGCTCTTCCGACACGCGACTTGATGACGTTTCGGGCGAACCAGGTCGATGCGACAACGAAGGCCAGGATCAGGTAATAGATGCGGGTCTCGTTGTTCAGCAGGAAGCCGAAGACGTTCGCCGGGGCGACGGGCAATCCGACGTCGCCATTCGTCACCGACTGCCAGTGGACGAAGACGAAGTGCAGGATGAACTGAGCCGCGAGCGTGGCGATGACGAGATAGAGACCGCGGATCCGCAAGGACGGAAGTCCGAACGCGACGCCGATGACGGCGGCGGAAACGCCCGCTGCCGGGATCGTGAGCCAGAACGGAAGCCCGAAATAGGTCTGCAGGATTGCGACCGTGTAGGCGCCCACGCCGACGAAGGCCGCGTGTCCTAGGGACAGCAGCCCGGTGAAACCCATCATGATGTTGAGGCCGTGCGTCGCGATGATGTTGATCCCGAGAAGCCCGGCGAAGTAGATCCAGTAGCCCGGCGCCACGAACGGCAGCACGGCGAGGATGGCGAACAGAACGCCGTAGCGCACCATCGTGCCGGTCGACGAGCGGGTGCGGGGGTCCGACAGGAGCTCGGCTTCCATGGTGTCCGCCATCAGATCCTCTCGACCTCCCTGCTGCCGAACAGGCCGTTCGGGCGGACGAGCAACACCACGAGAGCAAGCACATAGGGCGTGATCTCGCGGAATTCGGTGGGCAGGAAGAGACCGGTGATCGCCTCCAGCCAACCGATGATGAAGCCGGCGACCAGCACGCCGCCGATCGAAGCCATGCCGCCGAGGATGACGACCGCCAGAACGTTGAGCGCAACGAGACCGAGATGCGGCGTGAGCGTATTGACGTTCGCCATCAGGACGCCGCTGATGCAGCCGGTCACCGCGGCGACGATCCAGGTGAAAGCAATGATCCTGCGGACGTCGATGCCCATCGAATAGGCGGTGATCGTGTCGGCCGCGGCCGCGCGCAGCGCGACGCCGGCGCGCGAATAGCGCAGATAGGCGATCAGGACGACGACGATGACCACGGCGATCGCAAAGGCCCGCGCCGTCTTGCCGGGCACGAAGATGTCGCCCAGCATGATCGGCGTGCGCGACAGGATGCCCGGGATCTGCATCTCGTTCGGCCCCCAGACCATGCCGACGATACCGCGGATGATCGAGCCGATACCGAACGTGACCATGACGACCGCGATGAACGGACGGCCGAGCATCGGCCGGATGGCGACCCGCTCGATCAGCAGGGCGATCGCGACAGATCCGATCAGGGCGACGATCATGCCGATCACGGGGCCGAGCGCGAACGTGACCGACGCGGCATAGAAGAAGTAGGCGGACAGCATCATCATCTCGCCCATGGCGAAGTTGAAGGTCCGCGACGCCTTGAAGATGACGACGATGCCGAGCGCGATGAGGGCATATACGCCCCCCGCCGCGATGCCGACGATCGAGTATTCGATGAACTGCTGGAAGGGACTCATCGCCTGCCTCACGCCGCTGCCGGTTCGTCGGCGCCGCCGAGATAGGCCTTGATGACGTCCGGATTGGCACGCACCTCGTCCGGTGTTCCCGACGCGATCGGCTTGCCGAACGACAGCACCACGACGTGATCGGAAATGCCCATCACCATGCTCATGTCGTGCTCGATGAGGAGAACCGTCGTGTTCCAGTTCTTCTTCACGCCGAGGACGAAGCGGCTCATTTCGCGCTTTTCCTCGCGGTTCATCCCGGCGACGGGTTCGTCGAGAAGCAGGATCTTCGGCTTCATCACCAGGGCACGGGCCAACTCGACGCGCTTCTGAAGGCCATAGGGAAGATCCTCGACCGGGTGGTGCTGAACGTGGTCGAGTTCCAGCAGACCGATGATGTCGCGCCGGATCTCCCGATCCAGCATGCTCTCCTCGTTGCGGGTGAGCGGCAGACGGAGGCCGGCCGTCAGGATGCCGCTTTTCAGATTCGTGTGGGCGCCGAGCTTGATGTTGTCGAGCACGGTCATGCCGTGGAAGAGGGCGATGTTCTGGAATGTGCGTGACATGCCGCGGTAGGCGCGGGCGTGGGGCTTCAGATCCGAAATGTCCTCGCCGTCCAGAACGACGCGGCCGACCTGCGGCCGGTAGAAGCCGGACACGACGTTGAAGAGGCTCGTCTTGCCGGCGCCGTTCGGGCCGATCACCGCGGTAATCCTGCCCTTTTCGGCGTGCACGGTAACGCCGGTCAGCGCCTTGACGCCACCGAATGCAAGCTGGATGTCGTCGACCTGGAGCATGCTCAGAGCATGTCCGCAAGACGTACGAAATCGGCCAGCGAGCCAGTTGGGTACATCTGTCCTTCCTCCCGCACTGCGGTCCGACCTGTCGCCGTCCGGAGCATTTTCAAAACTCTAACACTTGTTCGAAATCTTGTCACCATCGTTCTCCGAAATTCGTCCGCTGAATTTCAAGCTATTGATAAAACGATCAAATGAGGCGAACGGTGGTTCGAAATGTCTCGCCGGTCACGACCGTTTGATTGGGGCCTGAAGGCTATGGGCAGCCCGTCCTGCGTCGCTCTTCCCTTTCTGGGCGAGGCAGACGCCGACCAGCCTTCCGCCGGAGGAACGAGCGCTTACGCGCAAACCGTCATCGACGGCGACGGCGGAAAATTCTACGCTCGCCAGACTAGGATTCTAACAATGGTTAGATTATAGGATGCTTGCCGCGGTTGCAACGGCGATACCGTGGCGGCCCTGCGGACAAGACCGCGCCGCTGAACAGCCTGGGAGACAGAACATGGCCGAAGCCAGACCGAAACGCCTCCGCCGGTGTCAGCTCGCCGTTCCCGGCTCCAGCGACAAGATGATGGCAAAGGCCGCCGCGATGGAGGTCGACCATGTCTTCCTCGATCTCGAGGACGCCGTCGCGCCCGGCGCGAAGATCGGCGCGCGTGCCCAGATCGTCAAGGCGCTCAACACTCTCGATTTCGGCCGATCCGTACGCTGCGTGCGGATCAACGACCTCGACACGCACTACGCCTACGAGGACATCATCACCGTCGTCGAGGGTGCGGGGGAAAATATCGACACAATCCTCGTTCCGAAAGTCCGTACCGCCTGCGACGTGCGTTTCGTCGATCGCCTGCTCTCCCAGATCGAAGGAAAGCTCGGGCTGACGCGGCGTATCGGCATCGAGGTGCTGATCGAGGAGGCAGAGGCGATCATGCGCGTCGAAGAGATCGCCGGTTCCTCGAGCCGGCTCGAGGCGCTGATCTTCGGCATGGGCGACTATTCCGCTTCCCAGGGCATCGATCCGCGGGCGATTGCCGGCGATTGCGGCTATCCCGGAGACATCTGGCACTATGCCCGCTACAAGATGATCGTGGCCGCCCGCACCTATGGCCTCGATGCGATCGACGGGCCGTTCGTCAATTTCAGGGACGGTGACTGGTTCCGCACCGAATGCAGGCGCGCGCTGCAACTCGGCGCCGTCGGCAAATGGGCGATCCACCCGAGCCAGGTGGCGATTGCGCAGGAGGTGTTCAGTCCCTCGCAAGCTGAAGTCGACCGCGCCTACAAGGCCGTCGCCGCCTATCGCGAGGCGCAGGCGCAGGGGCTCGGCGCCATTCAGGTGGACGGCCAGATGGTCGACGTCGCCACGGTGCGACTCGTCCAGCGCGTCATCGAGCGGGCCGAACTGGCCGGCATGAAGCCCTCGGCCGGACTGTAGAACGATGGCCAAGTCCTCCAGCGGCAATTTCTTCGAGGATTTCCGCCTCGGCCAGGAGATCGTCCACGCCGTGCCGCGCACGGTCACGACCGGCGATGTCGCGCTCTATTCCGCTCTCTACGGAATGCGCTTCGCGGTGCAGTCGTCCGACGCGTTCGCGCGGTCGGTCGGTCTGAAGCGCGCTCCGATCGACGACCTGCTCCTTTTCCACGTGGTTTTCGGCAAGACGGTTCCCGACATATCGCTCAACGCGGTCGCCAATCTGGGCTATGCAGAGTGCCGATTCCTCGAGCCTTGCTGGCCGGGGGAAAGTCTTCATGCGCGTTCAACCGTGATCGGGCTGCGCGAGAACGCGAGTGGCAAGACGGGCATCGTGTATGTCCGCTCGACGGGCTACAACGAGAACGGAAGGCCGGTACTCACCTTCGTGCGTTGGGTGATGGTCAACAAGCGCGACCCGTCCGCGCCGGCGCCCGAAGCGGTCGTCCCGCAAACCGCGGCAGCGGTTGCCGGGGACGACCTGGTCATTCCCGAAGGCCTCGACTTCTCCGCCTACGACAGGGCGATGGCCGGAAGCCGCTTCCTGTTCGACGACTATCGCGTCGGCGAAAGGATCGACCACATCGACGGCACGACGATCGAGGAGGCCGAGCACCAGATCGCGACGCGCCTTTTCCAGAACACCGCCAAGGGCCATTTCGACGGCCTTGCGCAGAAGGCGAGCCGCTTCGGCCGGCGCATCGTCTATGGCGGCCACGTCATCTCCCTGGCGCGCGGGCTCTCGTTCAACGGACTTGCCAATGCGCCCTTCATCGCGGCGATCAACGGCGGCCGGCACGTCAATCCGGCGGCGGCCGGCGACACGGTCTATGCATGGTCCGAAATCCTCGACCGTCACGCCTTCGATCATCGAACCGACATCGGGGCACTCCGCATTCGCACCGTCGCCACCAGGGACATGCCCTGCGCGGCGTATCCGTCGGCCGGCGGAGACGCGCTATCGGCGGTGTTGCTGGAACTCGACTACTGGGTTCTTGTCCCGCGCGGGACAAGCTGAGAGGCCGCAAGATGCCGGCAAGACGCGGCAAGCTCGAATTTCCCTGGGCGGACACGCCATCGCCCGGCGAGGCGCGCGAGGTGGCGCCGGGCATTCTCTGGGCTCGTCTGCCGCTGCCCTTCCGCCTCAACCACGTCAACGTCTGGCTCCTGCGGGAGAACGACGGCTGGACGGTCGTCGACACCGGTTGCGCCACCACCGAGATCGTTGCGGCGTGGCAAGCGCTCCTTTCCGGGCCGATGGGCGGCAGGCCCGTACGCCGGGTCGTCGCCACGCATGGCCATGTCGATCACATCGGCCTCTCCGGCTGGATGGTATCGCGCTTCGACGCCGAATATGTCGGCACGTTCGCCGAATGGATATGGGCCCGCGTCAGCCATATGCACGACGTACCGGGTTCGAACGCCGCGCATCATTCGTACCTCGTGCGCAACGGCTTCGACGACGCGGCCGCGGCCGACCTGGTCAAGAGCCGCCGTCGCTTCATCGATCTGTCGTCTCCGGTGCCCGGTTCGATCACCGAAATCCGCGACGGGGATTCCATCCGCATGGCCGGGCGCGACTGGCGCGTGATCGTCACGCGCGGCCACGCCTTCGAGCATGCTTCCTTCCATAACCCGGAATCGGGCCTGCTGATCGCCGGCGATCACCTGCTTCCGACGATTTCGCCGGTCATCGCCGTCTACGAGATGACGCCGAAGTCCGATCCGCTGGAGGACTTTCTCGCCTCGTTCCCGCAATTCGACGACGTGGCCGACGATACCCTGGTCCTGCCGTCGCACGGAAGCCCGTACCACGGGATCCGGACAAGGATCGAGGAGCTGCGCGAGCATCATCGCCGCCGTCTCGACGCAACCGCGGAGTATCTGCGCCAGCCGCGCTCTGCCGTCGAACTCGCCAAGGCGATGTTCCCCCACATCGAAGGTCCCGACAACATCGGCTTCGCGCTCGGCGAGACCCTGGCGCACATCAACCATCTTGTCCGCAAGGACATCGTCGCCGACGTATCCGACATCGCCGGCGCCGCAATCTTCCGTACTTTGGCGACGTGATACGGATCGCCGGCGGTCCCGTGTCCGGCCGGCGACCACGCCGTCTTGACATGACGGTCGCGTAAGTCGGCGCAGCGACGCCCCGAGCGTCGAGACCGGAACCCCTGCCACCCTGTCTCACCGTCGCGCTCCGAAGGCGGATTCCGTTGACGAGGGTCAATGCCGCTCGGGTAGGCCGCGCTAATATTTTCCAAGGAGGAAAGATGCCGCTCGATCTGCACGAGGTGATCGAGATATTGCGCCGCCTGGCCGCGGCGGTCCTGCTGTGCGCGGGTGTTGTCACCGCCTTCGGATACGGTCAATCCGAGGCTGCGGTCCTGTGCGTCGGCGCCGCGATGGCAGCCTACCTCCTGCCTCCCCGGCCCAAGCCGCCCGAAAGGGCGCTCCATCATGACCGACTGCCGTCCGTCCGGATGCCCGACCTTCTCGGCTTCCTCCTTTCGACCACTTTTCTCGCCATGCCCTTCATCGTCTCGGCACTCGAGGCGTGGCCGGGCGTTCCGTGGGGATTGATGCTGCTCATGTGGCCTCCGGGCCTCGTCGCGCTCGCGATCTTCTGGTTCTCCGCGCGATGCCAAAGTATCTGGGTTCTTCCTGAGCAATCCTCGATCACCGTCGGCACGCATCGTGGAACGACGGTGCTGCCCTATTCCGAGATCGTCCGCGTCACAGCCGAGACGCGGCGTCCGCCCGGCTGGCTGTCGCCGCTCCTGATCGTGCTCGGCAGCTGGCGGGGCCTCGGCATCGCGCTGTTACTTGGAAACCGAGCCAGCCGTTCGCTCGTGCTGGAAAAGATGGGCGGCGAACGCGTCCGCCTACCGCTGGACGCGTTTCCCGATGCGCGCAAGGTCGTCAGGGCGCTCGAGCGCGCGGGACTGACCGTCGCGCCCAGTCAGCCCAAGTCGGACGGACGGACAGGCAGCGGAACGCACGGAGGAGCGAGGATGACACCGAATTCGCCTGAGCCGAGCCGCCCGCGGCGGCTTGCCGGGCGGGGCATCCCGTCTTTCGGGCGGCCGCGCTTCTGCCGCCCCGGGTCGCCGGATTTCCCAATCCAGCCTGGATTTGGACGGTTATGAACAGTCTGCTCGCAACCTGCACGGTTCACCCATGGCGGGTCACTGCCATGTTCGGCGCTGTGATCGTCGCCGCCATTGGTCTGGGCCAGGCTCCGGCTCTGGCCCAGGAGGCGCTGGTTCCCGGACAGGCGATCGTGACACGATTCTCGGCTCCAGCCGCCGGATCGTCGGCGATCGCCATCGATCCGAAAGGCTCGGTCGCCTCGCTGGTCGACCTCCGCGCTCCCGGTCGCGCGCCACTCGGGAGCAAATGGGCAGACGCGCCGGAGCGCGTGCTCGCCACGGCCGCCGAGGTCGGTCTGGTTTTCGGCGTCGCCTTCGATGACCAAGTGCCGGCAAACATCTATCTGACCGCGAGCTCGGCCTTCGGCCTCCACCGCTCGCAAGACGGAAAGGACTGGTCAGCGGGCATGTGGGGACCAGGCGCCGGGCCGGGAACCGTCTGGAAGCTCGCGGCGGACCATGCGTACAGACCGGAAATCTTCAGCGAAATCCTGTTCGAAGGACGCGCCAATTCCGGGCCGGCACTCGGCGATATCGCCTACGACCGCTGGCACAGGCAGTTCTTCGTCTCCGACCTCGAGACCGGCATCATCCACCGCCTCCGACTCGAAGACGGTGCCGACATCGGCCGCTACGATCACGGGCTCGACGGGCGCCCGGGATTCATCGATGCGGCGAAAGGCAATGCGCGATCCCTGGCGCCGGTCGCCTTCGACCCTGCCTCGCACGCCCGCACCGACGACTGCCCACCTCCGGGCTTCGAGCGCCAACCCGCCTGCTGGAATTTCGCCGACTTCCGCCGCCGCGTCTATGCGCTCGGCGTCCGGCGCGATCCGACGAGCGGCGCCGTGCGGTTGTACTACTCGGTCTGGGGATCGCAGGATCTCTCGGAAGCGGCCGCAGCCGGACTGACCGATCCCGCATTCGTCGACGCCGGCGAGGATGCCCGGAACTCGATCTGGTCAATAGGCATCGGCGCAGACGGCGACTTCGTGCTCTCGGACGTCCGCCGGGAGATCCTGCTGCCGGACTTCGGTTCCGGTCCGTCAAAGGAGCCACCGAACGGCCCTTCCGGACCCGTCGCCGACATCGCCTTCCCCTATTTCGGCGAGAGCCCGACGATGCTCGTCGCGGAGCGCGGGAGCTTCCTCGCGGGCGAAGACGCCGCTGCGCCGCTGGTTCGGTCAGGCGCGGCGCGCGTGCTGCGTTACCGCCTCGGCAGCAGCGGAACATGGTCGCCGGAGGGCCGCTACGATGTGGGCTTTGCCGAGCGCAAGAGCCAGGGCGCTCCCCATATCCGCGCGGCGGCGGCCGGCGGCGTCGATTTCGGCCCTGCCTACGATGCCGAATACAGGGCCGAGGCTGCCGGGCCCGATCAGTTCGTCTGGATGACCGGAGAGCCGCTGTGCTCGCCGGACGGCCCGTGCTTCGATCCCGCGGACGGAACAAATACCGACGCCGGCCCCGTGAGCGGACTGCAGGGAACGCCGGAAGGCCTTTTCGGGGAAGTCGCTCCGGCGAACGCCTTCGAGCCCTATCCCGCCCAGGGTCCTGTGACGCCCGACACGGCGCCGGCCCGCTCCTACATCGTCGGCCTGGGCGATGGCAGTTTCGTGTTCGGCGATGTCGAGGTCTTCCGCCGGAGGCCGCCCGAGATTGCCGAAGGGCTGATGCCTCCGGGCTGGACCCCGCCCGGCTGGACCCCGCCGCCGGGCTGGGCGCCGCCCACTGGCTGGTCGCCGCCGCCCGGATGGATGCCGCCGGCCGGAAGTGCGTCGGGATCGGGAGGAACGGCGGCGCCGGGCTGGTCGGAACCGGGTTGGTGGATCATTCCGCCTGGAACCCTTCCGGCGGTGCCAGCGAGCCTCGACCTCGAACTGACGAAGAGTATGCCCTCGCCGGGAGGGATCGGTCAGGGCGCGGCCCTGTCGGCAGCGTGCACGCCCGGGATGAACTGCCGCTTCGAGATAAAGGTCGTCAACAAGGGGCCGGAACCTTACGCCGGTCCGCTTGGAATCGTGGACACGTTGCCCTCCGGCTGGAAGTACGCTTCGGCAGCAGCGCCCTGGAGCTGTCAGCAGCAGGGACCGGACCTGCTTTGCACGGAAATCGCTGCCGCATTGGCGCCGGGGCAATCGACGACGCTTTCCTTAGACCTCGTGCCCGCATTGCCGGACCCCGGCGATCCGGCAAAGAGCCAGAATTGCGCCCGCATCGACTGGAAGGGCGGGGCCGGGGACGACAACGCGGCCAACGACAAGGATTGCGAGGAGGTGTCGGTCGGCGCCGCTCCCCCGGACCTCGACATCACGAAGTACGGACCGGCCGAATGCCGACGTGGCGAAACCTGCCAATACAAAGTGGAAATCACGAATGCCGGCGGTGGGATCTTCGCCGGGCCGGCGGGTTTCGAGGAGCGGAATTTCCAGCATCCGGGCCTTCGCCTCGACCACTACACCGGCCCCAGCGGCTGGACCTGTGCGGATACGGCGGTCGGACGGATCGTGTGCACCAACGCGGCTGCCGTGATCGAGCCCGGAGCGTCGGTAACGGTCGACATCGCCGTCGCCCTGCCGGCCGACCTTCCGGCGGTGCTCGACTCGCTCAAGGACTGCGCCAAGATCGTCGTTGCACCCGGCGACAGCAATGCCGGCAATGACGAAAGTTGCGCCAAGACGGCGCTTAAGTCCGAGTTCGATCTCAAGGCGCAGAAGGAAGGACCGGCGGTATGCTACGAGCCGGGTCCCTGCTACTTCCGCATCAATGTCTGGAATGCCGGCAAGGGCGACTACGAAGGCCCGCTGACCGTCACGGAGACGACCAGATATCCGGCCGAGTTCGAGTGGTACAAGCCCAACCCGCCCTGGCAGTGCAGCCAATCGGTCGGCAAGGCGGCGTGGCCGGTCTACGAGGTGACCTGCAAGCATCCCTGGGTGAAGCTGCCCTCTGCGGCAGGGATCGGCGGCATGATCGGTCTCACGCAAATGCAGATCCGCCTCGGTCTCCACGACACCGATCAGAAGAAGTTCGAGAACTGTGCCAAGGTCTACTACAAGGGCGGAAAGCCCGATGCCGATCCCGCCAATGACGAGGCGTGCATCGTCACGCCGCTTGACCAGAGCGGCGGCACGCTGAGCGGAGGGGCGGGAGAAAGATGGTACTTCGTCTTCAGCGTCTGGGGTACGCTCGCCTGCATCTCCGTACAACCCCTTGGCGGCGAGTGCACGCAGTACACGTTCACGATGCAGAATACCGGTCCTTCGGACTATTCGCTGCCGATGCTGCTGCGAGTGAAATTTCCCGACGGCACGAGGGTCAAGAGTGCGAAGGGGCAGGACGCTGCCCCGTTCTGCGCGGCCGAAGGCTGGACCTGCGACGTCGCTGGAACCGAAGTGAGCTGCCACCCCTCGGACTGCCGCCTCGGCGCAAACGAGAAGACGTCCGTCCACTTCGAGGTGAGCCTGTTTCCGGAAGGCAGCCCGCGGCCGACCGAAGACACGACGCGGACGGTGTGCGGCGAGTTCGAATGGGTGCCGCCTCCCGACGAGGGAATCGACATCGAGCAGATGGGCGGAACGCGCAAGTCCCGCGCCTGCTTCACCACCAGCATAAGGGTCGGGCAGGAACCGGCACCGACCGCAGCGCCAGAGCCTGCGCCGCAAGCGACGCCAGCCCCCGCTGTCGACGCCGCAGATCTCGCCATCGTGAAAACCGGCCCATCCGTGTGCCGGGCGCCCGGCCGCTGCGCTTTCCGCATCGAAATCACCAACAAGGGCCCGAACGATTTCGTCGGCGCGCTGCGACTGACCGACCTGGCGCCCGACGGTTGGCAGTACCGTCCGGGCAGCCCGGAAAACCAATGGACGTGTACCTCAGAGGCCGGAAAGGTCGGCTGCTCGCGACAGGGCGCCGTGCTGCCTGCCGGCCATTCGACCGCACTGGAGCTCGAGTTCAGCCTGCCCCCGGATCCCGGCGGTCCCACGACGGTCGACAACTGCGCCCTTATCGGCGACGCACCCGCCGCGGCAACAGGCAGTGCGGCCGAAATCCGAGCGGTCCAGGCCGAGCTCAACCGCCGCGGGTACGACGCGGGCCCGGTCGACGGAAAGGCGGGCAGGCGCACGCGCGACGCCATCGCGCGCTATCAGGCCGACAACCAGCTGGCGGTCAGCGGGCGGATCGATGTCCCGCTCGTGGCGAGCCTGCTCGCGACGTCGGCCGGATTACCGGGCGACCCGGTCGCGTCGAACGATCGCGCCTGCCTGTCCTTGCGCATCGAGCACCCCGCCGTAGAGAAACCGCCCGTCGCGAAGAAGGAACCCGAGCGTGCGCCGGTCCAGCTGAAGTGTACCGGCGGCAAGGTGCCCGCCGACGGGACCTGTGTCTGCCCGCCGGGAACCGTCGAACTGCGCGGTCGCTGCGTGCGCGAGGGGCAATCAGCGCCCGGGGCAACGCAGGGGCCAATACCGGAACCCGAAGTGATCCGTCCGGTCGAGCCACAACAGGTACAGCCGCCCCCGCTGGTCATCCAGCCGCTGCAGCCCGGCACTCTGAGGCCGGCGGAACCGGACCTGAAGATCATTCAAAGGGAATTGCAAATCATCTGCCCGCAGGGGATGCAATGGAGCGAAGGGGCGGGAAAATGCCTGCCCGTGGTCGACTGAATCATTTGCGGCGAAAGTCCGCTCGTCATGCTGGACGGAGCCCGTAACCGGTGGCTTCATTGCGGTCGATGCTGTCTGTCGAGCCATGCGGGAGGGGGCGTCATGATGACGCCGATCTGCATTTTCCATCAGATCCGGAGCAGCCGGACAGGTCGCCTCCGGCAGCGAAGACGCTCAAGATCGCCCTCGAAGACGGCGGAAGCCTTTCCGGGCCGTTTCGGCGAGGCTCTGCCTTCTGTCGGCGCAATGAACTAGCCAAACGGGCCGGCTTCGGCTGAAACTCCCGCCATGGCCGATTTCGCCACCTTCAGCCCCATCGTCCGCCACCGCCTTGTCGACCGGGTTCTTTCCCGACGCGAGACCGTCGTGGTGGTCGAGGCCGCGCCCGGCATGGGCAAGTCGCTGCTTCTGATGCAGGTCGCCGAGCGGCTGGGCACCGCCGTCCATGCGCGGGAGACCGCCCCCGATCCCGGCGACGGTCGCGTACCTGTCCTCTGGGACGTCCCGCCCGGCTCCGAGCCGGAGGCGCTGCCGGAGCCTTTCGTCGCCGGCGCGCGGCGCATCGTCGTGGCGAAACGGCCGCACACGCGCCTGCGCGGACTGTCGCGCGCCGCGGCCTACGGCCATGCGTTCTGGCTCGATCCGGCCGAGCTTCTCTTCGACAGCGACGAGATCGCGGCCGCATTCGGCACCACGGCGAAGGCGGTGATGGAGGCGAGCGGCGGCTGGCCGCTGCTCGTCGCCCGTTTTGCCGGCAGCAGTCCCGCCGAAGGGGTCATGCGCCTCTTCCTCCAGGAGGAACTGCTCGAGCCCCTGTCTTCCCGCGATCTTGTCGACCTGCGCGCGCTGCTTGCCGGCCGCGACATCAGCGCCGACGGCAACGATCTCGTGCCCCTGGTAAGCAGGGACCGTGAAGGCAGGGTGCGGTTCGTCGCCGAATCGGTGCGCGGGCCGATCACCGAGGCGGTCGACATGCTGCTCGCCGACCGCACCGCGATCCCCGCAGAGGCACGGGCGATCGCCGAAGCCCACGCCGCGCGCGGCGAGATGACCGAGGCGATCACCACCTACCAGAGTGCCGGCTTCCACGACCTTGCGCTCAGGACCTTTGCCGCGGCGCAGGGGCGCTTCTTCATCTACCTCCACGGTCCGGCGGCTTTCGACAAGGTCCTTGCCGGCTTCCCGACCAGCTTTGCCATGCAGAGCGAGGCGATCATCATGGGGCTCGCCGTGCAGTCGCTCAAGCGCGGCGACGTCTCGCTCGCCCGTCGGCTCCTCGCCGACCGGTTCGGCGACGCCGCCAACGATCCGGACGAGGTATTCTCGCGGAAGTCGGCGTTCTCGCGCGAATTCCGCTCGTTCCGCCTCGTCATGCTGATCTACGAGGATGTCTTCTTCACCGAGGAACTGCTGGAGAACATCTTCGCCATGCTGGCCGAATACCCGGCCGATGCGCATCTCCTGCGCGGCTCGTTCTACAACTCGGTGCTCGAGTTCTACCTGCGCAGCCGGCGATTCGCCGAGGCCGAGGATCTTGCCCAGCGCGCCCATTTCCACTACGAACGCGCCGGGGCGCCGCTGCTTTCCTTCTACATCAGCCTGCATCAGGCCATCATGCGCATGATGATGGGCGATGCGCTGAGCGCGCGGAGCTTCGCAGCGGCCGCCCGGCGCTCGCTCGACAAGGTCGGCTTCGACAGCCCGAACGACAAGCGCCTTCTCGTCCTGCTCGACGCCTGCATCGACTACGAGGGGGGCAAGGCCGAGCCGCTGGCCCGCTTCCTCAGCCTCGAGCTCGAAGGCTTCACGCATGGCGAGATCTGGCCGAGCCTCATCGAGTTCGCGCTGCTTTATGGCAGCCAGGCGCTGAGCGAACATTTCTCGACAATCGCCGCGCTCGGATTCCTCGAACGTTGGAGGGTCTTCCAGATCCGGAACCGGCAGTTCCGCAACGCCATCGAACTCCGCGAGGCGGCGATCCTTCAGAACGCCAACCGCTGGCAGGAAGCCGGCGACAGGCTCGCCTCCATTCCGTCTGCCATCAGCAAGGCCTGGGTTCTCGGCGCCGGCGTCGACCTTGCCCGGCTGCACGAGCGCGACGATATCGGGCTCGCGCTTCTCTGGCTGCGCCAGCACGTACACGAGATGCCGACGAGGCCCGAGCTCGCCATCCAACTTGGAGCGATGCGGCAGAACCTGCACCTCACCGAACGGCAGCGAATCGGCCTCGACATCTGGATGGCCTACGTCGCGAAGCGCAACCGCGATCTCGGCAGCGCGCGGGCGATCCTGCAGAAGACCTTCGAGAACGCGGCCCGGCTTGGCGCGATGGCGCCGCTCGCCGAAGAGCGTGACTTTCTCGGCGAACTGCTCGCCACGCAGCGCATCGCCGAGTTCCTCGACACGTCCGGTCCCGCCCGGCAGGTGCTGCGGCGCCTCCGAGACGGACTGGTCTCGGTCGGTGCGCTCGGCCGTGCCGGCAACCTGTCGCGGCGCGAGACCAAGGTACTCCTGATGGTCGCGGACGGCGCCGCGAACAAGTTCATCGCCAAGACGCTGGGATTGAGCGAGGCGACCGTCAAATTCCACCTCGGCAATGTCTACCGCAAACTGGGTTGCAAGAGCCGGCGCGAGGCGATCGCCGCGGCCCGGGCAATGGGCCTGGTGACTTGACGTACCCCGCGTCACTGGCCGATACCTGCCCGCACCGACACGAAACCTAGACCTTTTAGTCTGAAACCTAGACCAATGGGGTGTTGTCGCCTGCCGGCGGCACGCGTCATCCTCATCGTGGTCGCGGGAATGGGAACGCCGCCGGCCGAGCAGTCAGAACGAGCGAATTGGCCGGCCGCGACGCGGATACCGGGCGGGGATCTTGTTATCCCTGTCCGGACCGTTTCTCGCGAGGTTCAGAGCGAAGGGGAACGACATGAAGCAGCACCGTTTTCGGGCCACGACCGCGTTGGCGGCCCTGGCCCTGGCAGGATTTGGCGCGACGCAGGCCTCGGCGGCGAACGTCGTGACGATGAACACCGTGCAGATCTTCGGCACCATCGATCCAGCCAAGATCTCCGACTACACCGACTACATGGCCGCCGTGAACCTCTACGACGGGCTCGTCACAGTCGACGGCAAGGGCAACCTCGTTCCCGAACTCGCCGAGAGCTGGACGGTTTCCGACGACGCCAAGGAGGTTGTGTTCAAGATCCGCGACGACGCCAGGTTCTCCGACGGCTCGCCCGTCGAGGCGAGCGACGTCGTCTACTCTGTTGAACGCCTGTTGCGCATCAACCAGGGTCCCGCGAACCTGTTCGCCGACGTGCTCGCGCCCGGCGCGGTTTCGGCCGTCGATGCCAAAACGGTGAAATTTACCCTGTCGAAGACGTTCGCGCCGTTCCTGACGACGGTGCCGGCGATCATGATCCTGAACGAAGAGGTCGTGAGGGCGAACGAAGGATCGGACGACGGCCAGACCTGGCTCGCGACCAACGTGGCCGGCGCCGGCGCCTACACGCTGAAGAGCTGGGACCGCGGCGCGCAGATGACGATCGTGCGCAATCCCGACTACTACAAGGGCTTCGGCGAGGGTCCGATCGACGAGGTGCGCTGGATCATCACCAACGACGAATCGACGGTCCGTTCGCTCGCCGCGTCGGGCGAACTCACCATGACCAGCCAGTTCCAGTCGCCGGAAACCTACAAGGCGCTGGTCGACATGGGCCGCTTCAACCTGGTCAAGGAAGATACCTCGACCGCCTTCTACCTGAAGCTCAACACGAAAGTCGCGCCGACCGACGACGTCCACATCCGCCGCGCAATAGCGCTGGCGACCGACTACGCGACGATCCGCGAGGTGATCTTCCCCGGGGGCGTGCTGTCGACGCCGCTGCCGAAGGCCTTCGCCGACTTCCACGCCGACGATATCCCCGAGCCGGCGTTCGACCTCGAGGCGGCGAAGGCCGAGGTGGCGAAGTCGAAATATGCCGGGCAGGAGATCCCGATCACGCTGGGCTACGTAGCCGGCACCAAGTTCGAGGAGGAAATCAGCCTCTTGATGCAGTCCAATCTCGAGCAGATCGGCTTCAAGGTGACCCAGCAGGCCGATCCGTGGAACCGCATCACCGAAATCGCGACCAAGGTCGAGACGACGCCGGCGGCGAGCCAGATCTTTTTCGGACCGACCTATCCGTCGCCGGACTCGATGTTCTTCACCCAGTACCATTCGAAGGCGGCCGGCACCTGGGCGTCGATGGAGTGGGTGCAGGACCCGGAGATCGACGCCATGATCGACGAGGCCCGCGGCACCGGCGACGTCGCCAAGCAGGCCGAGATCTACCGCAAGCTGCAGCATCGGCTGGTCGACATGCAGACCGACGTCTTCCTGCTCACCCAGACCGTCCAACACGCCATGGACAAGTGCCTGACCGGCTTCGCGGCCGTGCCGATGCAGTCCTTCGACTACGACTTCTCCCGGTACAGCTGGACCTGCAAGTAACTGCTTCTCCCAAGCGCCGGCGCGGGAAAGCAACCCGCGCCGGCGGCCGCAACGGACCCTGACGCTTCCGGTGTCGGGGCCTTCGCTCGGCCAATCTTCTCTCCTGCAACCGTGCAGTCGGGACACGACGGTGGAATTCGCGCTCTTCCTCATACGCCGCGTGCTGTGGTCGCTGCTGGTCCTCGCGGGCCTCTCGGTGGTCATCTTCGTCATCGCCCGCGGCATGCCCGGCGACCCGGCGCGCATGGCGCTGGGCCCCCGCGCCAGCCAGGAACAGGTCGACGACCTGCGCGAGAAACTCGGGCTCGACCGGCCGCTGATCGAGCAGTACGGACTCTACGTCTCCGGCCTCGCCCGCGGCGACCTTGGCAAGTCGCTGCTTACCGAACGGCCCGTCAACGACGACATCCGCAGCACTTTCGCGGCGACCTTCGAACTCGTGCTCGTCACGATCACGATCGCCTTCGTGCTCGGTGTGCCGCTCGGCGTCGCCGCGGCGCGGTGGAAGGACAGGTGGCCCGACAACGTCGTGCGGCTCGTCGCCATCTTTTCCGCCGTCACGCCCAGCTTCTTCCTGGCGCTGCTGCTGCAGATTCTCGCCGGCTACGTGCTCCATGTCCTGCCGACCACCGGGCGCCTGCCGCCGACCATGGTGTTCTCGCCCGATCTGACCGGGCTCGTGCTGATCGACAGCTTACTCCAGGGCCGCTTCGACGCCTTCGCCGAGGGGCTGCGCCACATCCTGCTGCCGGCGACCGCGCTCGCCGCGGCGACGATGGGGCAGATCGCCCGCATCACGCGCGCTTCGATGATCGACGTATCCAGCCAGGACTACATCGAGGCCTCGCGCGCCTTCGGCGTCCCCGAACCGGTGCGCGTCTTCAAGTACATGCTGCGGCCGAGCTTCGTGCCGCCGCTCACCATCCTCGGCCTCGAATTCGCGTCGCTGATCGGCAACGCCTTCGTCGTCGAGCTCGTCTTTTCGTGGCCGGGCATGGCCGCCTACGGCATCCGCACCATCCTACAGAAGGATCTGAACGCCGTGATGGGCGTCGTCATGGTGTCCGGCGTCTTCTTCGTCATGGTCAATCTCGTCATCGACGTGCTCGTCGGCTTCGTCGATCCGCGCGTACGCATCCGGGGGAGGCGCTGATGTCCGACGAAGCCGTCGCCGGCGTCCGCCGCCTCTCCAATGCGTACCAGAACTGGTACCGCTTCTCGCGCAATCCGACCGCGATGATCGGCCTGACCATCGTCATCGTCTGTATCCTCGCGGCCATCCTTGCGCCGCTGATAACCCCCTATCCGGAACATGTCGGCGCGGTGGTCAACTTCCGCGCCCGTCACCTGCCGCCATCGGCCGAGTACTGGTTCGGCACCGACAATGTCGGGCGCGACATCTTCACCCGAGTCGTCTTCGGCCTGCGCGTGTCGCTCTTGCTTGCCGTCGTCGTCCTCGGCACGGCGATCCCGTTCGGCACGGTGCTCGGCCTGCTCGCCGGCTACTATGGCGGCTGGGTCGAGATTGTCATCATGCGCGTCACCGACATCGCGCTCGCCATCCCGCCGCTGGTGATGGCGCTGGCCGTCGCCGCGGTCCTCTCGCCCGACCTGATCAATTCGATGATGGCGATCGCCGCACTCTGGTGGACTTGGCATACCCGCCTGATCTACTCGATCACCCGGCAGATCCGGACGCAGGAATTCGTCGAGGCGGCCGAGACGCTCGGCGCCGGCAGGTTCCACATCCTTTTCCGCGAGATCCTGCCCAACTGCGTCTCGGCCCTGGCGGTGAAGACCTCGCTCGACTGCGGCTTCGTCATCCTGGTGGGAGCCTCGCTCTCGTTCCTCGGCCTCGGCATCCAGCCGCCGACGCCCGACCTCGGAACCCTGGTCGCCTCGGGCGCCTCGTTCCTGCCAGACTACTGGTGGGAATCGGTGCTGCCCGGCTGCGCCATTCTGTTCCTGGCGCTCGGCTTCAACCTGCTCGGCGACGGGCTGCGCGACCTCTTCGACGTGGAGGATGTGCGATGAGTGCCGCGCTGCTTTCCGTCCGCGACCTCTCGGTCACGTTCACCACCTACGGCCAGACCAACGCCGTGCTGCACGGGGTCTGCCTCGACATCCCCGCCCACAGCCAGGTGGCGCTGGTCGGCGAGAGCGGCTCGGGCAAGTCGGTGACGATGAAGGCAATCATGGGGCTCTTGCGCCAGCCGCCGGCGACGATCACCGCGGGGCGCATCTTCTACGACGGGCGCGACCTCCTCACCATGCCCGATCGCGAGCGCCTCAAGCTGCGCGGCACGGCGATGTCGATGATCTTCCAGGACCCGATGAGCTCGCTCAACCCGGTGTTCACCGTTGGCGACCAGATGGGCACCATCCTGAAATACGCCGACCGCCGGCTCGGCCGCAGCCGCAGCCGCCGCGAACGCCTGGCGCGCGTCCACGAGGTGCTGGCGCAGGTGCACATGCGCGAACCCGAGCGCGTCGCCTCGTCCTACCCGATCATGCTGTCGGGCGGCATGCGCCAGCGCGTGCTGATCGCCATGGCCCTGCTCAGCGAGCCGAAGCTGCTGATCGCCGACGAGCCGGGCACCGCACTGGACGTCACCACGCAGGCGCAGATCCTCAAGCTTCTCAAGGACCTCGTCACCGAACGCGGCCTCGCGCTGCTGATGATCACGCACAATCTCGGCGTCGTGCGCGAGACCTGCGGCTACGTCTACGTGATGAACAAGGGCAACATCGTCGAACACGGCCCAACGGCCGGCCTGTTTGCCGCGCCTCGGGAGGACTACACGCGCGCCTTGATCGCGGCGGTGCCGCGGCTCACCGGCGGCACGCGCTTCGGGCGGCAGAACGAGGTGCGCCCATGACGCGGCCGATGCTGGAGATAGCCGACCTGTCGAAGAGTTTTCCGGTACGCAATGCCTTCGGCCGCACGGTCGGCGAGGTCAAGGCCGTCGACCGCGTCTCCCTCAGGATCGAGCGCGGATGCGTCTACGGGCTGGCCGGCGAGAGCGGATCGGGCAAGTCGACGATCGCGCGCATGATCATGGGACTGACCCCGCCGACCGCCGGCGACATCATCATCGACGGCGAGAGCGTCGTCGGGCGAGGCGGCAGAAGCGGCGTCAAGGCGCAGATGGTGTTCCAGAACCCCGGCTCGTCGCTCAATCCGCGGCGCACCGTCGGCCAGTCGCTCTCCGTGCCGCTTGCCGCCCACGGCCATCCGCGCGACGACCGGCAGCGGCGCATCGGCGAGTTGCTCGAGATGGTGCAGCTTCCCGCCGACTTCTCGCAGCGTTTTCCGCACGAATTGTCGGGCGGACAGAAGCAGCGCGTCGCCATTGCCCGCGCGCTCGCCGTGGCGCCGAAGCTGCTGGTCCTCGACGAGCCGACCTCGGCGCTCGACGTCTCTGTCCAGGCGAAGGTCATCGATTTGCTCGTCGACCTCGGCCGCCGGCTGGATCTTACCTTCCTGTTCATCTCTCACGACCTCAGCCTGATGCGCAACTTCGCCCAGGAGGTCGGGGTGCTCTACCGCGGCCGCATCGTCGAGGCGGGCGACACGGCCAGGGTCTTCGAGAATCCCCAGCACGACTACACCCGCCTGCTGCTCGCCTCCGTCCCGGTCATCTCGGAGGAGGAGGAACGCTTGCGGCCTGCCATCCCGCTGATCGACGGCGAGATCCCGACGGCGGAAAAACTGCTCGCCCTGCGTCAGGGGGCGGCCGGAACGGAAACGACCACAGAGGTTCACGGATCATGATCAGAATCGGCATCGATGTCGGCGGCACCAATACGGACGCGGTCATCATGGACGGCCCGCGCGTCGTCGCGGGCGTGAAATCGGCGACCACGGCGGACGTCATGTCCGGAGTCGTGAACGCGCTGAAGGCGGTGCTCGCCGAATCGGGCATCGCCGCGTCGGCGGTCGACGTGGTCATGGTCGGCACCCCCCACTTCACCAACGCCGTCGTGCAGCGCCGCGACTTGGCGCCCACCGCGGCCGTCCGCCTCGGCCTGCCGGCGACCGCTTCACTGCCGCCGATGGTGGACTGGCCGGAGGACCTCAGGGCCGCCATCGGCAACCATGTCTATCTGGCGCATGGCGGCAACGAGTTCGACGGTCGCATCATCTCGCCGCTCGACGAGACGGAGCTCCTCGGCATCGCCGACGACATACGGCAGAAGGGCATCAACACGGTCGCCATCTCGTCGGTGTTCTCGCCGGTGTCCAACGAATGCGAGAAGAAGGCCGGCGAGATCTTCGAGAGGGCGCTGCCCGGCGCGCACATCACGCTGTCCTCCGAGATCGGCCGCATCGGCCTGCTCGAGCGCGAGAACGCGGCGATCATGAATGCCTGCCTGCGCGACCTGTCGGCCCATGTCATCGAGGCGTTCCGCACGGCGATCGCCGAGGCCGGCGTCAAGGGCCGCTTCTACCTGACGCAGAACGACGGCACGCTGATGGACGCGGCCTTCGCCGAGAAGTTCCCGGTGCTCACCTTCGCCTCCGGTCCGACCAACTCGATGCGCGGCGCCGCCTTCCTGTCCGGCGTCGGCGACGCCATCGTGGTCGACATCGGCGGCACCACATCGGACGTCGGCTCGCTGCACAAGGGCTTCCCGCGCCAGGCGACCGTCGCCGTCGAGGTCGGCGGCGTGCGCACCAATTTCCGCATGCCCGACGTCTTCTCGATCGGGCTCGGCGGCGGTTCGCACGTCGTCGAGACCGAGAAGGGCGTCAAGGTCGGGCCGACCTCGGTCGGCTACCGAATCGTCACGGAGGCACTGGTGTTCGGCGGTCAGACACTGACCACGACAGACGTCGCCGTTGCGGCCGGCCGGGTGAAGCTCGGCGACGCGACACGCGTCGCCCACCTGCCGGCCGATCTCGTGGCGCGCACCGAGACGCGAATCATGGAGATGCTCGAGGACTGCGTGGAGCGCTCGCGCCTGTCGCCGGAGCCGCTGCCGGTGATCGTGGTCGGCGGCGGCTCGATCCTGGTCAACGGGCCGATCGGCGGTCTGGAGGTGATCAAGCCGAACCATTTCGCGGTCGCCAACGCCGTCGGCGCGGCGATCGCCCAGGTGTCCGGCGAGGTCGACCGCGTCTACACGCTGGCCGAGATGGGACGCGACAAGGCGCTCGACGACGCCAAGCAGCGCGCCGTGGAGGCGGCGGTCGCCGCCGGCGCGCTGCGCGAGAGCGTCGAGATCGTCGACGTCGAGGACGTGCCGCTCGCCTACCTGCCGGGCAACGCCACGCGCGTGCGCATCAAGGCCGTGGGAGAGCTGCATGTCGGATAGCGGTTATGTGCTTCGGGAGGCCGACCTCCTGCCGCTGTCGATCGGCGCGGCGCTGCTCGGCACCGGCGGCGGCGGCAACCCCTATGTCGGCATGCTGCGCATGCGCGAACTGGTCAGGAAGGGTGCCGAGGTGCGCGTCATCCCGGCCGACGCGCTGCCCGACGACTCCTGGGTGTGCGAGGTGGGCGGCATCGGCGCACCGGTCGTCGGCATCGAGAAGATCGAGGAGGGCGGCGAATGCTACCGCGCCATGCGCGCGGTCGAGGAGGCCGCCGGCGTGAAGGTCTCGGCGATGATCTCGGCCGAGATCGGCGGCTCGAACTCGCTGGAGCCGATCATTGCGGCCGCACTCGCCGGCCTTCCGGTAGTCGACGGCGACGGCATGGGCCGCGCCTTTCCGGAAGTGCAGATGACGACTTTCTTCATTTACGGAGCGAAGGCCGCGCCGGCGGCGATCGCAGACGACAAGGGCAACGTCGTGGTCTTCAAGGAGGTCATCGACATGTTCTGGCTGGAGCGTTTCGCCCGTACCGTCTCGGTCGACATGGGCGCCGCGGCCGGCCTGGCGATCGCGCCGATGCGCGCCGACTTCGTCCGCCGCACCGCCGTTCCGGGCACAGTGACCCAGGCGCTCCGCATCGGACGCTCGGTGCTCGACGCCCGCGCCCGGCGGCAGAACGTGGTGCAGCGCGTCGTAGAGGAATCCGCCGGAAAGCTGTTCTTCAGCGGCAAGGTGACCGATGTGCGCCGCGAGCTTTCCGGCGGCTTCGCCCGCGGCCACGCCGTGCTGAAGGGTATCGACGGATGCACCGGGTCCGAGGCGCGCATCGCCATCCAGAACGAGAACCTCGTGCTGTGGGTCGACGGCGTTCCGGTGATCATGGTCCCGGACCTTATCGTCAATCTCGAGCTCGACACGGGCGAGCCGATCACCACCGAGGTCCTGCGATACGGCCAGCGGGTCGCCGTCGTCGGGCTTCCCGCACACGATCTGCTGAAGACGCCCAAGGCTCTCGAAATCGTCGGGCCGCGCGCATTCGGCTACCCGGAACTGACATTCGAGCCGCTCGGCGGCCGACCGATCGCCGCGTGAAAGGAACAACGACATGGAAATCCTGCGCAACATCTACGCCGAAGATCTCGAAGACATCGCCATCGGCGGCGCCATCCTCGGCACGGGCGGCGGCGGCGATCCTTATATCGGCAAGCTGATGGCCCAGCAGGCCATCAGGAAGCACGGGCCCGTCAAGCTTATCGACGTCGACCAGCTTGCCGACGACGCCCTCGTCGTGCCCGTCTGCATGATGGGCGCGCCGACCGTGATGACCGAGAAGCTGCCGCAGGGCGACGAGCTGATGAACGCCTTCCGCGCGCTGGAGAATTTCCTCGGCCGCAAGATCGATGCGGTGCTGTGTGGCGAGGCCGGCGGCGTCAATTCGACGACGCCCTTCGTCGTCGCCGCCGCCTCGGGCATGCCACTGGTCGATGGCGACGGCATGGGCCGCGCCTATCCCGAACTGCAGATGGTCACCTTCACTATGCACGGGGTCTCGGCGACGCCGATGGTGCTTTGCGACGACAAGGGCAACTCGCTGGTGCTGGAGACCGTGTCGAACGCTTGGACCGAGCGGCTGGCGCGCGCGGCGACGGTGGAGATGGGCGGGTCAGCGCTTCTCGCCTTCTATCCGATGAGCGGCGCGGTGGCGAAGAAGGCTGCCGTGCGCGGTACCCTTTCGCTGTGCTCCCGGCTCGGGCGGACATTGCGAGAGACCCGCGCCGCCCATGGCGATCCCGTGCGCGCAATTGCCGACATGCTCGACGCGCAGATTATCTTCCACGGTCGCGTCAAGGACATCGACCGGCGCACGGTCGGCGGTTTCGCCCGTGGCTCGGCGCGCTTCGACGGCGTCGAGGAGTGGAAGGGCCACAGCTTCAGGCTCGACTTCCAGAACGAGTTCCTGATGGCCGAGCGTGACGGCAAGCTGCTGGTGACGACGCCCGACCTGATCACGCTGCTCGAGGCCGAGAGCGGCAATCCGGTGACGGCGGATTCGCTGCGCTACGGGCTGCGGCTGGTGGCGCTCACCTTCCCCAGCGATCCGCAATGGCTGACACCGGCCGGCATCGACCTCGTCGGGCCGCGTTACTTCGGCTACGACGTCGAATACCTGCCGTTCTCGCGGAATTGCGGGGGGCACGAGAAGGTCTCGTAGCGCGGGGGCACGCGCGGTGGGAGCTCGAAAGGCTGTCGTCACCGCGATCATGCCACCGCGCCGCCACCGTCGACCAGAACGACGCTGCCGGTCATGAAGCCGTTCTGCATGATGTGGACGATCTGGGCAGCGACCTCCTCCGGGCGACCGATCCGCTTCAACGGCAGGCCCGACGCGGTTCGGTCGAACAGCGCCTGCCGATCGGCCGGCGAAAGGAAATCCCACCATGGAGTCTCGATCCGGCCGGGCGAGACGCAGTTGACCCTGACCGGCGCCATCTCGGTTGCCAGCGCCTTGGCGAGCGCGTCTATCGCGGCGTTGATCGCGCTGAGCATGGTGGCTGCACCCGTCGGCCGCGTGCCGATCATCCCGGAGACGAGGGTCAGGCTTCCGTCCGGCCGGATGCGCGCAGCGTGGGCGACATTCACGGCGCCCCAGAACTTGCTGTCCATGGCCGCGCGTTCGTCCCCGAGACCGCGCTTGCGCAGCGGTCCGACGGCCAGTTCCGCAGCCGAGACGACGACATGGTCGAAGGGGTCGCGCCCGTCGAAGAAGCGTTTCACGGCCGCAGCGTCGCGGATGTCGATCACCGCGGTCTCGACCTGACCGATCCGTCGCGCCGCCTCGCGAAGCCGCGCCTCGGTGCGCGAGGCGATCGTGAGGCGCGCACCGAGCGCGCTTGCGGCCTGCGCGGTGGCGAGGCCGATGCCCGAAGACCCGCCGAACACCGCCACCGTCCGATTCGATAGAGGCGCCGCGCTCACTCGCCGTCCCGCGTTCCGCCGAGTGTCGAACCGGCAAGGAGTTCGCTGAACTTCGCCACGGCCGTATGGTCCTGGCCGGGTCCGAGGACTTTCTGCGCCCCGGCCCAGATATCCTTGCAAAGGCCGGAGAATGGTGCAGGCGTCGCCGTGGCGTTGGCGACGCCGAGCGCGATGCCGAGATCCTTGACCATCAGGTCGAGGCCGAAACCGGAGTCGAATCGCCGCGACAGCACGAATTGCTTGAACTTCTTCTGGGTGGAGTTGTTCATGCCGGTCGATACGTTGAGAACGTCGACCATCAGGGCCGGGTCGAGCCCGAAGCGCTGGCCGATCAGCAGAGCTTCGATGCCGACGAGGAAGCCGCCGGCGCTGACCAGGTTGTTGAGCGCCTTCATCGCATGCGCACTGCCGATGGCGCCCGTGCGGATGATCGAGCTGCCCATAGCCTTCAGCAGGGGTTCCGCGCGATCGATGTCGGTCGTCTCACCTCCGGCCATGATCGCGAGTTCGCCGGTCTTCGCCCGCGAGACGCCGCCCGAGACCGGGGCGTCGATCATGGCCACGCCCTGGGTCGCTATCCTTTCCGCCAGCGATCGCGTGACGTCCGGCACGCCGCTCGACATCTCAACGACGAGGGAGCCCGCGGCCAGCCCGGCGAGCGCACCGTCCGACCCCTCCAGAACCTTTGCGACGACGGCGCTCGACGGCAGCATGGTGACGAGGATATCGCAGGCGGAGGCGGTGTCGCGGGGCGAAGCCGCGGCCGCCACGCCGAGCGACCGGGCCACGCGCGCCGTGCGCGCGGCGTCGGTATCGTGGACGGTGAGAGGGAACCCCGCCGATGCGAGGCGTGCTGCCATCGGCTCGCCCATGGCGCCGAGGCCGATGAAGCCGATTCTTGCCTTGCCGTCCATGCTGTGGTCCTCATCGTTCAGTTGAACATCTGGCGCGGCAGCCAGAGGGAGAGTTCGGGAAAGGCGATCAACAGGGCCAGCACGATCGCCTCGATGAAGATGAAGGGGGCAATACCGCGATAGATCTCGGGCAGCTTCACCTTGCCTTCGGATGCCCCGATCACCGCGAAGAGATTCATTCCGACGGGCGGACTGAGAACGGCGAGTTCGACCAGCTTGACCATGATCACGCCGAACCAGACGCCGTCATAGCCGAGCGCCGTGACCATCGGATAGACGAAGGGCAGCGTCATGACCTGCATGGCGAGCGGGTCCATGAACATGCCGAGGATGATGAAGACCGCGACGAGAATCAGCATGAACAGGACGGGCGAAAGCTCGAACGACTGCAGCAGCTGGGTTGCCGAGGTGACGGTCCCGGCGACGAGGAAGAACCGTGTGAACATCAGCCCGCCGATGATGACGACGAAGAGGGCCGCGGTCACCCCTGCGGCCGAACGCAGGCAGTCGGCGAGCTCCGCGCGCGACAGGCGGCGGCGCGAGAGCGCTATGGCGAGCGCTCCGACCGCGCCCAATGCGCCCGCGCCCGACGGTGTCGTGAAACCGAGATAGATGCCGCCGATGACAAGGCCGGCGAGAAGAAACGTCGCCCAAAGAGCGATCGCGCTGCGCCCGATCTCGCCGACGGGCGCACGCGGCTGCGGCGGCGGGGCAAGTTCGGTCTTCACCCGCACCAGTGCGCTCGTCCCGATCATGTAGGCGGCGGTGGTGAGGAGGCCGGGAACGATACCGGCAATGAGCAGCTCGGCGACCGACTCGCCGGTCAGGAGACCGTAGATGACGAAGCTGATCGACGGGGGGATGAGCGCGGCGATCGTACCGGCGGCGGCGATGCAACCGGCGGAGAAGGCGCGGTCGTAGCCAAGCTTCAGCATTTCGGTCAGCGCGATTCGGGTGAACAGCGCGGCGTTGACGAGCGTCGAGCCGGATATCGCGGCGAATCCGGCCGATGCAAGGATCGTGGCCTGGTAGAGCGCCCCGCGAGTCGAGCGCAGGATCAGGTTGGAGAAGGTGAAGAGTTCCTGCGTGATACCCGACGAGGACGCGATGGCGCCCATCAGGACGAACATCGGAATGACGACGAAGCTGTAGTCGGAAGCCATGGCGAACGGCAGGTTCGTCAGCGTGTTGAGTGCGAACGCAGCGCCGCCCGTGGTCCACAGGCCGACAACGGCGACAGCGGCCATGGCGATGCCGACCGGCACGCCGATCAGCGACAGCGCCAGCATCGCGGCGATTGCGGCGAACCCGATCGTCAGGGGATCAAGCATCGCGGAAATCCTCCGCGGCGTCGGTCGCTTTCCGACCGCCGATCAGGCGCAGGATCTGGCGCGCGAATTCGGCCGTTGCCAGCCACGCACCGAATGCCGCGACGCTCTTGAACGGCGCGACGGGGAAGGCGAGTGCGCCGAGCGCGGTCTCGCTGATGTTCCAGGAATTGATGGCCAGACGTGTGGTATGCCAGGCGATCAGCGCCATCAGGCCCCCCGCGATCAGCAGGGAGACGATGCTTGAGAGGCTCCTCATCCGTGGCCCCATGTTCTGGGTCGCAACGTCGATGACGATGTGGGAGCCTCGCGCCTGGGCTTCGGCGAGACCGAGGAATACGATCACCGCCAGCAGCGCGCCGGACAGTTCGACCATTCCCGGTATCGGCCTGAACAGGAGATTCGTCGACACCACGTCCGCCGCGCCCATGACGCCGACGACCAGCAACAGGGCCGAAGCGGCGAGGAAACCGAGATAGGAAACCCGGCGGAGGAGACGGTCGAGTCGGGCAAGCGGCGCCATGGATCACCGGAAACATTGCCCGCGCCGGCCGCAAAAGCCGGCGCGGAGTTGGTCGGGTCAGCGATTGGCGCGGATATAGTCGGCGAGTTCCTTCGCCTCGGCGCCCTTGCCCATTTCGTCCATCTTCTTGGCCCAGACATCAAGCATGTCGGGCACCTTGGCCTTCAGCGCTTCGGCCTCTTCGAAGTGGACTATTTCCATGCCCGCTTCCTTCAGTCCGTCCACGGCCTTGGCTTCGTCGGCGGCGATCAGCTCGTTGCCGAATTTCTCGGCGTCGGCGGCGACTTCCTCGAACAGCTTGCGCACGTTCTCCGGCCAGCCTTCCCACTTCGTCTTGGAGACGAACAGCGTGTGCGCGCTGATGACACCGAAGGAGAGATCGGTGCCGAATTTCGCCACCTGGTCGATCTTGAACGCCTTGACTGCCGAGTTGAACATGTAGGTGCAATCCAGCGCGCCCGACTGCATCGCCTGGACCATGTCAACCGGCGGGATATTCACAGGGACGGCGCCGATCGATTCGAGCATGACCGGCACGAAGGCGCCGTAGGAGCGGATCTTCGTGTTCTGCAGGTCGGCTAGCGTCCTGATCGGCTTGGTGCAGTAGATGCGATAGTCGGGCAGATAACGGTAGAGCAGCGGATGCAGGTTGGCTGCATCCAGCTCGGCCTTGATGGTGGCGTTGGTCGTGAAGATATCGGCGGTCAGGCGGTTGAGCTTGGGCCCGTCCGTATAGGTGAAGGGCAGGGCATTCGTGACCGCCGTGAACGGCATGCGCGAGAACTGGTTGCCGGTCACGATCAGGCCGAAGTCTACCGCGCCCGAGCCGACGAGGTCGACCATCTCGGCCTCGCCGCCCAGCGTGTTTGCCCAGAAATGCTGAATCTTGATCTTGCCTCCGCTGCGCTTCTCGATCTCGGCGGAGAAATAGGTGTCGATTTTCGACGTGTTCACCACCTCCGGAATGTTGGAGGAGTAGCGGAGCGACATTTCGGGGTAGTCTTGCGCGTGAGCTGCGGCTGCGCCGAGGGCGCAGATAGCGGCGAGCGGCGCCAGCAGATGTGTGAATTTCATCGGAATCCTCCCGCGGATCGAACTGCGCGACAGCGCAGAGATGATATGAACATTGCGGCGACCATTGCCACAATGGCAGGCTGTCATACAGCATGACGGTATGATAATTCAAGTTGGAATGCTGAGGATCGGGAGGAGCCGTTGAAACCGACCTACGAGGTGCTGGCGTTGCGCTATGCCCGGACCGCGCCCGATCGTCCGCGACACGAGAACTTCATGCCCGGCATGGACCTTCACGACGGGCCGATGCCGCTCGACTATTACGTCTGGGTGATCCGTGGACACGGTCGCGTGGTCGTCGTCGACACCGGCTTCGGCGAGGAGGCTGCCCGCGAACGCGGCCGCGAACTGATCCACCGCCCGGTGGCGCTGCTCGAACGGGCAGGGGTGGACAGCACGACCGTGCGCGACGTGATCCTCACCCATCTCCATTATGATCATGCGGGATCGCTGGCGGATTTTCCGGTCGCGACCTTCCACCTCCAGGACGAAGAAATGCGCTACGCGACCGGCCGGCCGATGTGCCATGCCTGCCTGCGCGCGCCGTTCAACGTTCGGGACGTGCTCGACGCAGTGGGCCTCGTCCATGCCGGCCGGGTGCGTTTCCACGACGGCGATTCGGAACTCTTTCCCGGCATCTCGCTGCATCGGGTCGGCGGACACACGGGCGGGCTGCAGGTGGTGCGGGTCGCGACCGAACGCGGGCCGCTCGTGCTCGCGTCCGACGCGTTCCATTTCAACGAGAACCGAATCCGGCGCGCGCCCTTTCCGCTCGTGCACCACGTCGGCGAAATGCTGGACGGGTACATCCGCTGCGAGGATCTGGCCGGCGGCGACGAGAGCCTACTGATCGCGGGGCATGATCCTCAGGTTCGCGAACGCTGGCCGGCACTGATTCCGGGCATGCCCGACATCGTTCGGCTCGACCTGGCGCCGATCTGATTAGACTGTAGTGTTGACATACTGTCATACAAACTGATATCCGCTTTGGCGAACCCAGGGAGAGAACATGCGTTTCGTCAAGTCGGTATCCGCGCGTGGATATGAGTTCCGGCTGCAGGGGAACTACGACGAGGCCTTCGCGAGGGTCGCGGAAGCGTTCGCCGAGAACTTCGCAGTCGAAGAGGAGATCGGCGCGGCCACGACCGTTTATGTCGACGGCAGAAAGGTCGTCGACCTGTGGGGCGGCTATCGCGACGCGGACCTTTCGAAACCCTGGGAAGAGGACACCATTCTCTGCATGATGTCGGTCGCCAAGGGCATCGCCGGCATGGCCTTCAACATCCTGATCGACCGTGGCCTGGTCGATCCCGACAGGCCGGTCGCGCAGTACTGGCCGGAATTCGCCCAGAACGGCAAGGAGGGCGTCCTCGTCCGCCATGTTCTCGACCACACCGCTGGCCTTCCGGTGGTGCTCGATCCCTTATGGAAAGGCGCGGTCTTCGACTGCGACGCCATCGTTGCCGCACTCGAGAAGCAGGCACCCCTGTGGGAGCCGGGAACGGTGGCGGCCTACCACATTCATACCCAGGGAAACCTGCTCGGCGAGATAGTCCGGCGCGTCACCGGCAAGCGCTTCCCGCAGTTCATCAAGGACGAGGTAACCGGGCCGCTCGGTGCGGATTACCAGTACGGCAACCTGTCCGACGCCGACCTTGCGCGCTGCGCCACGCTGGTTCCCACGGTAGAAGGCACTCTGCTTGCCAAGCGGGACACCGAGCCGGATACGTTGGTCGCGAAGGGCTTCACCCAGTTTCCCGACGAGCCGCTGCCGGTGACGCTGAACTCGACCGCGTGGCGCCGCGCCGAAATCACCAGTGCATCGGGGCACGGTAACCCCCGCGCCGTCGCCCGCATCTACGCCGCATTCGCCCGTGGCGGGGAGCTGGACGGCGTCAAGCTCATGTCGCCGGAAACCGTCGAGGAGATGCTGACGGAACAGCACAACCAGACGGAAAAGATGCAGCAGCGGCCCTATCACCAGGCGCGCGGCGTGCTCTTGAATACGCCGGTCTCCGTCTGGATGGGGCCGAACATGCGTTCCTTCGGCCATCACGGGTTTGGCGGTTCGATCGGCATGGGCGATCCCGACGCAAGGATCGGGTTCTCCTATGGCTGCAGCAAGATGCATGCGCGCGGCGACAACGGACCGCGGGCACGCCGCATCATCGAAGCTCTCTACGAGGCGCTCTGATCATGGCCGAATCCTCCCAGGACCGCGTCGCCGCCGTCACGGGCGGTGCAGGAGGAATCGGCGAGGCCTGCGTCGCCCGCCTGCGGCGCGACGGATGGAAAGTCGTGGTGCTCGACCGCAACATGGATCTCGCCAGGCAGGTGGCGGCGCGGCACGGCGCCGTCGCGCGCGAGATCGACCTCGCCGACGCCGGTTCGATAGACGATGCGGCGCGCTGGGTGGAGACGGAAGTCGGCCCGTGCTCGGCTCTCGCCGCCGTCGCTGCCCATCTCGAGAATCCGCACTTGCCGCAGGCGCAGGACTTCGCCGAATGGGAGGCGATCCTGCGCGTCAACCTGACCGGGACATTCCGCACGCTTACCGCCTTCGGCGCCGGGATGCTGGAACGCGGCGCGGGATCCATCGTCACGGTCGGCTCGATCACAGCCTTCAACTCGAGCCCCTTGCAGGCCTACGGCCCGACCAAGGCGGCGATCATCAACATGACACGCAATTTTGCCGTCGCCTGGGGCCGCAGCGGCGTCCGCGTCAATTGCGTCTGTCCCGGCCCGACCCGCACGCCCGCCGTCGAGGCGAGCTATGCGCGCGGAGAACGCAATCCGGATACAATGATCCGGCAGACGGCTCTGGGACGTCTGGTCATGCCCGAGCAGGTGGCCAACGCAATCGCCTTCCTGCTTTCGGACGATGCCGGCGCCATTACCGGCATCGAGCTCCCGGTCGATTCCGGCACGCTCGCCGCACAACTCTGGGGGCTTTACGGCGGTGTGCCGGGACCCGTTCGGTCCTGATCGGACAAGGGAGACAAGGGAGGAAGACACCATGTCCGAGGATCTGACGGATCAGGTGGTGCTCGTGACCGGGGCCGGCCGCGGCATCGGCGGCGCCACGGCGCGCCTGCTCGCAGCACGCGGCGCGGCGGTCGGCGTGTTCGACATCGCCGCCGAACTCGCCCACGCGACGGCCGATGCGATCACGGCGTCGGGCGGCAAGGCGCTTCCCATCGTGGCCGACGCATCCGATCGCAAGGCCGTGTTCGCCGCGGCCGCTTCCCTGTCCGCCGCCTTCGGCCCGCTGACAGGCGTCGTCAACGACGCGATCTTCATCCGTTACGGACCGGTCGAAGGGGTCGAAGAGGAGGTGCTCGACCGCATGTTCGCGGTCGGCATCAAGGGTGCGTTCTGGGGCGTTCAGGCGCTGCTCACCCACCGCGGCGAAAAGCCGGCGTCCGTCGTGAACCTCGCTTCGCCGGTGGCCGACCTCGGCACCGCCAACACGTCGTCCTACACCGCCGTCAAGGGCGCGATCGTCGCCCTGACCCGGCAGCTCGCGGTGGAACTCGGACCGAGGGGCGTCCGTGTCAACGCGGTCGCGCCTGGGGCCGTCCCGACGCCGGGCGCGCGGGCGATTGTTGACGAGGCCGGCTATGCCAGGCGACGCGCGCAGACGCCGCTCGGCCGCCTCGGCGAGGAAGCGGAAATCGCCGCGGCGATCGCCTTCCTGATCGGCCCGGACGCGAGCTTCATCACCGGCGAGGTGCTGCACGCCGACGGCGGCATCACCGCGAAGTCGATGTAGGGTGCCATGCGGACCGCATCGCACTCACGATCTGCAGCATCAGCGCTTGACGGCGCCGATCGTCTTCAGAGCCGCCCTGGCTGCGGCCTCGACATGGGCGACGCATACCTGCCAGGCACGTTCCTCGTCCCGCTTCTCCAGCGCATCGAGGAATTCGCGCAGTTCGCGGATCGATTGCTGCGCGCGCTCGGCACTGGACAGCGACACGACCCGCAATTGCGAAACACGCGTGTGGATTCGGCGCAGCATGTCGGCGGCGACCGGATTGCCGGCACCCTCGAGCAGCACGTCGTAGAAATGCGTCTTCGCCGCGATGAACGCCTCGGGGGAAAAGTTGTCATAGACCTCGGCCAGCTTGTCGACGCTGCGGCGAAGTTCGCGCATCTGTTCCGGCGTGGCGTGGCGGGCAAACAGGCGCGCGGCGAGCCCTTCCAGCATTGCCCGGACCTCGTAGATCGAGCGCGCGGTCTCTTCGGTGACGACGCTGACGCTCATGCCCTTGTTCGGTTGAAGGGTGATCAGCCCGTCGGCCTGCAGTTCGCGCAGCGCCTCGCGCAGCGAGGTGCGCGACACGCCCATCATCTCGCAGAGCTCGCGCTCGATGAGGCGGGCGCCAGCCGGAAACCTGCCCGTGGCGATAGCCATGCGAAGCCGCTCCGCCACCTGCTCGCGCAGGCCCGGAAGGGTCTGCACGCGCATCGAGTTGTCGTCGCTGGTGCTCGTCGTCAATGCCATCCCTGTGCTCCCGTCTGCGGACCCGACCGTATCCATCGGCTCCCCTGGAGCCGTGCGACGCCTGCAACCAGGCGAATCCGTACCTCGCCATACTGTAATTTTGTATGTCAAAGAACAAGAGGCCCGTTATGACGACGCAGGACAAGACGATCGGAGACCTTTTTTCGGAAGGGCTCGCGCTGCGCCGCAAGGTGCTCGGCCACGAATACGTCGACCGTTCGATGAACGCGGCAAACGACTTCATGATGGCCTTCCAGCACATCACCACCGAATGGTGCTGGGGCTATGCGTGGGGGCGCAATACGCTCGATCTCAAGACCCGAAGCATGTTGAACCTCGCCATGCTGACCGCGCTCAACCGAGCGGCGGAAATCAAGCTCCATGTGCGCGGCGCCGTCAACAACGGCGTTACCGTCGAGGAAATCAAGGAGGTCCTGCTCCACGCCACGGTCTATTGCGGCATTCCGGCAGGTCTCGACGCATTCAAGGCGGCGAACGAAGTGCTGACGGAGATGAAGGCGTTCGACTGACGTCGCGGCGACGGATCTAGCGCGCCGTCGCGAGCGGGAGGACGTTCGTTGACAAATCCGATTCCATGGGTCCCGGAGATCGGCGAGGAGCCGGCGCAACTCGCGGCGCTGCGCGAGCGGTCTGCGGCGGTCCGCAGCCTCCGCGGTCTCGAAGTTCTCCGCTATCGCCCGGCGGTCGAGGTTCTCGAACACAAGGACCTCGAGAAGGGTGCCTCCTTTCAGCGCCGTCTCGACGACATCGGCATCGTCGACGGCGAAGCCCGCGCGGTGTGGGAGCGCATGCTGGTCACGTCCGAAGGCGAAAGGCGGCGTCATCTGCGCGTCCCGTTCACCGGATTGCTGCGCGGTCCCCATCTCGCCCGACTGCGGAACGAGATCAGGCGGATCGTCGAGGAAGCGCTCGACGAGATCGAGGACCCCGGCGACGCCGATCTCATGGCGGATCTCGCCTGGAAGATCCCGTCGCGCGTCTACTGCCACTTGGTCTCGGCGCCGCGCGACCAGGCGGACTTTGCGGCGCATCTGTCCGACGCGACGCTCGCCCCGATCCTCACATGCGACCGCACCCGGCGGCAGGAATCGGTCGACGCCTTCAAGGCGACCTACGACTTCGTCGCGCGTCATCTTGAGGAGCGGCGCCGCACGGGTCTCGGCGACGACTTCACCTCGATCATGATCCGCCAGCAGATGGAGGGGAAGCAGAGCGAGGAGGAGCTGGTCTTCGAGGGCATCGCCTTGCTCCAGGCCAGCATCGACAACACCGTTCACCAGATCGGGCTGGTGCTCGGCACCTTGCTGGAGGAGCCCGGGCGGTGGCGGGCAATCTGCGTGGATCCCGCGTCGGTCCCAGCAGGCGTCGAGGAGGCGATGCGGCTCAATCCGCGCTTCGGCACGATCTTCCGCCACGCCCCGGCCGCGACGATGCTGGGCGACATCCCGGTGTCGGCGGACAGCTGGGTCTACGTCTCGATCCGCTCCGCCAATCGCGACCCGGAGCAGTTCGACGATCCCGACGCCTTCCACTTCGACCGAGGCACGAAACGCGCGCTGCAGTTCGGCGGCGGGCCTTACAGTTGCCTCGGGCAGGTCATGGCGCGCAGCGAAATCCACGAGGTCGTCGCGGCGCTGTCGGGGCGATTTCCCGGGGCCGGACTGTCCGGAAAATGGTCCCGGACGGTGACCAACGCGGTGACGGAAACGAAATCGCTCCGGGCTCGCCTCCGCTCCTGATAGCGGCAGACCGTCCTATTGACAGACGGAATATTGTCATACAATACTGGCTTAGCTTTCACGGGGAGGAACCATGAGCACGCACTTCACCTGGCCAAGGGCCAATCGCCGTCAGATCATCAAGGGCGCAGCTGCGAGCGCCTCCGCCGCCGTTTTCGGCTTTCCGAACATCGTGCGCGCCGCGGAAGACACGATCCGCATCGGCTACATCGACCAGATCACCGGCATCCGCGCGAACTTCGGCGAGACCGCGCCCTGGGTGGTCGAGCAGATCCAGAACCATCTGAAGGACGGCATCGAAATCGGCGGCAAGAAATGGGCCGTCGAGATCCTAGTCCGTGACAGCCAGTCGGACGTCAACCGCATGGGCAGCCTCGGCAACGAACTGGTCCTGCGCGAGAACGTCGACCTGCTGCTCGTCGCCGACGGGTTGGCGGCGCCGGCGCTCGAGATCTGCGACCAGAACGGCACGCCCGCCGTCTCGACCATCCTGCAGTGGGAGCCCTTCTACGCGTCGCGCGGATCGGGCCCGGACAAGGGCTATCCGTGGAGCTTCCTGTTCTTCTGGAGCGGCGCCGACATCATCAAGAACTACATCGGCATGTGGAAGGCCTCGGGCATCGAACCGGTGGTCGGCACGTTCTACGAAGACAACGACTTTGGCCGCGGCTTCTCCGGCGGCATGACCGCCGAACTCGCCGCCAACGGCTTCAAGGAAGTCCAGGGCGGGTTGTTCAAGGAACAGGTCGACGACTTCTCCAACCAGGTCGCGGCCTTCCGCGACGGCGGCGCCAGGATCGTCACCGGTCTCGTCTTCCCGCAGCACTTCGCCACCTTCTGGGGTCAGGCCAAGCAGGCCGGGCTCTCGCTCGAGGCGGCCACCATCGCTGCCGCATTCGTCTTCCCGGCAGGCGTCGAAGTGCTCGGCGATCAGGGCGCCGGCATGTCTACCGAGATATGGTTCAACAACGAACTGCCGTTCAAGTCGAGCCTGACCGGACAGTCGGCCCACGACTTCTGCGCCGCCTACGAGCAATCGACCGGCAAGCAGTGGGCGCAGCCGATGGGTTACCACCACGCGGTGTGGGAAGTGGGTCTCGCCGCCCTCAAGGCGTCGGGCGACCCGAAGAACCGCGCCGCCGTCCGCGACGCCATCGCCGGGCTCGACCTCGACACGATGGTCGGCAAGGTCGACTTCAAGAACTCCAAGATGAAGTCGGTCGCCAATACCTGGGTGACGATGGGTCAGTGGCATCGCGCCAAGGAGGGCTCGAAGTTCCCGTACGAGCTGTTCGTCACCAACAACGTGACGGCGCCACACGTGCCGATCCAGAAGGAATTCATGCCGCTGTCCAACTTCTCCTGAACCTGGCGTTCCGCATGACGGTCCGGGCTATCCGCCCGGACCGTCCCGTTGCTTTCGAGGACATCGCCGTTGGCACCAGTTGTTTCCGTCGAGGGCCTGACCAGACGCTTCGGCGCGATAACCGTCGCAGACGACCTGTCGTTCGCCGTCGGATCCGGAGAATGCCTCGGCATCATCGGGCCGAACGGCGCCGGCAAGACTTCCGTGTTCAACATGCTCGCCGGCGCGATCAGGCCGCACGCGGGACGAATCTTCCTCGACGGGCGCGACATCACGGAGACCTCCCAGCATGCGCGCACGCTGTTGGGGCTCGGGCGCACCTATCAGGTGCCGCAGCCCTTCGGCCTGCTCACCGCCTTCGAGAACGTGCTTGCGGCGGCCACGTTCTCGAGGCGCAGTCGCGGCGAGGAGGCAGAGGTCGCGAGGTCGGTCCTGGTTCGGACCGGCCTCGCGGCGCGTGCCGACGTACCGGCGGGCTCGCTTCCCCTGCTCGATCGCAAGCGTCTGGAACTGGCCCGCGCGATGGCGCTGAAGCCGCGGGTTCTTCTGCTCGACGAGATCGCGGGCGGATTGACCGAGGCGGAGGTCGTCCAGCTCGTCGCTCTCATCGGCGCGCTGAAGCCCGACCTCGCGATTGTCTGGATCGAACATGTCACCCACGCGCTCTCGGCCGTCGCCGATCGCATCCTGGCGATCAATTTCGGCAGCAGGATCGCCGAAGGTACGCCGGCAGAGGTGATGGCGCACCCGGCCGTGCTGGAAGTCTATATGGGGACGGTTCTCGATGTCGCTCCTCGCGGTTGAAAGCCTCGACGTTTTTTACGGCGACTTCCAGGCGGTGCGCGGCGTGAGCCTGAAGGTCGAGGAAGGGCGCACCGTCGCCATCATCGGCGCAAACGGTGCCGGCAAGTCGACGCTTCTCAACGCGATTGTCGGCCTGCATGCGCAGAAGCGCGGCAAGGTGAGCTTCGCCGGAGCCGACGTGACATTCGACCGCGCGCACACGATCGCGCGCGCCGGCATGACGTTGGTGCCGGAGGGCCGGCGGCTGTTCGGGACGCTCAGCGTCGAGGACAACCTGAAAGTGGGCGCCGCGGCCGGGCGCAACGGCCCTTGGACACTCGACGAAGTCTACCGACTTTTCCCGCGCATCGGCGAATTGCGGCACATGCCCGCTGCCAGCCTTTCCGGCGGCCAGCAGCAGATGGTCGCGATCGGGCGCGCCCTGATGACCAATCCACGAATCCTGCTTTGCGACGAGCTCTCGCTCGGCCTCGCGCCAAAGGTGATTTCCGACATCTACCGTTGCTTCGAGGAAATCGCGACGAGCGGCGTATCCATCGTCGTCATCGAACAGAACGTCGGCCAGGCCTGCGCCGCCGCGCAATATGCCTACTGCATGCTGGAGGGAAAGGTGAGCCTCGAAGGGCCGACCGCAGACCTCTCCATGGAGGCGATCACCGCGGCCTACTTCGGATTGGATCACGCATGATCTGGGTCGAGACGATCGTCAACGGACTGCTGCTCGGCGGGCTCTACGCCCTGGTCGGGCTGGGTCTCGGCTTTGCCTTCGGCGTCATGCGCATCGTCAACGTCGCGCAGGGCGACTTCATCGTCGCCGCCGCGTTCCTCGGTGTATTTCTCCTGCCCTGGACGCCGGTCCACCCGTTGCTCGTCATCGTGCCCGTGGCGGTCCTCGCCTTCGGGCTGGGCATGCTGTTGCAATGGCTCCTGATCAATCGCGTGCTCGGCCACGACCAGATCCCGCAGATCCTGCTCACCTTCGGCCTGGCGATCGTACTCCGCAACGGCATGGTCGAACTGTTCGGCGCCAACACCCGCTCGATCAATGTCGGCGACCTGCGCTTCATGGGCTTCGATTTCGTCGGACTGAAGCTCGGGGTCTTGCCGGCCCTGATCCTCGCCATCGCGCTCTTCCTGTTCGCCACGCTGCACTTGTGGCTGAGGAAATCGAACATGGGCCGGCTGATCCGCGCCACCGCGGATGACTATCGCATCGTCCAGCTTTCCGGCGTCGACTTCCGATCGATCTATGCGGTGGCGATGGGGCTTGCGATGGCGCTCTCCGCAGTCGCCGGTATCCTGCTCGCCATGCGCGGTTCGTTCACGCCCTATTCCGGCGCCGACCGGCTGCTCATTGCCTTCGAGGTGGTGGTCATCGGCGGGCTGGGGTCGTTCTGGGGCATGTTCCTCGGCGGCATGGTCCTCGGCGTGACCCAGCTCGTCGCACTGAAGCTCGATCCGGCGTCGGGGCTGATGTACGGCCACATCGTCTTCATCCTGATCCTCATCATGGCGCCCAACGGGCTGGCCGGAGCCTTCCGCCGATGACCGGTCTCGCCTCCATGCGCCCGACGCTCGTCGGCATCGCCGCCGCCTTCGCCACGGGCCTCGTCATCGCCACGCCCTGGTTCGTCGCCGAAGGCAACATGCGGCTGATGATCGAGATCTTTGCGGTCTTCGCCTTCGCTCAGGGGTGGAACTTCCTCGCCGGCTATGTCGGCATCATGTCCTTCGGCCAGCAGCTCTTCATCGGGCTGGGCGCCTATTTCCTGTTCCTCGCCTCGAACTGGACCGGCGCGAATCCGTTCCTGATCCTGCCGCTGTCCTTCGTTTTCAGCGCGCTCTTCGCGGCGGCCATCTCGCCCTTCGTGTTCCGCCTGCGCGACGCCTATCTCGCCATCAGCATCTGGGTCGTTGCCGAGATCGTGCGCCTTTTCATCTCGCAGCGCGACGCACTCGGTTCGGTCAGCGGCCTGCCGCTGGTGGCGACACGTGAGATGGAGCGCTCGCTGGTCGCGACGTCGAGTTTCTACTACGCCGGCGCGCTGGCGCTGATTTCAGTCTTCGGCCTCTACTACCTGTCGATCTCCCGGCTCGGCCTGGCGCTCGCCGCGGTGCGCGACAACGAGGGCACGGCCAGCGCCATCGGTATCAACGTCTGGTGGACCCGCTTCTTCGGCTTCGTGCTCGGCTCCGGCTTCACCGGAGCGGCAGGCGCCGTCTACTACATGTCCGTCTTCCATGTGGAGCCGGGCGGCGCATTCGACCCGAACTGGATGGTGGTGATGCTTTTCATCGTCATCATCGGCGGGGTCGGCACCGTCGAGGGGCCGATCATCGGCACCGCGATCTATTTCCTTTTCCGCGCCTGGTTCGCCGGCACCGGGAACCTCTACCTGATGCTGCTCGGCTCCGCCGCCGTGCTGGTGATGCTGATCTCTCCGAGGGGCATCTGGGGAGTCGTTAAGTCGAAGTCCGGCGTCGACCTTCTGGGCGCTCGCCATGCGAGCGGACTCGAAGCCGCGGCAAAGAAGTCCAGGACCATATCATGACGTCGCGACTGAAGGACAAGAGGTTGCTCGTCGTCGGAGCCGCCACCGGCATCAGCAGGGCGGTCGCCGCCGCCGCGGACCGCCTCGGCGGGCTCGACGGCCTCGTCAACAATGCCGGACTGCAGCGCGCCGGCGCGCTGGAGGCGATCACGGTCGACGACTGGGACAGCCTGATGGCGGTCAATACGCGCGGCGTCTTCCTGGCGACGCGCGAGGCCATCCCGCACCTTCGCGCCGCCGGCGGCGGCTCGATCGTCAACACGTCTTCTCTCGCCGGCAAGCGCGGGGGCCCGGGTATCGCCGCCTACGCCGCTTCGAAAGGCGCGGTGATTGCCTTCTCCACGGCGGCCGCGCTCGAACTCGCTCGCGACCCCATCCGCGTCAATTCTGTCTGCCCCGGTTTCATCGACACCCCGTTCAACAGTCCGGCAATCGCCTTCATGGGTGGCCGCGAGGAGCAGGCGCGCATCGTCGAGCGCATGGTGCCGCTCGGCCGCCAGGCGGTGCCCGACGAGGTGGCGCCCCTCTACGTCTACCTGCTGTCGGACGAGTCCGCCTACGTCACCGCGCAGGCGCTTTTGGTCGACGGCGGTGTCTGCAACTGAGCCCCGGCGCGATGGACCCAACCTTCGACTACATCGTCATCGGCGCCGGCTCGGCCGGCTCGGTCGTCGCCAGTCGGCTCTCGGAAGATCCGGGGTCGCGCATCCTCGTGCTGGAGGCAGGGCCGGACGAGCGCGTGATCCACAGCCGTGCGCCCGGCGCTTTCGTCGGGCTGTTCGGCACCGAACGCGTCTGGCCCTATGCATCCGAACCCGAGCCCGCCGCCGCCGGCCGCCGGATCCATGTGCCGCAGGGGCGTATGCCGGGCGGCTCGAGTTCGATCAACGGCATGATCTACATCCGCGGCGACGCGAAGGACTACGACGACTGGGTAGCCGCCGGCTGCGCCGGCTGGAGCTATGCGGAAGTGCTGCCCTACTTCCGCAAGGCCGAATGCAACGAGCGGCTCGCGGACAGGTATCATGGAACCGACGGCCCGTTGTCGGTCGTCGATGTGCCCTACCGCCATCCGCTCAACGCTGCATTTGTGCTCGCCGCCCAGCAGTGCGGCTACGCTTTCAACCATGATTTCAACGGCGCTTCCCAGCTCGGCGTGGGCTATTTCCAGGTGACCCAGAAGAATGGCGAGCGCGCCAGTACTGCCGCCGCGTATCTGCGCCCGGCCCTGGCGCGCGGCAATATCTTGTTGGAGATCGAGGCGGAAGTCGCGCGCATCGTCTTCGAGGGCCGCAGGGCCGCTGGCGTTACTTGGCGGCGGCACGGACAAGTACGAAGTGCCCGTGCCGCTCGCGCCGTTCTCCTCTGTGCCGGCACGCTGGGGAGTCCGAAAATCCTGATGCAGTCGGGCGTCGGGCCGGCCGCGCATCTTCGGGAAAGCGGGGTGGAGGTCGTGCTCGACCTGCCCGGCGTCGGCCGTAACTACCAGGACCACCTCCAGGTGCTGAACTATTATCGCACGAGACGCCCGATCAGCCTGACCGGCCAGGACAAGGGTCTCACCGCCCTGCGCAACGGCCTGGAATGGATGCTGTTCCGCCGCGGGCTGCTGACGTCGAACGTGGCGGAGGCGTGCCTGTTCGCCGACAGCGATGGCGACGGCCGTGCCGACCTCCAGATCCATTCCTTCCCCGTCTTCGTGCCCGACCACGAGCGCGCGCCGCCGGAGGGACACGGATTCACCATCGGCGCCTGCGACGTGCGCCCGCGTTCGCGTGGCGAGATCAGGCTTGCCGGGCCGGACCCGTCGACCCCTGCCAGGCTCTTTTCCAATGCGCTGTCCGACGATCGCGACGTCGCTAGAGCAGATTCGACTTATTCGGGGTCATATCCGGCGGCCTCGAAATAGTTCTGGCATTCCTCAGGGGTGAAGGCGGAGAGACAATCGGCGACGACCGACCAGAGTTCGTCGATGGTTCTGGCGGCGGCCTTCCTGA
>DUSC01000144.1 GCA_012842935.1 Hyphomicrobiales bacterium | reverse complement strand
CGCCTGTCGCCGCTGCGCCCCGGCCGCCCGCCCGGTTTCCGCCGCCGCGGCCGGCGCGAGGTCCACGAGCTGCTCGACGATCTCCAGAAGCTCGCCTGGTGGGTCCTCGAAAGACCCGACACGTCCTGAGAGCCGCGGCCTGCGATCGATGCCTTGACAGGCGAAGGTGAACGGCCCCGCCGGGGACGGACTGCTTTGCGCAGGCCGTCGCCCCGGCCAGCCGCGTTTCGATGGCGAAGGCCGCCAGGCGAACGCCGCGCCTCGGGGAGACGGCCGGGCGCCGCCGGCTTCCTCAGTTTCCGTGCCCGAGCAGGGCGGTGACGCCGATCGCGGCGATGGCGACCAGTGCCAGCTTCCAGAAGTCGCGGCGCTGCCTCAGCCCCGGAAGGCCGAGCGGCTTGATGATCTGGATCGCCATGATGGCGAGGATGACGAGCGAAAGCGCCTTGGTCATGGGCGCCATTGAGCAGGCGCCGGCGACAATGTCAAAGTATGTCGGTACGCCCGCCGGGCTAGGCCATAAGCCGCATGGACGAGACCGGCGCACCGGGCCTAAAACGCCGTCGGGACCGCGCTGAAGGGGAGGACGAGGATCATGACGAGCCGCTATCACGAGGTCTACGAGAGCTGGAAGCGCGATCCGGAAGGTTTCTGGGCCGACGCCGCCTCGGCGATCGACTGGTTCAGGCGCTGGGACAAGGTGTTCGACGCCGACGCCGGCGTCTACGGCCGCTGGTTCGTCGGTGCGGAATGCAACACCTGTCACAACGCGGTCGACCGCCACGTCGCCGGCGGCCGGGCCGAACAGCTGGCGCTCATCCATGACAGCGCCGTTACCGGAACACAGCGGCGCTTCACCTACCGCGAGCTGAAGGACGAGGTCACCGCGCTCGCCGCCGTGCTGCAGGACCTGGGCGTCACCCGGGGCGACCGCGTCATCATCTACATGCCGATGGTCGCCGAAGCCGCTTTCGCCATGCTCGCCTGCGCCCGGCTCGGCGCCATCCATTCGGTCGTCTTCGGCGGCTTCGCCGCCAAGGAACTGGCGACCCGCATCGACGATTCCAGGCCGAAGCTGATCGTCTCGGCTTCCTGTGGTCTCGAGCCGGGCCGAGTCGTCTCCTACAAGCCGCTGCTCGACGGTGCCATCGATATCGCCCGGCACAAGCCGGAGCGCTGCATCATCCTGCAGCGCCCGCAGCAGGGCTGCGACCTGATCGCCGGTCGCGACGTCGACTATGCCGAAGCGGTCGCCGCCGCGAAGGCGGCCGGCCGCGCGGTGCCGTGCGTGCCTGTCCTCGCCACGGATCCGCTCTACGTTCTCTACACGTCCGGCACCACCGGCCAGCCGAAGGGCGTCGTGCGCGACAATGGCGGGCACATGGTGGCGCTGCACTGGTCGATGGGCAACCAGTACGGTGTCCGGCCCGGCGAGGTGTTCTGGGCGGCCTCCGATGTCGGCTGGGTGGTCGGCCACTCCTACATCGTCTACGGGCCGCTGCTGGCCGGCTGCACGACGATCCTGTTCGAGGGCAAGCCGGTCGGCACGCCCGACGCCGGCACCTTCTGGCGCGTCATCTCAGAGCACAAGGTGGCGGCGCTGTTCACTGCCCCCACCGCCTTCCGCGCCATCAAGAAGGAGGACCCGAAGGGCGAGTTCGTGCGCAAGTACGACCTGTCCGGCTTCCGCACCCTGTTCCTCGCCGGGGAGCGCGCCGATCCCGAGACGATCAAATGGGCCGAGGCCCAGCTCGGCGTGCCGGTCGTCGACCACTGGTGGCAGACCGAGACCGGCTCGCCGATCTCCAACAATCCGGTGGGTCTGGGCATGCTGCCGGTGAAATACGGCTCGCCGGCCGTGCCGATGCCCGGCTACGACGTCCAGGTCCTGGACGACGCCGGCCATCCGGTGCCTGCCGGCACGCTGGGCAACGTCGTCGTCAGGCTGCCGCTGCCGCCCGGCTGCCTGCCCACTCTGTGGAACGCAGACCAGCGCTTCATCGATTCCTACCTGTCGGAATTCCCCGGCTACTACAAGACCGCCGATGCCGGCTTCATCGACGCCGACAATTACCTGTTCATCATGGCCCGCACCGACGACATCATCAACGTCGCGGGCCACCGCCTGTCGACCGGCGGCATGGAGGAGGTCATCGCCGAGCATCCCGACGTCGCCGAATGCGCGGTGATCGGCATCCACGACGAGATGAAGGGCCAGGTACCCTGCGGCTTCGTCGTGCTCAATTCCGGCGTGACGCGTGACGTCGGCACGATCGAGCGCGAGATCGTGGCGCTGGTCCGCGAGCGCATCGGTCCTGTCGCGGCACTCAAGCTGGTCGTCACCATCAAGCGCCTGCCGAAGACCCGTTCGGGCAAGATCCTGCGCGGTACCATGCAGAAGATCGCCGACAAGGAAGCCTGGGCGATGCCGGCAACCATCGACGACCCGGCGATCCTCGACGAGATCACCGCCGCCCTCAACGAGCGCGGCATCGGCATCTGAGGGGCGGCGGACCCGCCCCGCCGCCTCTTTCCGGCCCGGCATCACGGAACCCCCGCCCTCGCCGCAGGGCCTCGGCAGTCCTGACAGACTGCTGTCAGCAGCTCTGTGCGACTGTGCCTTCCTGACAGAAAGGAAGGCCGCCATGAATCCGTTTGCCCCGTTCGAAGTCGCCCGCAGCTACCTCGGCAAGATCAGGACGCTGCGCGACGATATCCGCACGGAACGCCAGATTCGCGCCCTGCCGCCGTCGATCCGCAAGGACATCGGCTGGCCGGACGCCTTCGTCCGCCGCAATTCTGCGGCGCGCCGCTGAGACCGCTCCTGACAGAACGTTGTCAGGAGCATCGTGCCAATCTCGACAAGAAGGAACCTTTCGATGACGACATTTGTCCCGCAGAACACCGCCGTATGGTTCGAGATTCCCGTCGCCGACCTGGGGCGGGCGAAGGCGTTCTATGCCGCCGTGCTCGGCTGCGAACTGAAGGACCAGGACGGCGGCCCGAACCCGATCGCCGTCTTCCCCGTGGCGGGCGAGAATGCCGTGAGCGGCCATCTCTACCCCGGCAAGCCGGCCGCAGCGGGCACCGGAATTACCATCCATCTCGCTGCACCGGCGCCGCTCGAGGCGGCGATGGAGCGCGTTGCCGCCAACGGCGGACAGGTCGTGTCACCGATCGTGACTATCCCGGCCGGCCGTTTCGTCTATTGTCTCGACCCCGATGGCAACAGTTTCGGCCTGTTCAACTGACGGATCCAGCGAATGAGACGCGCCGACCGGCTCTTCCAGATCGTCCAGCACCTGCGCGGCGGGCGCCTCGTCACCGCGCAGAAACTCGGGGCGTGGCTGGAAGTATCCGAGCGGACGATCTATCGCGACATCGCCGACCTGCAGTCGACCGGCGTGCCGATCGATGGCGAGGCCGGCGTCGGTTACATGATGAGGGAAGGTTTTGACCTTCCGCCGCTGATGTTCACGCGTGACGAGATCGTGGCACTGGTGGCGGGCGCCCGCATGGTCAGGGCCTTCGGCGGTGCGGCCATGGCCCGGGCCGCCGAGGAGGCGCTGGTCAAGATCGGCGCCGTCCTTCCCGATTCGGAGAAGGACCGCATCGCCAGGACGGAGATCCACTCGCCGGTATGGGTGGTTTCCGACGCAGAGCGCGTCGCCATCGACCTGATCGAGCGCGCGGTCGAGCGCCGCGACGTCCTCACCCTCGACTATCGCGACGAGGCGGGCCGGTCGAGTGCCCGCGACGTCCGGCCGCTTGGCCTGTGGTTCTGGGGGAAGGTGTGGACGCTGATTGCCTGGTGCGAGATGCGCGACGACTTCCGCGCCTTCCGCATCGACCGCATCGCCGGGGTGACGCCGGCCGGCCGCACCTTCCGGCCGGAACGGGGCAAGCAGCTCGCCGACTACTACCGGACGATCGAGCGGCGCGAGGCGCCCACGGGCAACCGCACGTTCAGCCGTTAGGACGACCGGGGCCGGACCGCACGGCGCCGCAACGATTCCCGCGGCACGGCTGCGTCCAACGAGGCTATTCCTCGTCGTCCTCGATACGCCCCTTCAGCGCCGACAGCTTGGCGAAGACCTTCGAGGCGTCGAGTTCCTCGTCCTCGCGCTTCGGCTTCGCCGCTTCCGGCGTCAGTCGTTCCGTCAGCGAGGCCGGCAGCAGCGTGTCGCCGGCCGGTGCGGCCGGCTGCTTGCCGCTCGAGGCGCGCTGCACCTCCAGGTCGAGGTCGATCTGCGAGCACAGGCCGAGCGTGACCGGGTCCATCGGCTGCAGGTTCGAGGAGTTCCAGTGCTTGCGCTCGCGGATCTGCTCGATGGTCGACTTGGTCGTGCCGACGAGGCGGGAGATCTGCGCGTCCTTCAGCTCGGGATGGTTGCGCACCAGCCAGAGGATGGCGTTCGGCCGGTCCTGTCGCTTCGACAGCGGCGTGTAGCGCGGCCCCTTGCGCTTAGATTCCGGCACGCGGACCTTCGGCTCCGAGAGCTTCAGGCGATAGTTCGGGTCCTTCTCGCCGCGGGCGATTTCCTCGCGAGTCAGCTGGCCGGTCATGATCGGGTCCATGCCCTTGATGCCCTGGGCCGATTCGCCGTCGGCGATCGCCTTCACCTCGAGCGGGTGGAGCGTGCAGAACTGGGCGATCTGGTCGAAGGACAGCGCGGTGTTGTCGACCAGCCAGACGGCGGTCGCCTTGGGCATGAGCAGCGTGTTGGCCATTGGATAAATCCTCTCGTTCGCCCGCGTCCCTGGCGCGGGCGGTGGATGGAACCACCAAGTTTGGGAAATCACGGCCCATATAGCCGTTCGGGCGCGAATGCGCAACGGAATTGGTCCGGCGGCGCAGAGCCGCCTGTCGAACGGACAACCGCGCTCTCGGCGGAGCTGCCTCAGGCGAACGAGGCGATGCGCTTCGCCGTCTCGGGATCGAGGAAGCCGCGCACCGTCGCCGCCGTCTCGGCCGCCATCGCCGCCTCGAGGCCGGCGCCGTGGCGGCGGGCGAGGATGCGCTTCAGGTCGCGAACCGGACCGGCCGGGAGGGCGGCGACGCGTCTTGCCAGCGCGATGGCCCGCGGCATGAGGTCGGCGTCGGCGACGACCTCGCGCAACAGCCCCCATTCGAGCGCCTGGCGCGCGTCGAACTTCTCGCCGAAGAGGATCATCTCGCGGGCGCGCTGCAGGCCCACCAGGCGCGGCAGGATCTCGGTGACGCCGCCGGTGACGAAAAGGCCCCACGTGACTTCGGGAAAGAAGAAGCGTGTTCCCTCGGCGGCGACGGCGAAGT
>DUSC01000143.1 GCA_012842935.1 Hyphomicrobiales bacterium | reverse complement strand
TCGTCACTTCTTCTTTGCCTCGCCCGCGGCGAGCCGCGCCGCCTGGTCCAGCCATCCGTCGCGCTCGATGCGGCCCTTGAACGCCAGATAGTCGTCGACCCAGGCGACCTCTTCTGGGCTCCACGCCGCGATCTGGGCGTAGGTCCAGATACCGAGACCGTTCAGCACCTTCTCCAGCTTCGGTCCGATGCCGCCGATCTTCTTCAGGTCGTCGACCGCTTTCGGTTTCGCCATGCTCATGGGCCGCCGGAAATCCTCCGGCATGAGCGTCGGCACCGCCGGGTGCGCCGACGCTGCGGCCGCCGCTTTCGTCCGCGCCGCCGCCTTGCGCGGCGCCTTCCTCTGCGGCGCGACCGTCTCGACGACGGCTTCCGCCGTTTCCCGCGCCTCGGCAATCAGCTGGTCCGCAGCGCTGCGGGCACGTGCCGCGGCGCGGGCGAAATCGCCCGTGGCGGGCATCTCGGCGCCCATCGCCATGAAGCGCTGCGAGGCGTCCGCGGCGCCCGCGAGGAACCCCATCCAGGCGCCGAAAGCCTGGCTGGCGAAGCCGAGACCGATCGCGGTCGCGGCGGCCAGACCGGCGGCCGGGTGCGCCATCAGATTGGCGACGCCGGCCAGCTGCAACGCCGCCGGGTGCGCAACTTCTCTGCGTTCCGTGTTGTCGGCTTCAGACATCTTCCGCTCGGGCGAGGCGCTTCGGATCCCCTGATCCTCAGGCCCGGTGCCCTTCCCCTTCCTTTTCCTTCGCCGGTCCTACTCTGCCGCAACCATCACCGGCTCGACCCGATGGGCATTGCGCGAAAACTCGTCGATACGCCGCTCGATCTCCGGGCGGAAATTGCGGATCAGACCCTGGATCGGCCAGGCGGCCGCGTCGCCCAGCGCGCAGATCGTGTGTCCCTCGACCTGCCTGGTCACGTCGAGCAGCATGTCGATCTCGCGCTTGTGTGCCTCGCCGCGTACGAGGCGCTCCATCACCCGCCACATCCAGCCCGTACCCTCGCGGCACGGCGTGCACTGGCCGCAGCTCTCGTGCTTGAAGAAGTAGGAAAGCCGCGCGATCGCCTTCACGATGTCGGTCGACTTGTCCATGACGATCACGGCCGCCGTGCCGAAGGACGATTTCTTTTCGCGCAGGCCGTCGAAATCCATCGGACAGTCGATGATGTCTTCCGCCTTGACCACCGGACAGGACGCGCCGCCGGGGATGACGGCGAGCAGGTTGTCCCAACCGCCGCGGACGCCGCCGCCATGCTTCTCGACCAGTTCGCGGAAGGTGATGCCCATCGCCTCTTCCACGGTGCACGGCGTGTTCACATGGCCGACCAGCATGAACAGCTTGGTGCCGACGTTGTTGGGCCGGCCGATCGATGAGAACCAGGCCGCGCCGCGCCGCAGGATGGTCGGCGCCACGGCAATCGACTCGACGTTGTTGACGGTGGTCGGGCAACCGTAGAGGCCGACGTTCGCCGGGAACGGCGGCTTCAGCCGCGGCTGGCCCTTCTTGCCCTCGAGGCTCTCGAGCAGCGCCGTTTCCTCGCCGCAGATGTAGGCCCCCGCGCCGTGGTGAACATAGATGTCGAAGTCGTAGCCGTTGACGTTTCCCTTGCCGATCAGGTTGGCGGCATAGGCTTCGTCGATGGCCCGCTGCAGGGCTTCACGCTCGCGGATGAACTCGCCGCGCACGTAGATGTAGGCCGCCACCGCGCCCATGGCGAAGCCGGCGAGCAGGCAGCCCTCGACCAGCGTGTGCGGGTCGTGGCGCAGGATGTCGCGATCCTTGCAGGTGCCCGGTTCGGATTCGTCTGCGTTGACGACCAGATAGGCCGGGCGTCCGTCGCTGACCTTCGGCATGAACGACCATTTCAGGCCGGTCGGGAAGCCGGCGCCGCCGCGGCCGCGCAGGCCCGAAGCCTTCATCTCGTTGATGATCCAGTCGCGCCCCTTGGCGATGATGCCGGCGGTGCCGTCCCAGTGGCCGCGCGCCATCGCGCCTTTCAGCGACCTGTCGAAGCGGCCGTAGATGTTTGTGAAGATGCGGTCCTTGTCCTGGAGCATGTGTCGTTCCTCAGACCGGCTTCTTGCCGAACACGCGGACATATTCGGCGACGCCGCCCTTGGCGAGCGCCTTGGCCTGCCTGCCCCAGTCGTCGCGCTCGATGCGGCCCTTGAAGTTCAGGTAGCCGTCGACCCATTCGCGCTCGGCCTTCTTCCAGCCGGCGATCTGGGCGAACGTGTAGATTCCGAGCGAATGCAGGATGCCCTCGATCTTCGGCCCGACTCCGGAGATCAGCTTGAGGTCGTCGACCGCCGCCGGCTTCTCGATGGCCGCCGGGCGGTTGCGATCGTCGAGCGCCGGGCGGCCCATGTCGCGACCCGCCGAGGCGACGCCCTTCGCGGCGGCGATATCCGCCGGCGCCGCCGTGCGCTGGCGCACGGCCCGCTCGGCCTCGGGCGCCGTGGCGTTCGCGGCCTTCGCACCAAGCTTGGGCGCCGGCGCGCTCGCCGCCTTCTCCACGCTCGGCGCGACCTTCACGGGCGACGGCGACTTGAGCGCCGGGCTGGTTGCGATGGCATCGGTCTTCGCCCTGGCCGCCCTGGACGGAGCGACCGGCGGTTTCGCGCTCTCGGCGACCGCGGCCTTTGCGGCCCTCGCGGCGGCGCGGGCGTCCCTGTCGCGATTCGCCTTCAGCAGCGGCTTCTCGTCGGTCAGCGTGGTGAGGCCCGAAATGGGGGCCGAAAAGATGCGTCCGTTCTGCGGTCCGGTCGGAACGCTCGCGCCGTTACCCGCCTCGAAGGCGTCGATGATCTCGGCCAGCCGTTCCGGCGTCAGGTCCTCGTAGGTGTCCTTGAAGATCATGACCATCGGTGCGTTGACGCAGGCGCCGAGGCACTCGACCTCCTCCCAAGACAGCGTGCCGGCCGCGTTGGTGTGGAACTGCTCGTGATGGATCTTCTCGCGACAGACGTCCATCAGCGCCTCGGAGCCGCGCAGCATGCAGGGCGTCGTGCCGCAGACCTGGACGTGGGCGCGGGTGCCAACCGGCTTCAGCTGGAACTGCGTGTAGAAGGTCGCCACTTCCAAGGCACGGATATAGGGCATGCCGAGCATGTCCGCGATATGCTCGATCGCCGCCCTGGTCACCCAGCCCTCCTGCTCCTGCGCCAGCATGAGCAGCGGGATGATGGCCGACTGCTCCCGGCCCTTCGGATATTTCGCGATCCAGCGCTGCGCTTCGGCGACTTTCTCGCCCTTGAAGGCGAAGGCGGCGGGCTGGACGGCGGCTTCTGCGAGACGGCGGACGGTCATCTTAGCGGTCGACCTCACCAAAAACGATGTCGAGGGAGCCGAGGATGGCGCTGACGTCGGCCAGCATGTGGCCGCGACAGAGGAAATCCATGGCCTGGAGATGGGCAAATCCGGGCGCGCGCAGCTTGCAGCGGTAAGGTTTGTTGGTGCCGTCGGAGACGAGATAGACGCCGAACTCGCCCTTCGGCGCCTCGACCGCGGCATACACTTCACCAGCGGGAACGTGATAGCCCTCGGTGTAGAGCTTGAAGTGATGGATCAGCGCTTCCATCGAACGCTTCATGGCGCCGCGCTTGGGCGGGACGATCTTGCCGTCCTCGTTGGAAACCGGGCCGACCCGCTCCTTGCCGAGCAGGCGATCGACGCACTGGCGCATGATCCTGGCCGACTGGCGCATCTCCTCCATGCGGATCAGGTAGCGGTCGTAGCAGTCGCCGTTCTTGCCGACCGGAATGTCGAATTCCATTTCCGGGTAACATTCGTAGGGTTGCGCCTTGCGCAGATCCCATGCCGCGCCCGAGCCACGCACCATGACGCCCGAGAAGCCCCAGGCCCAGGCATCGTCGAGGTTGACGACGCCGATGTCGGCGTTGCGCTGCTTGAATATGCGGTTGCCGGTGAGCAACTTGTCGAGATTGTCGACAGTCTTGAGGAACGGATCGATCCACTTGCCGATGTCCTCGACGAGCCGGTCGGGCAGGTCCTGGTGGACGCCGCCGGGGCGGAAATAGGCGGCGTGCATGCGCGCCCCGCAAGCGCGCTCGTAGAATACCATCAGCTTCTCGCGCTCCTCGAAACCCCAAAGCGGCGGGGTCAGCGCGCCGACATCCATGGCCTGCGTCGTCACGTTGAGCAGGTGCGACAGGATGCGGCCGATCTCCGAATAGAGCACGCGGATCAGCTGGCCGCGCTTCGGCACCTCGATGCCGAGAAGCCGCTCGACCGCCAGCGCGAAGGCATGTTCCTGGTTCATCGGCGAGACGTAGTCGAGCCGGTCGAAATAGGGCACGGCCTGGAGATAGGTCTTGGTCTCGATGAGCTTCTCGGTGCCCCGGTGCAGCAGGCCGATGTGAGGATCGACACGCTCGACAACCTCGCCGTCGAGCTCGAGCACGAGGCGCAGCACGCCGTGCGCTGCCGGATGCTGCGGCCCGAAATTGATGTTGAAATTGCGGACGTTGTGTTCGGTCATCGCGTTTGGCCCTGCGGCAGTCGGCAGTCGGCAGTCGGCAGTCGGGCATATTGGACGGCAATCGCCGGCTTCCGGCGTCGGGACCTATCGGCGCCCAGAGTCCGAAGCATCGCGATGCCCGGATTGCGCGATACGTTGCGCCGGTTCTCGAATGCCGACTGACGACTTCCGATGGCCGTCATGTCTTTGCCTTCTCATCCCCGGGCAGGACATAGTCCGTACCCTCCCACGGCGACATGAAATCGAAGTTGCGGAATTCCTGCTTGAGCTCCACCGGCTCGTAGACGACCCGCTTGGCCTCGTCGTCGTAGCGCACCTCGACGAAGCCGGTGAGGGGGAAATCCTTGCGCAGCGGGTGCCCCTCGAAGCCATAGTCGGTAAGCAGCCGGCGAAGGTCCGGATGCCCCGAGAAAAGGATGCCATAGAGATCGTAGGCCTCGCGCTCGTACCAGTCGGCGCCAGGGAACACGCCGGTCACCGACGGCACCGGCGTCTCCTCGTCGGTCATCACCTTGACCCGGATGCGCTGGTTCTGACGCGGCGAAAGCAGGTGGTAGACGACGTCGAAGCGGCGCGCGCGCGCCGGATAGTCGGCGCCGCAGACGTCGATGATCGAGACGAACTGGCACTGCACGTCGCGGCGCAGGAACGTCAGCACCGGGACGATGTCGTGGGGCTCCACCGTCAGCGTCAGTTCGCCATGGGCGACGACCGCCTCCCGGATGCGGGCGCCGAGCTTCTCGGCGATGTAGGCGGACAGGTCGTTCAACGCTTCGCTCATGGCGCTCACCGCTCGATCGTGCCGGTGCGACGGATCTTCTTCTGCAGGAGAAGGATGCCGTAGAGCAACGCCTCGGCGGTCGGCGGGCAGCCGGGCACGTAGATGTCGACCGGCACGACGCGGTCGCAGCCGCGCACCACCGAATAGGAGTAATGGTAATAGCCGCCGCCGTTGGCGCACGAGCCCATCGAGATGACGTAGCGCGGCTCGGGCATCTGGTCGTAGACCTTGCGCAGGGCCGGCGCCATCTTGTTGGTCAGCGTGCCGGCGACGATCATGACGTCGGACTGGCGCGGCGAAGCGCGGGGTGCGATGCCGAACCGCTCGGCGTCATAGCGCGGCATGGAAATGTGCATCATCTCGACCGCACAGCAGGCGAGACCGAAGGTCATCCACATCAGCGAGCCGGTGCGCGCCCAGGTGATCAGGGCTTCTGAGGAGGTGACGAGGAAACCCTTGTCGGAAAGCTCGTTGTTCAACTCGCCGAAGAAGCGGTCGTCGCTGCCCACCGGTTTGCCGGTCGCCGGATCGATGATGCCCTTCGACTTCGGCGCGACGAGGCTGCCGGAACTGTCGTTCAATCCCATTCCAGCGCTCCTTTCTTCCATTCGTAGACGAATCCGACGGTGAGCACGGCGAGAAAGACCATCATCGACCAGAAACCGAGCATGCCGACCTCGGAGAACGACACAGCCCAGGGAAAGAGGAACGCCACTTCGAGGTCGAAGATGATGAACAGGATGGAGATGAGATAGAAACGCACGTCGAACTTCATGCGGGCGTCGTCGAAGGCGTTGAATCCGCACTCGTAGGCCGACAGCTTCTCGGGATCGGGGCTGCGGTAGGCGACCAGGAACGGAGCGACGAGAAGGGCGACGCCGATGGCGAGCGCGACCGCGATGAAGATGACGATCGGCAGGTATTCGCTGAGGAGTCCGTTCATTTCGGCTGGCTTTCGCTTCGCTGGCTTTCGGTGGCTGCGGACCAACACTCACTATAGCACTGCAGCCACGAGCGGAACCGCCGGGCGCCGCTATTTCGACGATCGGCGCGGCCATGCTGCAACGCGGCGAGGGTTAGCGCAGCAGGACAGGGCACGCAAGCCCGACCGTGGTGAAACTGTGTCGGTCAAGCCGGGTTACGAACCGATTTGCGCCGGCGACGCGGCTCAATGCCGCGCAGCGCCGGCACGACCGCGGCCGGTCCGGGCGCTTCCGGCCCAGCCGGTGAACGAGCCTGCCCATCGGAACGATCGGCGCGACATCCCACGGCGCCGACGAATCGTTGCCGCGATGGGGCCGATCTTCGCGGTCGAGGGGCCGGTCGGCCGGGATTTTCGATGGAGGCAGTGGAGAGAAAGATGGCGCGAGTGACGGGGCTCGAACCCGCGACCTCCGGCGTGACAGGCCGGCACTCTAACCGACTGAGCTACACCCGCGCATCAACGCCGGGAAAAGGATCCCGCTGCGTCGCTGGGCGGTCAATTAAGGGGTCGACATGACCGTGTCAAGCACAAGCGGGACGGTTTCGATCCCCCGGGAACAGCTTTTCCGCCACGGCACCGACCGGCTTGCGCGCGCGGCATCGGGCACGCTTTGTCCTTGCGGGCCGTGCCCGAAGCGCTTAAACGTCCGCCTCGGTCGGGGGCGATTAGCTCAGTTGGTAGAGCGCTTCGTTTACACCGAAGATGTCGGCGGTTCGAGTCCGTCATCGCCCACCATTTCCCCTCTGCCCGACGCCGAGACATGCCCCGTCGTTCCGACGTTCTCGTCGGAAGGCATCGGGCAGTAATGCGCGGAGGTCATCGAGCGGATCCGGGCGGCGGTCCTGCCGGTCACGTTGGGGATCTTCGGCGTCCCGCGGCTCTCGACGGGAGACGTGCCGGCGACGATCGCGGACCTGCGACCGGGTTCCCTCGTCGATCCCTTCCCCATCGTCGTCATCGTCCACGCCGCCGGCTCGCTGTGCCTCGCACTGCTTTCCTCTGATCGCGCGGCTTCACGAAGAAGGTGGCGGAGGCCGGTCGGGGAACCGGCGCCCGGCTGGAGCTTTCGGTTGCGAATCCGCGCGTGTCGGCCGGCGGCCGACCGGCAGCGGCCTCGGATTCCGACGCCAAGGGGCGTTCCTCTTCAAACTGTCGTCGCCCGGCTCCGGGTCGATGGAGATGCGCTCGTCGTCCACGACCGCCAAGAAGACCGAAGCCGCGCAGGTGCAGCTGAAGGAAACCAAGCCGTAGCCGCCGCCGGGCGGCGGGCTGTCCGCCGCGTGGTTTGCGGCGCGCCTACCGTTTCCAGGCCGATTTTCAGACCGTTGGCAACATCGCCGCCCCTCGCCCGCGACATACTGGGTTCGCGGTGCATCGGAGGAGCGGCGGCATCATGCAGTTTTCCGGAAGGTTCGACGGACAGCGCGCGATCGTCACGGGGGGAGCCGCGGGCATCGGGCTGGCCGTCGCCCGGCGGCTGGCGGCCGAGGGCGCCCGCGTCACGATATGGGACCGCGACGCCGCGGCGGTCGAGACCGCGCGTGGCGATGCGATCGACGGCGCCGTCCTCGATCTCGCCGACCCGGCCGCCGTCGAGGCCGCGGCAAGGACGACGATCGCGGCCTTCGGCGGCGTCGACGTGCTGGTGTGCAGCGCCGGCATCACCGGTCCGAACCGGACGACGTGGGAATACCCGCTCGAGGACTGGCGCCGCGTCTTCGACGTCAACGTGCACGGCCTCTTCTACTGCAACCGCGCCGTCGTCCCGGCGATGATTTCCGGCGGCTACGGCCGCATCGTCAACATCGCCTCCGTCGCCGGCAAGGAGGGAAACCCCAACGCCTCGGCCTACAGCGCCTCGAAGGCGGCGGTGATCGGGCTCACCAAGTCGCTCGGCAAGGAACTGGCGAAGCAGCCGATCACGGTCAACTGCGTCACGCCGGCGGCGGTGAAAACGGCGATATTCGACCAGATGAGCGAGGAGCACATCGCCTTCATGCTGTCCAAGATTCCGATGGGCCGGTTCGGCCGGATCGACGAGGTGACCTCGCTGATCCTGTGGCTGGCGAGCCGCGAGTGCTCGTTCTCGACCGGTGCGGTCTTCGACGTCTCGGGCGGCCGCGCGACCTATTGATCCGGCCCGGTCGCAACGGGGCGCGGCCGGGCCTTCGGGAGGAGCACTGACATGTACGAACGCAGCATCCAGTCCGGATCGTCCTATTCGAGCTACGGCTCGACGAGCCGCCCGGCGCCGACCAACGAGATCCGCGGGACCGACATCATCGCCGAGTACCTGGTCAAGGAGAAGGTGCCGGTGATCCTCGGCTATGCCGGCCACGGCGCCATCGGCCTGCTCGACGGGCTCTACAGGCAGACCGACCGCATCCGCCACATCTCGCCGCGCATCGAGCAGGCGGCCGGCTTCATGGCCGACGTCTACTTCCGCCTGACCGGACAGCCGCTGGCGGTCTACGCCTCGACAGGGCCGGGGCCGATGAACATGATGATCTCGGTCGCCAACGCCTATTACGACTGCTCGGCCTTCTTCCTCATCACCGGCCAGGTGCCGACGACGCAGTTCGACACCGGCGCGCTGCAGGACGACTACCGCTACCACGGCGACATGTCGTCGATGTTCACGCCGATCGTGAAGAAGTCGTGGCGCATCCGCAAGGTCGAGGACCTGGTCAAGGCCCTGCCCGACGCCTTCTCGATGATGCGCACCGGACGGCCGGGGCCGGTCCATTTCGACATGCCCTACGACCTCTACATGCGCACCGCGCCGGTCTCGACGCCCGATCCCAACGTCCACGGCAGCCCGCTCAACTGGCGAACGACCGTCGCCGACGAGACGGTCGAGAAGGCGCTGTCGCTGCTCACCGGGGCGCAGCGTCCGCTGATCCTGGCCGGCGGCGGGGTGCGCGTGGCGAGGGCCTACGACGAGCTCCGGGCGCTCGCCGAACAGCTCGACATACCGGTCTACACATCCTTCATGGGCAAGGGCGCACTGCCCGCCGACCACCGGCTCAACCTCGGCGTCGCCGGCGTGTGGGGCGAGTACCCAGCGACGGAAGCCGCGCGCAACGCCGACGTGATCCTCGCCATCGGCGCCCGCTTCAACGACCTGCACACGGGATCGTGGCTGCCGGGCTACGTCTACAACATCCCGCCGACCAGGCTGATCCAGGTCGACATCGATCCGGAAGAGATCGGGCGCAACTATCCCGTCGAGATCGGCATGGTCGGCGACGCGAAGGCCTTCCTCGCCCAGGCGACGCGGATTGCCCGCGCCAAGGGCAGCCGGCTGGCCTATGGCAGCCCTTGGATGAAGGAGATCGAGGCCTGGCGCATGGACTGGCGCAACTACTGCGAGCCGTTCGAGCGCTCCGGCGAGGTGCCGATCGAGCCGCGCCGGATGATGGCCGACATGACGAAGATATCGCCGCCGGATACGGTCATGGTCGACGACGTCGGCAACTGCCAGGTCTGGTCGGAGCAGTACTGGAAGCCGCGGGTGCCCGGCACGCACATGACCGCCGGCGGCTTCGCCGCCATGGGCTTCGGCGTCTGCGGCGTGCTCGGCGCCAGGCTGGCGCGGCCGAACTCGCCCTGCGTGACGCTGTGCGGCGACGGCAGTTTCATGATGACGCCGCACGCCGTCGCCACGGCGGTCGAGTACAATCTGCCGGCCGTCTGGGTGCTGCAGAACAATTATGCCATCGGCACGATCCGCGACTTGCAGCGCGCCTATCACGACGGACGCGAGATCGGTACCAGCTTCGTCAACGAGCGGACCGGCAAGCTGTGGAATCCCGATTTCGCCAAGATGGCGGAAGCGATGGGCGGGCGCGGCATCCGCATCGAGCATCCCGACCAGTTCGGCGACGCATACCGCGAGGCGCTGCGCTCGAACGTGCCGACCGTTCTCGACGTCGTCATCAACCGAGACACCGGCATCCCGATCACCGGCACCTGGCAGATGCCGCCGATCCCCGAGGTGCAACCGACCTTCGGCAAGCGCAAGGTGCGCTGAGGGGGAACGCGGGCATGGCCGGACGCATCGTCACCATCGCCCAGCAGAAGGGCGGCGCCGGCAAGACGACGCTCGCCGCCAACCTCGCGCTCGGCTTCGCCGCGGGGCGCCGCGTGGCGATCCTCGACACCGACCCGCAGGGCTCGCTCGGCCGCTGGTTCATGACGCGGCGCGAGCGGATGGGCGAGCGCGCCGGGCTGGGCTTCCGCACGGCGAGCGCCTGGGGCGCGCGCTTCGAGGCGAAGGAACTCGCCGCGAACCACGACATCGTCCTCCTCGACACGCCGCCGAAGATGGGCATCGACGGCAGGCCGGCGATCGAATGCGCCGACCTCGTCGTCGTGCCGGTGACGCCGTCGAAGGTCGACCTCTGGGCGACCGAGCCGACGCTCGCCATGGCGGGACAGGAGAAGAAGCCGGTGCTGATCGTGGTGAACCGCGCCGCCCCCAGGGCGCGGCTCACCGCCGACATCGCCGCGGAGGCGGAGAAGCTGGGTGGACGGGTGGCGAAGACCATGATCGGCAGCCGCATCCTCTTCGCCGAGACGCTCGGCGAAGGGGCGGGTGTGGGCGACCGCGCGCCGAACGGCCCGGCGGCGCAGGAGATCGCGGCGCTGGTCGCCGAGATCGACGCGATGCTGTCGTAAGGGTTTCGCAGACAAGCAGGATCGTGCCCGGGAGGGCATGGCGGATTCGCGGATTTTTTTCCGGATTCGGTCGCCGCCGTGAGGCTTCAGGGAGGCCGGGACGGGCGAACCAGCCGGCGTATGGCTGGGAAACGGACGACGAGAAGCAGCGGCAGGTTGTTTACGACACCGCTGCGGAGTGTCCCGCCGGCGGAACCCTCGGCAGCCCAGCCGGCGGACCGCTCGTCGAGAATGTCTTCGGCGTCGGCCAGCGCGCCGAGCACGGCGGCGAGGATGCGCAACCGCAGCGAAAGAAGGGCTGCATCGGCGGCGCCGCGGTGCGGGCCGGGAAGTTCGCCGAGGCCGGCGAGGTCGGGGAAGTCCGGGCAGCCGGTCTCGGCCGCCTCGGCGATCAGCGACGCCGCCTCCCGGGCGACGAAGCGGCGGGCGATCGCCTCGGCGCGGAAGAGGAGGGCAAGCACGAGGAAGCGGACGGGAAGCGAGCGGGCGGCGGCGCGTTCGGCGAGCAGCGCAAGCGCGAGCAGCGTCCGGGCGATGCCCGGAAACGTCCCCCTGTCCTGCAACCCACCCGCCATCACCGGGCCTCCGTTGACCGC
>DUSC01000142.1 GCA_012842935.1 Hyphomicrobiales bacterium | reverse complement strand
GCTAGTGGTCTGTCGCCGTTAGCTGGATAAGTGCTAGCATATCGCCTCCTCGTTTTTTCCAAGGAGGTGGGCGATGCGGAATTATAACAGCAAGTACGTGGTGCGGTTGACGGAGCAGGAGCGGGAGGAGTTGGATGGGATTGTGTCTCGCGGCAAGGTTGCGGCGGGGAAGCGACGGCGGGCGCAGGTGCTGCTCAAGGCGGACGCCGGAGTGGAGGGCAGCGGCCCGACGGATGCGGAGGTGGCCGAAGCGCTGGACGTGAGTTCGATCACCGTGCATCGAACGCGAAAGGCGTACGTTGAGGAAGGTTTGGCGGCAGCGATCGAACGCAAGCCCAACGCGGGCCATCGGCCGCGCAAGCTCGACGGAGCGAAGGAAGCCATTTTGATCGCAACCGCGTGTTCGCCGCCGCCGGCCGGGAAGGCGCGGTGGACGGTGCGCATGCTGGCTGACAAACTGGTTGAGTTGGAAGTCGTGGACGCGATCGGCAAGGACTGCGTCGCGGATGCGCTAAAAAAAACGAGATCAAGCCGTGGCTGAAGCAGCATTGGGTGTTGCCAAAGGCAGACGACCCGGATTTCGTGAGCGCGATGGAGGACGTGCTCGACGTGTACCAGCGTCCGAAAGACGAAAAGCGGCCGCTGGTGTGCCTCGACGAAGCGAGCAAGCAGTTGGTGGCGGATGTGACGCCGCCCGTGCCAATGCAGCCGGGCCGACCCGCGCGGGAGGATTATGAATACGAGCGGCGCGGCACGGCGAACATGTTCATGCTGTTCGCGCCGCTGGCCGGCTGGCGGCACGTGAAGGTGACCGAGCGGCGGACGATCATCGATTTCGCGCACGTGCTGCGCGACTTGTCGGACGTCCATTTTCCGCAAGCCGAGAAGATCGTGCTCGTGATGGACAATTTGAACACGCACAAGCTGTCGACGTTGTATCGAGCGTTTCCGCCGGAAGAAGCGCGGCGGTTGTACGAGCGATTCGAGGTACATCACACGCCGAAACACGCCAGTTGGTTGAACATGGCCGAGTGCGAGTTGTCGGCGCTGAGCCGGCAATGCCTGTCTCGGCGAATCGAATCTCAGGAACTCCTGGCCGCCGAGATCGCCGCTTGGCAACAGCCTCGCAACCAAACCAACGTCCGCGTCGACTGGCAATTCCGAACGCCCGACGCCCGAATCAAGCTCAAACGCCTCTATCCCAAGCTAGCACTCGTCAATTCGACATAGACAGACCACTAGTCATCCTCGACGCCGCCGCGCCGGTAGCGACGTGGAACGATCCGGCGGCGTGGCGTCCGAGCTACGCGATTGGCGGTTCGCCGGCGGCCGACGACACGCCGGCGCTCGATGGCGATCTCAACGGCGACCTGCGCGTCGACTTGCTCGATTTGGCGATCCTCCAGGCAAATCTCGGCACGCTTTCCGGCGCGACGCGCGCAAGCGGCGACCTCAACGGCGACGCGAAAGTGACCGTGGCCGACGCGGCGATCCTGTCGCGAAACTTCGGTCGCACTGCGCCCAGCCCCGTTCCCAGCGCGCCGGCGGCCATCGTGCGTGAGGCGCGGTCACAACGCGCCGACGGGGATGGCATTCAGGTCCCGGCGCGACGTCTCCATGCCGTGCGCCGCCCTTACCCTGCCGCAGTCGATGTCGTTCTCGAATCGTTAGCTGCTTCGCGCGAACGGTCCGGAACGCTGCGAACGGCAGACCGGCGCCTCGCCGCATCAGCCAACTAGCCAGGAGTTGCCGTCGAGTAGAAAAAGTCCGCGTCGGCCAAGAGCGTGTCGGGCATGTTGACGGCTCCAATCGCCACCACGTTGAGCACATAGCCGCGAGCGTCGTTCGACCGCTCGCGCTTGGGCCGCAGGATCGTGCAGTTTTCCTCGACGGCATCCGATTCACTCGGCCGGCGCCAGGAAATCACGACCGGGACGCTTTGCGGCGCCGCTACCAAACTTAGCTTGAGGCGCGGCCAGATTCCGCGAGGCACGCCGACGGCGGGCGTGGGGCTGGTCATGCG
>DUSC01000141.1 GCA_012842935.1 Hyphomicrobiales bacterium | reverse complement strand
GCCCGCACGATTACGAAGTCACCAATCGTCGCCGTCGAGACGCGCACTTCACCGCGGATCCTGTCGCTGAAGACGACGTCCCGGACGGGTTCGGGCACGGCAAAGCGAATCGCGGCGGGCTCACCGGCTGCGGACCGCCCGCCGGATCGGCGTTACAGCCAGCCGCGGCGCTTGAAGTAGAGGAAGGGCACGACCGCCGACAGCACCATCAGCCCGAGCGCCCAGGGATAGCCCAGTGTCCACTGCAGTTCCGGCATGACGTCGAAGTTCATGCCGTAGATGGACGCCACGAGCGTCGGCGGCAGGAACACGACGGCGGCGACGGAAAAGATCTTGATGATCTGGTTCTGCTCGAGGTTGATCAGTCCGAGCGTCGCGTCGAGCAGGAAATTGATCTTGCCAGACAGGAAGATGGCGTGGTCGCCGAGCGAGGCCGCGTCGCGCTGGATGAGCTTCACCCTTTCGCGGATGTCCTTCGGCGCCTTCCGCCGCGCGGCATCGGTGGCGCGGCTGCCCGTCTCGACGGCGCTGTGATAGGCAGCCAGCCGCACGATGCTGACCAGGCTCTCGCGGAGCTTGGTGAGCGTATCGCCCTTTCGTCCGATCCGTTCGATGAGCGACTGCAGGTTGCGGGTCTTCTTGGTCGCGCTTTCGGACGTGTTGCGGAACACCTCGAGCGAGATGGCGTCGATTTCGTCGCCGATGCGCTCGAGGGCATCGGCCGCCCGGTCGATGACGGCCTCGAGCAGGCCCAGCATCACGGCCTCGCCGGACGAGCACGACACCATGGAGCCGCGCTGCGCCTTGCTGGCATAGGTCATGAAGGGTTTCGTGTCGAGGTAGCGCACCGAGACCAGCGTATGACCCTTCAGGATGAAGGAGATCGGCACCTTGACCGGATCGTCGCTCTCGATCTGCGCGACCGTCGTCATCGTCATGAACTCGGCGCCGTCCTCGCTGTAGAGGCGCTCCGAAAGCTCGATCTGGGCCATCTCGTCGCGCGTGGGGATCTCAATGCCGATCTGCGCCTCGACGAGCTTCACCTCGTCGGGCGACGGCGAAAGGAGGTCCAGCCACAGGACGTTGGCGTTGCCGATGTCCTCGACGCCGCCGACGGCGGCGAGATGGCCGTTCTGGCCCGTATAGATGCGCAACATTGGGAGTTCCTCTCTGCAAGGCTTTCGCCGGCACGGAACTCCTCGCGGGGAGGCGCTACGCGACCGGCTGCATCGAAGTCCGACTTCGACTGTCCGGGTCCATGGTCTCTTCCTGCGGTTTGATGACGGCCCGAGGGCTGCCTGCCCGCCAATGCAGCGGCGTGTCGACGTTGTCAACAGGAATCCGCGCGCGGCGGCCGACCGCGCCCGACGCTTCCCGCGCGATGCGTCCCCGGGGTGGCTACTGCGCCTTCTCGGCCTCGACCGCCTTCTTCAGGTCGGGGTCGGAAATGTCCACCGTGGCCTTGGCGCGCAGCGCCTCGACGAAGGCGAAATACTTTTCGCGCAGCACCAGCGAGCGGAACTGCTCCTTGACCTGCTCGTAGGCCGGAGGCTGCTGGACGCGCTTGTCCTCGACCTTGATGACGTGCCAGCCGAACTGCGACTGTACCGGCTCCTTCGAATGGGCGCCGACCTCGAGCGCGAAGGCCGCCTGCTCGAACTCCGGCACCATCTGCCCGGGGCCGAACCAGCCGAGGTCGCCGCCATTGGCACCCGAACCGGGATCGGTCGACACTTCCTTGGCGATCTCCTCGAAGCTTTCGCCGGCGTCGAGCCGCTTGATGATCGCCTCGGCCTCCTCCTTCGTCTTCACCAGGATGTGGCGCGCCTTGACTTCGTTCGTCGGCGGCGTCGCGGCGATCTGCTGGTCGTAGCGGGCGCGCACCTCCTCCTCGGTGATCTTGCCGGCGATCTCGTTGTCGATCACCGCGGCGTGCAGCGCGCGCTGCTGGAGGAAGGCCATGCGCCGCATGAAGGCGGCGTCCTTGTCGATGCCCTTGGCGATGGCCTCGTCGGCCATCAGCCGGATCTCGATGATCGCCGACAGCGCAGCGGCGCGCCGCTGCTCCTCCGGCAGGCGGGCGAACTGCTCGTCGAGGTCGGAAACGGCCAGCGCGACGTCGGCCTCGGTGACGGGGCTGCCGTTGATCGTGGCGACGACCTTGTCCTCCTCGGCGAGGCCCGGTGCGGCGGCGAGCGCGAGGAAGCAGAGGGCGATGCCGGCGCGGACGCGCGACAGGCGGCGGAGGACTGGGATCATCGGGCTGTTTCTCCGGTGGAAGTGTGTGCCGGGCAGAGGCGGACTGCGCACGCGCGACGGCGGCCCCCGTCCGTTGACATCGTCGGAGGCCCCTCTTATCTGTCCTTCGTCTTGGCGTCCAGAAGCGATTTCCGGGCGCTTTTCTGTTATGAGGCCGGCGTTTCATACGTCCGTAGCGGCTTCTCGCACCGATTCCGCGCCGGCCCGTTCGCATTGAAAGGACCATTGGATGGTCAGTCTCGGCGGCCTCGCGCGCAAGATCTTCGGTTCCTCCAACGATCGTCGCATCAGGTCCATGCGTCCCCGTGTCGAGGCGATCAACGCGCTGGAGAGCGAGGTCTCCGCACTTTCCGATGCCGAGTTGCGTGCCCGCACCGACAGGTTCCGCGCCGAGATCGCCCGCGGCGCCTCGCTCGACGACCTGCTGGTGCCGGCCTTCGCCACCGTGCGCGAGGCGGCGAAGCGCGTCCTCGGGCTTCGCCCGTTCGACGTCCAGCTGATCGGCGGCATGGTGCTCAATTCCGGCGACATCGCCGAGATGCGCACCGGCGAGGGCAAGACGCTGGTCGCCACGCTGCCGGTCTACCTGAACGCGCTGGAAGGCAAGGGCGTCCACGTCGTCACCGTCAACGACTACCTGGCGAAGCGCGACGCCGCCTGGATGGGCCGCGTCTATTCCTTCCTCGGGCTCTCCACCGGCGTCATCGTCCACGGTCTTTCCGATGAGGAGCGCCGGGCCGCCTATGCCTGCGACATCACCTACGGCACGAACAACGAATACGGCTTCGACTACCTGCGCGACAACATGAAGTACGAGCG
>DUSC01000013.1 GCA_012842935.1 Hyphomicrobiales bacterium | reverse complement strand
GTGCACAGCGCGTGCGGCGGGGCGACGAAGCGGAAGCCGCGGGCCGCGCAGCTCGCCTCCAGCCGGGCGCGCAGGGCCCGGTTGGCGGCGACTCCGCCGGCGACGACCAGGACCGGCTCGGCGATGCCGGGGAAGGCCGCCCGGAAGCGGTCCAGGCTGCGGCCGACGCGGTCGTCCAGCGTCTCCGCGATCGCCTCCTGGAACGAGGCGCAGAGGTCGTCGACGTCGGTCGGCGACAGTGGCGCGATTGCCGTCGCGGCCTGGCGGACGGCCGTCTTCAGGCCGGAGAAGGAGAAGTCGGGCCGCGCCTCGCCCTTCATCGGCCGGGGCAGCGGAAAACGGGTGCAGTCGCCGCGCGCCGCCGCCTTCTCGACGTTCGGCCCGCCCGGATAGGGCAGGCCGATCAGCTTGGCGGTCTTGTCGAAGGCCTCGCCGAGCGCGTCGTCGATGGTCGTCGCCCAGCGATCGTAGTCGCCGACGCCGCGCACCAGGACGATCTGGGTGTGTCCGCCGGAGACGAGCAGCAGCAGGTAGGGAAACGATAGCCCGTCGGTCAGCCGGCCGGTCAGCGCATGGCCCTCGAGATGGTTGACGGCGATCAGCGGCTTGCCGGTGGCCGCCGCCAAGGCCTTCGCGGTCATCAGGCCGACGATCAGCCCGCCGATGAGGCCTGGCCCTGCCGTCGCGGCAATCGCGTCGAGGTCGGCGAGCGAGACACCGGCGTCCTTCAGCGCGGCGTCGACGACGCCGTCGAGCGCCTCGACATGGGCGCGCGCGGCGATCTCCGGCACCACGCCGCCGAAGGCCGCGTGCTCGCGGATCTGGCTGAGCACCACGTTGGAACGGATCGAAGGCCCGCCGGCAGCACTCCACGACACCACCGCCGCGGCGGTCTCGTCGCAGCTCGTCTCGATGCCCAGGACGCTCAGTTCGTCAGCCTTGCCCATGGATTGCCCGTCGGCGCTTTCCCCGATAGGAGGGGTCGGACCGCGGCCCGGCCCGGCGCGGGGTTAACATGGACCCGACGATGCGAACAACCGTCTTCAGGATCGGAACGCGCGGCAGCGCGCTTGCACTGGCGCAGGCGCACGAGACGCGCGCCCGCCTGATGGCCGCCCATGCGCTTCCCGAGGAGGCCTTCGCCATCGTCGTCATCTCGACCAGCGGCGACCGCATCCTGGACCGGCCCCTGTCGGAGGCCGGCGGCAAGGGACTTTTCACCAGAGAGATCGAGGAAGCGCTGCTCGACCGCCGCATCGACATCGCCGTCCATTCGTCGAAGGACATGCCGACGGCGCTGCCCGACGGGCTGGAGCTCGCCGCCTTCCTGCCGCGCGAGGATCCGCGCGACGCCTTCATCGGCGGCAGGGCGGCGCGGCTGCGCGACCTGCCGGACAGGGCGGTGGTCGGGTCCTCGTCGCTGCGCCGCCAGGCGCTGATCCGCCGGCTGCGGCCCGACCTCGAGGTGGTCATGTTCCGCGGCAACGTGCAGACGCGCCTGCGCAAGCTCGACGAAGGCGCGGTCGACGGCACGCTGCTCGCCAATGCCGGACTGCGCCGGCTGGGGCTGGCCGGGCGCATCACCGAACTGCTGCCGCTCGACGACTTTCCACCGGCGCCGGGCCAGGGAGCGATCTGCATCGAGGCGCGTCGGGGCGACGAGGCAGCGGCCCGACTGCTTTCGCCGATCGGCGACGCGGCGACGGAAGCGGCTCTGACCTGCGAACGCGCCTTCCTCGCATCGCTCGACGGGTCGTGCCGCACGCCGATCGCCGGCCACGCCCGCATCGACGGCGACCGGATCTCGTTCACCGGGCTGATCATCACACCCGACGGGCGCGAAGCCCACGACATCGCCGGCGAGGGACGCACGAGCGAGGCGGCCGCGATCGGCCGGCGGGCCGGCGAGGCGATCCGCGCCAGGGCGGGCACTCGGTTCTTCGAGGGCTGGTCCTGAGATGCGCCATCGCGTACTCGTGACGCGGCCGCATCCGGGCGCCGACGCCACGGGCCGCAGGCTCGCCGCGCTCGGCTTCGAGCCGATCGTGCTGCC
>DUSC01000140.1 GCA_012842935.1 Hyphomicrobiales bacterium | reverse complement strand
TTCCTCCACCAGCCGGTCGAAGACGGCGAGTTCGATCGCCAGCGCGCGGTCGGCGGCATTGGCGATCTTCGTCTCGAGGTCGGCGAGCTCGGTCGTGGTGAAGCGCATCGCGGAGGCCATGGTCTGCCGGTGGATGAAGCGGGCGCGGGCGGCATCCGTCCCGGTCATGATCGCCTGGTGGTTGGCAGTCACCTCGATGTAGTAGCCGAGTACGTTGTTGTGGCGGATCTTCAGGGAGCGTATGCCCGTTTCCTCGATGAGCTCGCGCTCCATATCCGCGATCACGCGCCGCGATTCGGTCGCCAGCGCCCGCATCTCGTCGAGGGAGGCGTCGTAGCCGGCCCGCACGAAGCCGCCGTCGCGCTTGAGCAGCGGCGGCTCGTCGCCGAGCGCGACTTCGAGGTGCGTGCGAAGTGCTTCGGGCAGCGCGGAGAGGGCGGCGCGGGCGCGCGCCAGTTCCGCGGGCAGTTCGGCCGTCGCCAGGAGCGCCGCGACCTCCGCGGCGACCCCGAGCCCGGCGGCGAGCGCGGCAAGGTCGCGCGGGCCGCCGCGGTTCAGCGCCAGCCGCGACAGCGCCCGCGGCATGTCGGGCGCCCGCTTCAGGCACTGCGCCAGCGCGGCGGCGAGCGTTGCCTCGTCACGGAAGAAGGAGACCGAATCGAGCCGCTCGCCGATCGCGGCAGGGTCGGTCAGGGGCGCGGTCAGCCGCTCGGCGAGCAGCCGCCCGCCCGCGCCGGTCAGGGTCCGGTCGATCGCCCGGAACAGCGAGCCCTCGCGGCTCCCGGACAGCGTGCGCAGCAGCTCCAGGTTGGCGCGCGTCGCCGGGTCGATGAACAGCGTCGACCCTGCGCTCTCGCGTTCCGGCCGCGCCAGCGGCGGCCGTTCCGACCTCTGCGTCTTCTCCACATAGGCCACGGCCCCGGCGATGGCGGAGAGTTCCGCCCGCGAAAACGTGCCGAAGCTGTCGGGCGTGGCCACACCGTAGAAGCGGGCGATGCGGCCCGCCGCGGCCGAGGAATCGAACAGCGCCGCCGGCTGCGGGTTGACGATGCGGCCGATCGCGTCCAGCGCCGGGCGCAGTCCGGCGTCGTGAAACACCGGTTCCGCAACGATCAGTTCCTTCGGGTCGACGCGGAAGATGTCCGCGACCAGGCGCTCGGCATTCGTCTCGGCGACGCGGAAGGCACCCGTGGAGATGTCGATCCAGGCGAGCGCCAGCGCCTGTCCGCCGGCGCCGTCGCCGCCGCGCACGCGGCCGAGCGCCATCAGGAAGTTCGCTTCCGACGGCGCCAGCAGCTTGTCCTCGGTGATCGTACCGGGAGTCACCAGCCGCACCACGTCGCGCCGCACGACCGATTTCGAGCCGCGCTTCTTGGCCTCGGCCGGGTCCTCGATCTGCTCGCAGACGGCGACGCGGAAGCCGAGTGCGATCAGCTTCTGCAGGTAGTCGTCGGCCGCATGGACCGGCACGCCGCACATCGGGATGTCGTCGCCATTGTGCTTGCCGCGCTTCGTCAGCACGATGCCGAGCGCCCGCGACGCCTGCTCGGCGTCGTCGAAGAACAGCTCGTAGAAGTCGCCCATCCGGTAGAACAGGAGGGAATCCGGGTTGGCCGTCTTGATCTCGATGTACTGTTCCATCATCGGCGTGGCGCCGACGCCGGCCGTCGGTACGGCCGCGACGTCCCTTCGCGTCGGCGTCTCGTCGTTCACCTTCCTGAACACCATCAAAAAAAACCGGGCCGCTCCTGCTTGCCGGTTTACGCGCGCGAATTGTAGCCTTAATCCCCGTCACTCCACAAAAGAAGAGCACGTAGAGGGTAGGGGACAGCGCGCGACCATGGCTTCCAGCAAGAAATCCGATAACGCGGGACCGTCCGTCAGCGCCCAGGAAGCGCTCGAGTTCCACGCGATGGGGCGGCCGGGCAAGCTCGAGATCACCCCGACCAAGCCGATGACGACGCAGCGCGACCTGTCGCTCGCCTATTCCCCGGGCGTCGCGGTGCCGGTCAAGGCCATCGCCGAGGATCCGAGCCGGGCCTTCGATTACACGACGCGCGGCAATCTCGTTGCCGTGATCTCCAACGGCACCGCCATCCTCGGTCTCGGCAATCTCGGCGCGCTCGCCTCGAAGCCGGTGATGGAAGGCAAGGCGGTGCTCTTCAAGCGCTTTGCCGATGTCGATTCCATCGACCTCGAGGTCGATACCGAGGACGCCGACGAGTTCGTCAATTGCGTGCGTTTCCTCGGTCCGTCCTTCGGCGGCATCAACCTCGAGGACATCAAGGCGCCCGAGTGCTTCATCATCGAGCAGCGCCTGCGCGAGATCATGGACATTCCGGTCTTTCACGACGACCAGCATGGGACCGCGATCATCTCGGCCGCCGGGCTGATCAACGCGCTGGAGATCACCGGCCGCGACATGAAATCGACGAGGCTCGTCTGCAACGGCGCCGGCGCGGCCGGAATCGCCTGCATCGAGTTGATCAAGTCGATGGGGTTCGCCCCGGAGAACATCACGCTCTGCGATACCAAGGGCGTGGTCTGGCAGGGCCGTACGGAAGGCATGAACCAGTGGAAGTCGGCGCATGCGGTCAAGACCGACGCGCGCAGCCTCGCCGAGGCGCTCGACGGCGCCGACGTTTTCCTCGGATTGTCGGCGAAGGGGGCGCTGACGCCGGCCATGGTCCAGTCGATGGCGAAGAACCCGATCATCTTCGCCATGGCCAATCCCGATCCCGAGATCACGCCGGAGGAGGTCGCCGAGATCAGGACCGACGCCATCATGGCGACCGGCCGCTCGGACTATCCGAACCAGGTCAACAACGTCCTTGGCTTTCCCTACATCTTTCGCGGCGCCCTCGACGTGCGCGCCACCACGATCAACGACGAGATGAAGGTGGCGGCGGCCCGCGCCCTCGCCGATCTGGCCCGCCAGGACGTGCCCGACGACGTCGCGGCGGCCTACCAGGGCAACCGGCCGAAGTTCGGTCCGAACTACATCATCCCGGTGCCGTTCGATCCGCGCCTGATCTCGGCCATTCCCGTCGCCGTCGCCAGGGCGGCGATGGACACCGGCGTCGCCCGCCGGCCGATCCTCGATCTCGACAAATACGCCAACGAACTGTCGGCACGACGCGATCCCATCGCCTCGACCCTGCAGCGAATCTACGACCGCGTCCGCCGCCAGCCCAAGCGCATCGTCTTCGCCGAGGGCGAGGAGGAGCAGGTCATGCGCGCCGCCGTTTCCTACGTGAACCAGAAGCTGGGTACCGCGATCCTGCTCGGGCGCGACGACCAGATCAAGGAGACGGCACGCCAGGCCGGTGTCGACCTGAACCGGCCGGGCATTGAGATCATCAACGCGCGCCTGTCGCGGCGCAACGGCATCTATGCCGACTTCCTCTACGAGCGCATGCAGAGGAAGGGCTTCCTCTTCCGCGACTGCCAGCGCCTCATCAACAACGACCGCAACCACTTCGCCGCCTGCATGGTGGCGTTGGGCGACGCCGACGGCGTGGTCACCGGCGTGACCCGCAACTATTCGACAGCCCTCGACGACGTGCGCCGCATCATCGATGCCAGGCCGGGCCATCGCGTCATCGGCGTCTCGATCGCGCTCTGCCGGGGGCGCACCGTCATTGTCGCCGATACCGCCGTCCATGACATGCCCACTTCGGAGCAGATCGCCGACATCGCCGAGGAGGCCGCCGGCTTTGCCCGGCGCATGGGCTATGAACCGCGTGTCGCGCTGCTCGCCTATTCGACCTTCGGCCATCCGGCGGGAGAGCGTTCCGAGCGCGTCCAGGAGGCGGTCAAGATCCTCGACAAGCGCCGCGTCGACTTCGAATACGACGGCGAGATGGCGGCCGACGTCGCCCTCAACCCGCGCCTCATGCAGCAGTATCCGTTCTGCCGCCTGTCCGGTCCGGCAAACGTGCTGGTCATGCCGGCCTTCCACTCGGCCTCGATTTCCACCAAGATGCTGCAGGAACTCGGCGGCTCCACCGTCATCGGACCGCTGCTCGTCGGCCTGAACAAGCCGGTGCAGATCGTGGCGCTGAACGCCAAGGACTCCGACGTCGTCAACATGGCGGCGATCGCGGCCTACACCGCGGGGACGTGAGAGGATGCTGAGGCCGTTTGCCGAACAGTGGCAGTTCTGGGCGGTCCTTTCTGCCGTTTTTGCCGCGCTCACCGCGATCTTCGCCAAGGTCGGTGTGGCCGACGTCTCGTCCGACTACGCCACGCTCGTCAGGACGGCGGTCATCCTTCTCGTCGCGGCGCTGGTGGTGCGGCTGACCGGCGCCTGGCAGCCGCCGTCGGCGGTGCCGATGCGCACCTGGACGTTCCTGGTCCTGTCGGGCGTCGCCACCGGCGCTTCGTGGCTGTGCTATTTTCGCGCCTTGAAGCTCGGCGAGGCCTCGCGGGTCGCCCCGATCGACAAGCTGAGCGTCGTCCTCGTCGCCCTGTTCGCCGCACTCTTCCTCGGCGAACGGCCATCGGCGGTGAACTGGCTGGGCATCGTCCTCATCGCCGCAGGCGCTGTACTGGTGGCGTGGAAGGCGTGAACCGCCGGACCGGCGCGACCGTCCGTCCGGCACGAGGTCGTCGGCGGCCGGACGATCGGCCTATGCCGTGAAGCGGTCGGCTTCCGAGGCGTAGTAGTTGATGTAGCGGGCGCCGATCGCCGCGATCGGCATGACGATGAACACGTCGGTGGTGCCGAAGTCGTGGTCGACGACGCAGCCGTCGCCGATCTTCGCGCCGAGGCGCAGATACCCCTTGATCAGCGGCGGCATGGCGGCGATGGCCGAGCGCGGCGAGATCCCCTCGGGCGGCATCAGGTCCATGGAGTGGTAGCGGCCGGGCACGGCACGCACGTCCCAGGGGGCCTCGGCGCGGAAATTCTGCGCGAGATAGGACAGGGCCTCGGCATGGGCGGCCGGCACCGTGCCGTGGAAGGAGGCGCAGCCGGTCATCACGCCGATCGAATAGTGGTTGATATAGGCCCAGATGCCTTGCCACAGCACCTCGATGGTGCGCTTCGACCGGTAGGCCGGAAGCACGCAGGAACGGCCGAGTTCGAGGAAATTGAGCCCGGGGTGGCGCGCCACGAGCCGGTCGAGTTCGAATTCGTCCTCGGAATAGAAGCCGCCGGTCATTTCCGCGGTTTCCTGCCTGAGCAGGCGGTAGGTGCCCACGATTCGTTTGTGATCGGGCCCCGGCAGCGCCGTATCGACGACGAGAAGATGGTCGCAGAAGGCATCGAAGCGGTCGGCGTCGCGCGGATCGGGGCCGGTCGTCAGGTTCTGCCGGGCGCCGAGTTCCTCGTAGAAGACGCGGAATCGGATTTCCTGGGCAGCGGCGACCTCGACGGGATCGCGGGCCAGCCTCACCTCCAGCGAGCCGATGCGGCCGAGAGCGGCCCCGGTATCGATGGCATCGAAGCGCCGCCCGAACACCACCGCTTCGCCGCTCTGGCGGGGCTTCTTCTCCGCGGTGGCTGTGTGCACGGGGTGATTCTCCTTCGAGCCATCCCTCTTGGCGCGGGAATAAGTTGGGAGTGCAACAGGATTGTGACAGTACCGTGATCCGGCGGTTCCGGCAATAGTTCGACGGCTACCGAAAACGGGGGTCGGGGTCAGGCGGCGGCCTGTTCCTCGACCGTGCGGACGAGGTTCTGCGGGTCGAGCGGCTTGGTGACGAAGCCGCTGGCGCCGTGGACCAGCACGTTGTGCCGGGTCTGTTCCTGGCTGTCGGCCGAGAGCACCACGATCGGCACGGCGGCAGCCTTGCGCCGCTGCTCGTCGCGGCGGATTGCCGCGATGGCGTCGAGCCCGTCCATGACGGGCATGTGCAGGTCCATCAGCACGATGTCGTAGTGCCGCGCCTTGCCCTTCGCGGTCATCGCCTCGACGGCAGCCTTGCCGTTGCCGACGACGTCGACCCGGTGGCCCGCCTTGGTCAGGGCCGCGCGCGCCAGCATCGCGTTGATCTCGTTATCCTCTGCCACCAGAATGGACAGTTCGCGCCCGATCGAGCGGGCCGAGGGAGGCCGCTTCTGGGTCTCGGGCTTCGCCGGCTGGCCCGGGCGGTGCGTCAGGACCCGCAGCAGCGTCTCCCCGCGCACGGGTCGGACGAGGAAGTTGGCATAGCCGGCGTCGCGGAACTCGGCCACGCGACGCCGCTCCGTCGGCGCGACCAGGATGATCGCGTCCGCGTTGCGATAGCCGTGCCGGCGCAGCCGCTCCAGCTGGCTCTGTCCGTTCTTTTCGATCGCCGCGTCGATCAGGACGGCATCGCTCGACCCGTCGAGCGTCATCGCCTCGTCGATCGACGCCACGACGGTGGCCGTGCCGCCATGGGCCCGGATGGTGCGCGCGATGGCCTCCGCCTCGATCGCCCGGCCGGAGACGATGGTGACGGTCCGGTCGAGCAGCGCGGGGGCGGCGGCGTGCGCGGACGAACGGGCATCGATCATGGGCAGCTCGGCGAAGAACTCCGATCCTTCGCCGGGCTTGCTGCGGACGTCGATCGATCCGCCCATCGATTCGACGATCCTGCGCGAGATCGCGAGCCCGAGCCCGGCGCCGCCATGATTTCGCGTCGACGTGCCGTCGACCTGCTCGAACTCTTCGAAGATGCGCGCCATGTCCTCGCGCCGCAGCCCCGGGCCCGTGTCGGTGACGGCGAAGCGGATCGTCGGCGTCGTCGACTGTCCGTCCGTCGTGACCGTCACCGTGACACCGCCGCGCTCGGTGAACTTCACCGCGTTGCCGACGAGGTTGAGGAGCACCTGGCGCAGCCGCCCCGGATCGGCGGTGATGACCGACGGCACGTCGGGGGCGACGAAGCTGGCGATGCCGATGCCCTTGGCATAGGCCTTGGCGGCGAGGAGTTCGACCACGCTTTCGGCGAGTTCGCGCGGCGACACAGGCTGCAGTTCGGGCTCGAATCTGCCCGCCTCGATCTTGGAGTAGTCGAGGAGGTCCTCGATGAGCGCCAGGAGCGATCCGGCGGAGGTCGAGATCGCACCGACATAGGTGCGCTGCTCGGGCGTCAGCTCGGTCTCGGCAAGCAGCGCGGCCATGCCGATGATGCCGTTCATCGGCGTGCGGATCTCGTGGCTCACGGTGGCGAGGAAGCGGGATTTGGCCCGGCTGGCGTGCTCGGCGCGTTCGCGCGCGCTGATCAGCGCCATCTCGGCGCGTTTGCGCGCGCTGATGTCGCGGGCGATCGCGCGATGCGACACCGCTTCGCTCGTCTTGTCGCGCACGGAGAGTTCGATCCACGAATACCAGCGTGCACCGCTCGACGACTGGATCGCGACATCGGTCGAACTGAGGCATTCGCCGTCGGAGAAGGCCGCATCGGGGACGATCCCGACGTCTATCCCGAGTTCCTCGAGCGTGCGTCCCGCGAGCGAGTCGGCGTCGCGGCCGAGAAGGTCGGCAAAAACCTGGTTGACGTAGACGATGCGGCCATCGCGGTCGCGATGCACGACAAGGTCGCCGAGCGCGTCGATCAGGCCGCGGAAGCGCTCCTCGCTCTCCTGCAACTCCCACATGCGGTCGGCGAGGGCTTCGAGTTCGGCGCGGCTGCGCGTCGTGGTTTCGTCAACGGCCGCCGCCAGCTGCGCCTCGGTCGTCAGGCTGCGCCACAGAAGGACGAGGCTGGCGAGGCCGAGGACGAGCAGCGACACCGAGAGGAAGGGCGGCGCCCCCGTCACGTAGGCCACGCCGGCGAGCACGAGGAGGCCGACCCTGAGCGCGATACGCAGCGTCTTCGGGGGAGGATGGGGGAGGTCGGGCGCCAGCGGCGGCACATTCCGGCCGAGGGCGAATCGCGGGCGCGCGACCGCCGGCGGCTTGCCCGGGCCGGAAGCGTTGGTCGGCATTTCTGTCCGCGCGGAGTCTGCCATTGCGCGGAAATCGTTACCGCTCAACGATTAGGGAAGCTTTTGGCGATACGTTAGAATTTTACCGGCCTCGCGTTTGAGTTGAGCCCGCCGGCCGGAAGGCCCTACATTTCCACGACCACGCGCCCGCGGATCTTGCCCTCGACGATGTCGCGGCCGGCCTGCAGGATGCCGTCGAACCCGATCGTCGTCGAAAGCCGCGCGAGTTTCCGGTGATCGAGTTCGCTGGCGATGCGCCGCCATGCCTCCAGGCGCAGCGCCTTCGGCGCCATCACCGAATCGATCCCGAGCAGCGACACGCCGCGCAGAATGAAAGGCGCCACGCTGGTCGGCAGGTCCATGCCCCCGGCCAGCCCGCAGGCCGCCACCGCGCCGCCGTAGGAAGTCATCGACAGCACGTTGGCCAGCGTATGGCTGCCGACCGCGTCGATGCCGCCGGCCCAGCGCTCCTTGGCGAGCGGCCTGGCCGGCCCGGAAAGTTCCTCGCGGGCGATGATCTCGGACGCGCCGAGATCGGTCAGGTAGTCGCTCTCCGACAGCCGCCCCGTCGAGGCGATGACGCGGTAGCCGAGCCGCGACAGGATGGCGATGGCGACCGAGCCGACGCCGCCGGCCGCGCCGGTGACCACCACCGGGCCGCGGTCGCGGTCGATGCCGTGGCGCTCCAGCGCCATCACGGCGAGCATCGCGGTGTAGCCGGCGGTGCCGACCGCCATGGCGTCGCGCGCGCTCATGCCGTCCGGCAGCGGAACCAGCCAGTCGCCCTTGACCCGCGAGATTTCCGCGAAGGCCCCGTGGTGCGTCTCGCCGGTGCCCCAGCCGTTGAGGATGACCTTGTCGCCCGGCTTCCAGTCCGGATGCGCCGAATCGCGCACGGTGCCGGCGAAGTCGATGCCGGGGATCAGGGGGAAGCGGCGCACGACCGGGGCCAGGCCGGTGATGGCGAGCCCGTCCTTGTAGTTCACCGTGGTCGCGTCGATCGTCACCGTGACGTCGCCGTCCATCAGGTCGGCCTCCGACAGGCTGGTCACCGCGACCGACTGCTTCTTGTTCTCGTCGCGGGTGACGAGGATGGCCTTGAACGTGCCTGTCATTTCCAACTCCCGGTAGCTGTCGACGCCGGACGATGCGGCGTCGTGCTGTCGAAATCAAGCATCCGGCGCCGCACTTCGACCCCGTCGCCAGAGGAGGAACTCCTCGAGGATGACGAGCCCGGCTCCGACGCTGATGAAGGTGTCGGCGAGGTTGAACACGGCGAACGACCAGATCGGCGTGTGGAACAGCACGTAGTCGACGACATGGCCGTAGAGGATGCGGTCGATCAGGTTGCCGATGGCGCCGCCGAGGATCAGCGCGAAGCCGAAGCGCGCGAACACCTGCGTCGGGTCGGAGCGCCAGGCCAGGAAGAGGATGAAGGCCGCCACCGCGAGCGTCACCACGATCAGCCCCTTGTCGCCGAACCAGCTCAGCATGGAGAAGGCGATGCCGGTGTTGAAGGTTCGATAGAGCGCAAGGAAGGGCAGGACGTCCACCTTCTCCTGCATCTCGAGCCGGGTCTCGACGAGGTACTTGACCCACTGGTCGAGCGCGACGGCGACCGCGAAAACGGCGGCGAGCAGGCCTGTTCCGACCCTCATGCCGGGCTCCCGTCGAGCTTCAGCGCCTTGCGGCGGATTTCGTAGAGCGCGACCGCGGTGGCGACGGCGAGGTTGAGCGAATCCGCCCGTCCCGCCTGCGGGATGCGCAGCAGGCGGTCGCAGGCCGCCGCAAGCTCGTCGGGCAGGCCCTGCTGCTCGTTGCCCATCAGCAGCAGCACCGGCCGCCCGCTGTAGTCGATCGTCCGGTAGTCGACGGCGCCCTTGAGGTGCGTGCCGACCACCAGGCCGGGAAAACCCTTGCGCCATTGCAGGAAGCTGGCGGCATCGGTCTTCGCCAGGGGCACGGCGAACACGGAGCCCATCGTGGCGCGCACCGTCTCGATCGAGAACGGATCGGTCGTCTCGCCGACCAGGACGACCCCCCTGGCCCCCACCGCGTCGGCAGTGCGGATGATCGTGCCGAGATTGCCGGGGTCGCGCACGCGGTCGAGTGCGACCCAGACGTCGTCGCCCTTCGGCCGTATGTCCTTCAGCGCCGTCCAGCGCTGGGCGAAGACGCCAACCACCGCCTGCGGGTTGTCGCGCCGCGTGATCGCCGACAGCACCTTCTCGCTGACCTCGAGTACAAGCCCTCCCGACGCCACCGTGCGCGCCGCCACCTTCTCGACCGCCGGGTTTCCCTTGCCCGACTTGGCGAAGACCAGCGTCCTAATCGTCCAGCCGAGGTCGAGCGCGTCGATGACCAGCTTCAGGCCTTCCGCCAGGAAGGCGTTCTGCTGATCGCGGAACTTCTTCAATGCCAGTGCCTTGATGTCCTTGACCAGCGGGTTGGCGAGGCTGGTGACCTCCTTCACCTGGCCGACCGTCCGATGTCCGTCGCGCCCGCTCATCCGGCCACCCAGCGCGAGAACAGCGACGTCGAAAGTGCCCGTCCCACCGATTTCTCGCGGATCACCAGCTCGCCGGATTCCACGCGCCCGCCCATGCCGGCGAAAGTGTCGCGCATGAGGCCGTGGATGGCGAAGAACGAGGCGCGGATCGAATAGGCCGTCAGCACCACCGCCAGCGGCCTCGGCGTCAGGATGGCACGACAGATGTCGGCCAGCGCCGGCAGGTCCTCGAACAGCTGCCACACCTCACCCTTCGGCCCGCGGCCGTAGGCGGGCGGATCGAACAGGATGATATCGTAGCGGCTGCCGCGGCGCTCCTCGCGCTCGGCGAACTTCATGGCGTCCTCGCAGATCCAGCGGATCGGCCGGTCGGAAAGCCGCGCCGTCTCCTGGTTCTCGCGGGCCCAGCCGATCGCCTTCTTCGAGGCGTCGACATGGGTCACCTCGGCGCCGGCCCGCGCCGCAACGAGGCTGGCGAGGCCGGTATAGCCGAACAGGTTCAGCACCTTCACCGGCCGCCTTGCCGCCTCGATCAGCCCGGCCATGTGGTCCCAGTGGGATGCCTGCTCCGGAAACACGCCGACATGGCGGAACGAGGTGAAGCGGCCGAGATAGTCGATGCCGTCGTGGCGCATCGGCCAGGTCTCGCCGAGGGGCGCGCGGGGAAAGCGCCAGCGGCCCATGCCTTCCTCGTCCGTATCGCCGGTGAAGATCGCGTCGGCCTTCGCCCATTCGCGCTCGGCAAGCGCCGGCTGCCAGATCGCCTGGCCTTCCGGGCGCACGATGCGGTAGGGGCCGTATTGCTCGAGCTTTCGCCCGGCGCCGCTGTCGATCAGCGCGTAGTCGTCGTTGGGCGCGACTTCCAGGATCAGCGGCAGGCGCTCCGCCGGAAGATCACCATCGCGGCGGCGAAGCTGCCTGCGAGCAGGCGGCGGCTCCGCGGCGGGCGTCTGGTCCAGACGCGCCCCTTCCGGCCGCGCCTTGTCGGGGCGGGCTTCCGGCTGCCGCCGCACGTCCCGGCCACCCTGGCGGGACGGCCGGTCGTCGCGGCGTCTGTCACGCGATGGTTTCAACGGCAGGGCCCTTGCGCAGCATCGCGCGCTTTTGGCACAGCGGATTGCGCCACGCAACCGGACAGCCGGCGCGGCGCCGGACACCTCAGTCGGGCGTTCGCCCCGGTTTGGCCGCAGGTGGAGTCTATCCGATGCCGACCGGTCGGTTGCCGATCTGGCCGGTGGCGGCTAAATTCCGCGCAAACGGGGATTTTCGTGGGGTTCTGGGCAGAAGGTGGCAAGAATGCCGGCGCTGGGGCGACCGCGACGCCCGGCGTCCGCCTGCTCAGCCTTTTTTCGGTCTTCATTGCCCTTGTTTTCGTTGCGGCCCCTCCCGCCCATGCCGGCATCAAGTCGCTCGGATCCGAAGCGGAGATGCAGAAGGTGCTCTCCGAGCGATGGCAATCGCTCGACGAGCTCAAGGCGCAGCTGGAGGCGCTACCGGCCGTCCAGGCCGCCGGGTCGGGCACGGGGAAGCGCCGGGCCCTGGTCATCGGCAACGACGCCTACGAGGCGCTCGCACCCCTGCAGAAGGCCGTCGCCGATGCCGATTCGGTGGCGAAGACGCTTTCCGGCCTCGGATTTGAGGTCACCTCGGCCGACAATCTCGCCCGCGATCCCTTCGACGAGACGCTGGAGGCGTTCTACGAGTCGCTCGAGGAGCATGACGTCGCTCTGATCTTCTACTCCGGCCACGGCCTGGCGATGGAAGGCAGCAACTACCTGCTTCCCGTCGACATGCCGATGCTCGAACCCGACGAGGGGCCCAAGCTGCGCCGCGAGGCGGTCAATGCCGGCGAGATTCTTGCCCGCCTCGGCGAACGCGGCGTCGGCCTGGCGCTGGTCGTGCTCGACGCCTGCCGCGACGATCCGTTCGCCCGCGACGGGACCAGGGGCGGCATGTCGCTCAAGGGTCTCGCCCGCATGGAGCCGCAGAAGGGCATGTTCGTTCTCTATTCGGCCGGTGTCGGCCAGAAGGCGCTGGACAGGCTCGGCCCAGACGATGGCGAGCCGAATTCGGTCTTCACCCGCAAGTTCATGCCGATCCTGGCCACCCCCGGCCTGCCGCTGGTCGACATCGCCAAGCGCACGCAGGTGGAGGTCCAGGCGCTCGCCCGCAAGGTCCATCACACGCAGGAGCCCGCCTATTACGATCAGGTCGTCGGCCAGTATTACTTCCAGCCGCCGAAGCCGCGCCTGTTCGGCATCGCCATCGGCATCGACGACTATGCCGGCTACAAGCTCGCCGGCGCCGTCAACGACGCCGACGTGATTGCCGACGCGGTACGTGCGCTCGGCGCCGAGAAGGTCGTCGCCCTGAAAGACGCCGATGCCCGGCTGCTGTTCATCGAATATGTCTGGAACGACATGCTCGCCGAGGCGCGGCCGGGCGACACGATCGTGCTCAGCTATTCCGGCGTCAGCGGCCAGCGTCCGGCGCCCGCCGGCGCGGGCGAGGAGGACGGCAAGGACGAGTTCGTGGTGCTTTCGGGCGGCAACGTTCTGGACGCCAGGGGCGATCCGGCATCCGTTGCGCCCGACGCGGTGCTCTCCGACGACGATCTGACGCGGTGGATGGAGGCTGCGGCCGACCGGAACGTCAACGTCGTGCTCCTCGTCGATGGTTGCCATGGCGGAGGGCTCCTCGACCGTCCCTTCGCCAACGTCTCCTTCCTCGGCGCCAGCGCCGAGGACGAGCTGGTGCTCGAATACGAGGTGGAAGGAAGGAAGCACGGCCTCGCCAGCGTCGCCTTCGCCTACGGAATCGGGGGATATGCCGACTACAACGGCGACGGCTACGTCACCCAGCGCGAGTTGTTCGTCTATGTCGATCGCCAGGTACTCAACATCGCCGGCCTGGAACAGACACCGCAATTCCTTCCCGCGCTCGGTGTCGATGCCGGCGACATGCCGCTGTTCCGGCTCGCGG
>DUSC01000139.1 GCA_012842935.1 Hyphomicrobiales bacterium | reverse complement strand
GCTCAGGAAGGCCGCCGCCAGAACCATCGACGAACTCTGGTCGGTCGTCGCCGATTGTCTCTCCGCCTTCACCCCTGAGGAATGCCAGAACTATTTCGAGGCCGCCGGATATGACCCCGAATAAGTCGAATCTGCTCTAGGTCGCGAGCCCGCCGGAACTGCCGGCCATCGCCTATTGCTGCGACCAGCGCTGTTGCCGCCAGCGGCCCGATGCCAGGTATGGTCAAGAGGCGGCGGGCGAGTTCGTCACGGGCGGCGATCTGCTCGATCTCTCGCGTAAGATCGGTGATCCGTTGATCGAGGCGAGCCAGGTCGTCAGAGAGTTCGGCGAGGATCCGTCGCATTGCCGGCGTGAGATCGTTTTCCTGGTCGGCCAAGGCGGCGGGCAGATCCCGTCGGAAGAGGCCGGCGCCTTGTGGAAAGACGATACCGTACTCGAGACAGAACGCCCGCATCTGGTTGATGAGAGCGGTACGGCTGGCGACCAGCTGATCTCGTATGCGATGCCGTGCTTGCAGGTCGACCTGCTCGACGGTTCGAGGTTGGGTGAAGCGCATCGTCGGGCGCGTGACTGCTTCGGCAATGGCCTCGGCATCGATCGTATCGTTCTTCTGTGACTTGACGTACGGCTTGACGAACTGCGCTGCGACAATCCGAACTTGATGGCCCAGGGCGGAGAGCTTCCGCGCCAGCCACTGTGAGCCAGGACAGGCTTCCATACCGATGATCGTGCTGTCGGCGCGCTCAAAGAAGCTGAGCAACGTATCGCGTCGGAACTTGATACGCTGGACGATGGCCCCGGCGCCGTCGAGTCCGACGACATGGAAGACGTTCTTGCCAAGGTCGATGCCGTAAACGGCGGCGTTTTGGGGGATGCTACGAGGCATTGATCTGATTCTCCTATGCTACCGACTCCAACGGTGGACTGGGAGGACGGGGCAGGTCATCTCATTAATGGTGACGCCCGACGCGAAGCGGAAGGCGGTGGCCCATGCCTGCGAGGTGCATGGGGTGAGCCAGCGTCGGGCGTGCCAGGCTCTGAGGATCGACCGTTCGACGGTGCGCTATACCAGCATCCGTCCGGACGACGCTCCGTTGCGCGAGGCGATGAAGGCGGTGGCGGCGGAGCGCCGGCGGTTCGGCTATCGCAGGATCCACGTCATGCTGGACCGGCAGGGCATCGTGATGAACCAGAAGAAGCTGCGTCGCCTCTACCGCGAAGAGAAGTTGCAGGTGCGCCGTCGCGGCGGCCGGAAGCGGGCGCTGGGCACACGAAGGCCCATGCTCGTTCCCGATCGTGCCAACGCCCGCTGGAGCCTGGACTTCGTCTCCGACACCTTCACTGACGGTCGTCGCTTCCGGGTGCTGGCCGTCGTCGACGACTACACGCGCGAATGCCTGGCACTCGTCGCCGACACCTCGCTGTCGGGCCTGCGTGTCGTGCGCGAGCTCGACGCCATCATCCGCTGGCGCGGGCGGCCGGACACGATCGTCTCCGACAACGGCACTGAGCTGACCTCGATGGCGGTCCTGCGATGGTGCCAGCAGACCGGCGTCGAATGGCACTACATCGCGCCGGGCAAGCCGATGCAAAACGCCTTCGTCGAGAGCTTCAACGGGCGCTTCAGGGACGAGTGCCTCAACGACACGCTGTTCTCGACGCTCACCGAGGCCCGCAGCGCCATCACCTCATGGAAGGAGGACGACAACCATCAGCGACCACATTCGGCCCTCGGCAACTTGCCGCCGGCCGAGTTCGTCATGAAATCCACGCTGGATAAACAGGCCGCATGAGGCCAAAAATGAAACCCTGGACTCTCCCTCAAGCCGGAGGAGTTCAGGGTCTCAGGTCAATGACAGTTCAGTGGCAGGTCAGCCGGCCCAGCGTGTCCGCCGCGAGTCCGTCCGGCAAGGCGCCGAGCGGATGTCCGGTCGGGGCGGCGGTCAGTCCCTCAGGTAGGCGGCGATGCCGTCCATGGTGAAGAGCCTGGCATAGTCCGCCTCGGGGATCGTCCGGCCGGTCGCCTTGCCCAGGGCGATGACGAAGTTGAGGAAGTCGATCGAATCGATGTCGAGGGCTTCGCGGATGTCGGCGCCGCCCGCCAGCGACGCCGGATCGGTATCGGGGGCGATGCCGGCGAGGAGATCGCAGGCCAGACGTCTGATCTCGGCGTCGTTCATAAGGCTTCGGGCTCCTGGAGATAGCGGTCGACGGCGGCCAGGAAGAGGCTCCCGGCATGGCCGTCGCTGGCGCGATGGTCGGCGGCGAGCGAGGCGGTGACAAGCGGGCGGGCGACGACCCTGCCGTCGACCACCCAGGGCCGCTCGACGGCGCGGCCGAAGCCGAGGATCGCAACCTGCGGCGGGTAGATCACGCCGAAGACCGATTCGGCCCCGCGGTCGCCCATGCTGGTGACGGTGAAGGTCGGCTCCATCATCTCCGAACCCCTGATGCCGCCGCCGCGCGCACGGCCGACGAGGTCGCGCAGGGCGTCCATCAGTTCGGCGAGCGAACGGCGGTCGACGCCGCGGAGAGCGGGCGCGATGAGACCGCCCCCGCGCAGCGCGATCGCCCAGCCGATATGGATGCCGTCGCCCGGGCGGAAGCGCCCGTCCTCCCAGAAGCCGTTGAACTGCGGCATGTCGCGCAGCGCGAGCGCCGTCGCCTTGAGCAGCAGCACGGCGGGCAGGAGGCGCTGTTCGGGCGGCCGTTCGCTGTTGTAGGCCTCGATGAAGCCCCGAGCCTTCGCCATGTCGACGGTGGTGCCGATGTAATAGTGCGGGATCTCGCGCTTGGAGCGCGACATCGCCGCCGCGATCGCCCGGCGCATCTGGTCGGGATCGAAACCGGCGCGGCGCTTCGGCTCGGTCGCCGCGGGGCCGGCTGCCGGCGTCTCACGCTTGCCTCGTCCCGCGCCGGCGAGTTCGACATCGGCGAGAGTCACCGATCCGTCGATACCCGTTCCGGCGAGCGTCTCCGCGTCGATGCCGAGTTCCCGGGCCCGCCGGCGCGCCGCGGGGCTGACCTTCTTCCGTTCACCGGCCGGGACAGGAGGGCCCTTCGCGGGTGCCGGAACCGGCCCGGCAGGTGCCTTCGCCCCGCGTTCCGCGAGGAGCGTAGAGGTCGGCGGCGATGGAGAAGCAGCCGGGGCCGCGACCGGCGGCGGAGGCGCGGCCGGGGGAGACGCCGGCGCGGCAGCTTCCTCGCCGGCCGTGGCGATGCGCGCCAGGAGAGCGCCGACGGGAAGCTCCTCGCCTTCCTTCGCGCACAGTTCCGAGACGACGCCCTCGAGGAAGACGTCGATCTCGAACGCGCCCTTGTGCGTCTCGACGACGGCGATGACGTCGCCCTTCCTCACCGTGCTGCCCGGCTTGACGAGCCACTGCGCGAGCTTGCCGCTTTCCATGTCGGCACCGAGCGAGGGCATCACGAAGTCGCTCATCTGCCCCTCACCAGACCGCGGGCCGCGTCGACGACCTGCGAGGCCTGCGGCAGCGCCGCCTCTTCCATGTGGGCGGCGTAGGGAACGGGCACCTCGCGGCTGCAGATGCGGCGGATCGGCGCGTCCAGCTCGAAGAAGCGGTGCTCCGACAGGCGCGCGGCGATCTCCGCGGAGATCGATCCGCTCTTCCAGCCCTCGTCGACGATGACGCAGCGCCGCGTTCGCGAGACGGATTCAAAGATCGTCGCGTCGTCCAGCGGGCGCAGGACACGGAGGTCGACGACCTCGGCCTCGATGCCTTCGCCGGCGAGTGTCTCCGCGGCCTCCAGCGACTTCGGCAGGCTGTTGCCGTAGGTCAGGATGCTGACGTCGCGCCCGGGACGCCGGACCTTCGCCGTCGCGATATCGACCGCGGTCACGGACGGGTCGAGCTCGCCCTCGGCGTTGTAGAGCACGATGTGCTCGAAGATGAGGACCGGATTGGGATCGGCGAGGGCCGCCTTCAGCATGAAGCGGGCGTCCTCCACCGTGCCCGGCACCAGCACCTTCAGGCCGGGAATGTGGGCGAACCAGCCTTCGAGGCTGTGCGAGTGCTGCGCCGCGAGCTGCCGCCCGCCGCCGGTCGCCATGCGGATGACCAGCGGCACCGCGAACTGCCCGCCCGACATGTGGGGGATGGTCGCGGCGTTGTTCATGATCTGGTCGAGCGCCAGCAGGCTGAAATTGCAGGTCATGATCTCGACGATCGGCCGCATCCCGGCCATGGCGGCGCCGATGCCGGCGCCGACGAAGGCGGCCTCGGCCAGCGGCGTGTCGCGGATGCGTCCCGGCCCGAATTCCTGGAGCAGCCCCTTGGAGACCGCATAGCAGCCGCCGTAGAGCCCGACGTCCTCGCCCATCAGGAAGGTGCGGGGATCGGCGATCAGCGCGTCGCGGATCGCCTGCCGGCAGGCCTCGCGATAGGTCATCCGGCCGGCGCCCGGCGTCCCGGTCGGCGCGTTCATTGCGGCACCTCGTCCATGAGCACGAAGCGCTCGAGATCCTCCACGTTCTCCCACGTACCCTTCTCGGCGAAGGCGACGGCTTCCTCGATCTCGGCATCCACTCCCGCCTCGATCGCCCGCAGTTCCTCGGCCGAAGCCATGCGGTTCTCTTCCAGCCATTTTCGCGTGCGCGGGATCGGATCGCGCGCCTTCCACAGCTCGATCTCTTCCCGCGTCCGGTAGAGCTGGGCGTCGAACATGGAATGCGGACGGAACCGGTAGGTCCTGCACTCGAGGAAATAGGGGCCGGTACCCGACCGGATCGAGTCGACGGCGCGCCGGGCGGCCGCCTCGACGGCGACCGGGTTCATCCCGTCCACCGCCTCCCCCGGCATGCGATAGGCGGCCGCCTTGCGCGCGATGTCCGTGTCGGCCTCGGCGAGTTCCAGGGGCACGCCCATGGCGTAGAGGTTGTTCTCGCAGACGAAGAGGACCGGAAGGTCCCAGAGTTCGGCGAGGTTCATGCTCTCGTGGAATTCGCCTTCGCCGGCGGCGCCCTCGCCGAAGAAGCAGGCGGCGAGGGGGCCCG
>DUSC01000138.1 GCA_012842935.1 Hyphomicrobiales bacterium | reverse complement strand
GGCGCATGGATCGCGCCACGTAAAAAAGTTTCGGAAGGCACGGCCCAGCGCCCCGCTTCCCCCTCTTCTCCAATGGCCAGACGCGAAAGCGGGCGTGGCGAGGAGAAGCCGTGTCAGATCCTGAGACCGAACCGGATTCCGTCGTAGATCGCCGCATGGATGTTGCGCGAGGCGACCGCGTCGCCGATGCGGAAGACGACGAAGGAACCATCCTGGCGCGCCGGGAAGATCGCCCCGCCATGGATCAACCGCTCGTAGTCGACGGCGCCGCCGTTGGACGACAGCGGCTTCAGGGCGAGATAGAGGTCTTCGAGCGGCAGCGTGCCGTGCTCGACCACCACCTGATCGACCCGGCGTTCCTCGCGGTATTCGGCGGCAAAGTCCGATCCCAGCGTGGCGACGAGCTGGTTGCCGTCACGGCGTACGCCGATCAGCCGGGTGTTCACGGTGATGCGGACGCCCTTCTCGTGGAAGGCCTTCATGTAGGGTGCGTGGTTCAGGCCGCCCATCTCCGGAGCGAAGAAGCGTTCGGGCGAAACCAGCTCGACCCTGGCGCCGGCATTGGCGGCGATCTCGGCCGCGCTCATGCCCGGGTGGCCGCCATTGTCGTCGTAGACGAGAACGGTCTCGGCCGGCTTCGCCGCGCCGGAGACGATGTCCCAGCTCGACGTGACGAAGTCGCCGCCTTCGTCGAGCGGCGGGTTCTGCGGCAGGCCGCCCGTGGCGACGACCACCACGTCGGGCGCGAGCGCCAGCACGTCGTCCTTCTCCGCCCAGACGTCGTAGCGCAGCTCGACGCCCAGGCGCTCCAGTTCGGCGAGCCGCCAGGCGACGATGCCGATCAGTTCCTTGCGCCGCGGGTTCTGCGCGGCGAGCCGGATCTGGCCGCCGGCCTGTCCGGAGGCCTCCAGCACGGTGACCTTGTGGCCGCGCTCGGCCGTGACGCGCGCCGCCTCGAGGCCCGCCGCGCCGGCGCCGACGATGACGACGCGTCTCGCCGGGCCTTCGGCCTTCGCGATCACGTGCGGGATCTTCGCCTCGCGGCCGGTCGCGGCATTGTGCACGCACAGCGCCTCGCCGCCTTCGTAGATGCGGTCGAGGCAGTAGGTCGCGCCGACGCAGGGACGGATCTGGTGCTCGCGGCCCTCCATCACCTTCTTCACGATGTGCGGGTCGGCGATGTGGGCCCGCGTCATGCCGACCATGTCGAGCTTGCCCGAGGCGATCGCGTGACGTGCCGTCGCCACGTCCTGGATGCGGGCCGCGTGGAACACCGGAAACTTCGTCGCCGCCCGCACCTCGCCGGCGAAATCGAGATGCGGCGAGGAGCGCATGCCGGTGACCGGGATGACCCGGGTCAGAGCCGCGTCGGTCTCGATCGAGCCGCGGATGATGTTCAGGAAGTCGATCTTGCCCGATGCGGCGAAGCGACGGGCGATCTCGACGCCCTCCTCCTTGGACAGGCCCCTGTCGAAATCCTCGTCGGCGACCATGCGCACGCCGACGATGAAATCCGGGCCGACGGCGGCGCGAACGGCATCGACGACGCGCCAGGAGAAGCGCATGCGGTTGTCGAGCGAGCCGCCGTAATCGTCGGTGCGGGTGTTGGTGGCCGGCGACCAGAAGCCGTCCATCAAATGGCCGTAGGCCTCGAACTCGATGCCGTCGAGCCCGGCCTCCTTCATGCGCTGCGCGGCCGACGCGTAATCGGCGACGATGCGGTCGATATCCCAGTCCTCGGCGGCCTTGGGGAAGGCGCGGTGCGCTGGCTCGCGCACGGGCGAAGGCGCCAGGACCGGCAGCCAGTCGGCCTTGTTCCAGCCGGTGCGGCGGCCGAGATGGGTCAGCTGGATCATCACCTTGCAGTCGTGCTCGTGGCAGGCATCGGCGAGTTCGCGGAGCCAGCCGACGATCTCGTCGCGCCAGGCCAGGAGGTTGCCGAAGGCCGCCGGACTGTCGCGCGACACCAGCGCGGAGCCGGCCGTCATCGTCATGGCCATGCCGCCCTTCGCCTTCTCGGCATGGTAGAGCCGGTAGCGCTCCTTGGGCATGCCGTCCTCGGAATAGGCCGGCTCGTGGCTCGTCGACATCACGCGGTTCTTCAGCGTGAGGTGCTTCAACTGGTAGGGCTGGAGGAGAGGGTCGGCGGTCATGCGTGACGATGCTTCATTTCAGCGGCAGCCGGCGATAGCGGCCGGGATTGGCGGGATCGGAGAAGTGGCCCATCGGCCCGTTGTCGGTGAAGTGCTGCGCCCAGTGCTTCATGGCGAAGCGGTCGAGAGCGACACCGAGGCCGGGACCCTCCGGCACCTTGACGACGTTGTTCGTCTGGCGGAAGGGGCCGTCCTGGATGACGTCGCCGACCTGCCAGCGGAACAGCGACTGCGAGGCCTCGGTGATCCACGGCGTCGCCGCGACCACGTGCAGGTAGGCGGCGGTCATGATGCCGAGGTCGTTGGAATAGCACCAGAAGCCCTTGCCCATCGCCTCGCAGGCGGCGATGAACTTCAGCGTCTTCGACAGGCCGCCGAGCGCGGCGAAGTTGCAGACGAAGAAGTCGGGCGCGCCGAGCGCGACCGCGCGACGCAGGTCCGGCACATGGGTGGAGAACGGGATGCGCGAATGCTGGCGCAGCGCGGCCATCTCCTCGAAGGTGGCGACCGGGTCTTCGTAGTTGCGCACGTTGAACGGCTCGATCTCGCGCAGCACCCAGCGCGCCGTCGTCAGCGACCACTGCATGTTGGAATCGAGCTTGATCTGGGCCGCCTCGCCGAGCGCCTCGCGCAGCATCCTCACCGTCCTGATCTCGAGCTGCGGGTCGCCCATGATCAGCTTGCCCTCGAAGATGGTCGAGCCGTGCTCCTCGCGCATCTTAAGGCAGTAGTCGACGATCGCCTCCGGGCTCATCTCGCCGCCGGCATCCCCCTGCTTCGGCCGGAAGGCGAAATATTCCGAGAACGGGATCTCCTTGCGCACGGCGCCGCCGAGCAGCTTGTAGAGCGGCATGCCGAAGGCCTTGCCGCGGATGTCCCACAACGCCAGTTCGACCGCACCGAAGGCGACGGACGACGCATTCTCGCCGGTGTTGGCGGTGATCTGCCACGGCGGCACGCAGCGCGCCTCGCAGTCGGCGATGTCGAGCGGATCGGCGCCGATCAGCGCCGGCGCGATCTCGGCCTTGATGACCTCGCCGAAATGCCACCACGGCGCCTCGCCGAGGCCGACGATGCCCTCGTCGGTCTCGACCTCGACGATCGACTTCGACGCCCCGCCATAGAGGCCGGCCGTCCACCAGAACGGCGCATCGAGGGGAACGTTCACGTGGGTGACGCGGATGTCGGTGATCTTCATGTGCCTGCCCTCAGCAACCCGTCCTCAGTACCAGGCGTCCTGGCTCGCCGCCTTGCGGCGGGCGATGAAGTCCTTCAGCGCCTCGTCGATGCCCTCGTCGAGCGGCGGCGCGACATATTCGGCGAGCTTCTTCTTCCACAGGCGGTTGGCGCGCGTCGCGGCGTCGGTCGATCCCGCCGCCTCCCACTTCTCGAAGGGTTCGTTGTCGGCGATCTCCGAGTCCCAGAAGGCGGTCTCGTAGTTCGCCATGGTGTGGGCGCAGCCGAAGAAGTGGCTGCCTGGACCGACCTCGCGGAAGGCGTCCAGCGCCAGCTGGTTGTCGTCGATCTTCACCCCGTCGAGATAGGTGTGCAGCGCGCCGCAGAAGTCGGCGTCCATGACGAACTTCTCGTAGGACATCGACAAGAGCCCGTCGAGGAAGCCCGCCGAGTGCAGGATGAAGTTGGCGCCGCAGTGCACCGCCGCCAGCATCGACATGGTACCCTCGTTCATGGCGTGGGCGTCGGGGAGCTTCGACGTGGTGAAGTTGCCGGAGCAGCGCAGGGGCAGGTTCAGTCGCCTTGCGAGCTGGCCGACGACCATCGAACCGATCGCCGGCTCCGGCGTGCCGAAGGTGGGCGAGCCCGAGCGCAGCGACATGGACGACAGGAAGTTGCCGAAGATGACCGGCGCACCCGGCCGCTCGAGCTGGGTCAGCGCACAGCCGGCCATGGTTTCGGCGAGCGACTGGGCGATGGCGCCGGCATTGGTCACCGGTCCCATGGCGCCGCCGAGGATGAAGGGAACGACGACGGCGCACTGGTTGGCGCGGGCATAGGCCCGGAGCGCGAGCGTCATCGTGCCGTCCCAGACGAGCGGCGAGTTGACGTTGACGTTGCCGAGGATGACGCAGTTCTCGTCGGCAAAGCGCTCGCCGAAGACGAGGCGCGCCATGTTGATGGAATCCTCGGCGCGGCTTTCGGCCGTCACCGATCCCATGAACGGGCGGTCCGAGTAGCGGATATGCGCATAGACCATGTCGAGGTGACGCTTGTTTACCGGCACATCGACGGGTTCGCAGATGGTGCCGCCCGAATGGTGCAGCCAGGGCGAGGACTGCGCCAGCTTCACGAAGTTCTCGAAATCCTCGATCGTGCCGTAGCGTCGGCCGCGGTCGAGATCCATGACGAAGGGCGAGCCGTAGGCCGGCGAGAAGACGACGCTTTTGCCGCCGATCCTGACACTGCGCGCCGGATTGCGCGCGTGCTGCGTGAACTCGGCCGGCGCGGTCCTCAGCACCTCGCGCAGCAGGCCGGGCTCGAACTTGACGAGAACCCCATCGACCTTCGCCCCGGCGCGCCGCCAGTGGTCGAGCGCCACCGGGTCGTCGCGGAACTCGATGCCGATCTCGGCGAGGATCCGGTCGGCGGTCCGTTCGATGCGGATGAGGTTCTCCTCGGAGAGCACGTCGTAGGTCGGGATGTTGCGCACGATAAAGGGCCGTCCGAGGCCGTGCGGACCGTGCGAGCGCTCCTCGCGACGCGCCTGGCGACCGCCGCGCTCACGCCGCCGCGCCGGCTCTGCCGCAACCTCGACCTCTGCTTCGGACATGGCTCCTCCCACCGGCACCCACGAATACTCCCGAAAAGCCTGGTCGAGCCTAGACCCAGCCACCTCTCTCGTGACGCTGGAAAATTTTCATTGCTTGTATAAGTTCGGATTATGCAGAACCTGCGTCGCCTGCTGCCGTCGGCCGGCAGTCTCATCGTCTTTGAAGCGGCCGGCCGGTTGGCCAGCTTCACCGCCGCGGGGCGCGAGCTCGGCATGAGCCAGGCGGCCGTTTCCTACGCCGTTCGCGGCCTCGAGGACCAGCTCGGCGTGCCGCTGTTCCACCGCCGCCACCGGCAGGTGCGACTCACGGAAGCCGGTACGCGCTTCTTCGCCGACGTCTCGCTCGGCCTGTCGCACATCCGCAAGTCGGCCGAGGATCTGCGGCAGCTCGCGGTCGGCAGCCACGTGACGCTGTCGGCGTCCACGGCCTTCGCCTCGTTCTGGATGATGCCGCGGCTCCAGCAGTTCCGCGAGGAACTGCCCGGCGTCGACCTGCGCATCCAGACGGCCGACCGCGACCTCGACATCGTCGCCGAGGGCATCCCGCTCGGCATCCGCGGCGGCGACCCGCAGGACTGGCCGACCTACGAGGCCCTGCCGCTGGCGCCGGAGGAGATCTTCCCGGTCGCGGGCGCCGGCTACGCGGCCCGCTTCGGCCTGCCGCGCACCGTCGCCGATCTCGCCTCGCACCGGCTGATCCACCTCGAGGAACCGTTCCGCGAGGCGGCCAACTGGGACGACTGGTTCCGCTCGGCGGGACATTCCTTCGCCGTGGCCGGCACCGGCCTGCGAATCAACGATTACGCGCTTGTCATCCAGGCGGCGATGGAGGGACAGGGCATCGCCATCGGCTGGCGTCACCTGGTCGAGCGGTTGCTCGCCTCGGGCCTCCTGGTGCGCGTGACCGACCATGTCATGACCACCGGCAAGGGCTTCTATGTGGTCTGGCCGAAGGAGGGCAGGCTTTCCGACAACGCCCGCCGCGTACGCGACTGGCTGGCCGTGCGGCAGACATCCACATAGCGTGCTTATGCGAGGGTTCATGCGGGCGGGGACCGCCGGGCCATCGCGCCGCTCTCCCCTCGCCCGCGAATCCGGTTATGCTCCGCCCATGCCGATCCGCCACCTTTCCGAGACCATGATCAACCAGATCGCCGCCGGCGAGGTGGTCGAGCGGCCGGCGAGCGTAGTCAAGGAACTGGTGGAGAACGCGCTCGACGCGGGCGCGCACCATATCGAGATCGTCACCGCGGGCGGCGGGCTGGCGTTGATCCGCGTCTCCGACGACGGCTCGGGCATGGACGCGGCGGACCTCGCGCTCTGCGTCGCGCGACACGCCACCTCGAAGCTTGCAAGCGACGACCTGCTCGCCATCCATACGCTCGGCTTCCGGGGCGAGGCGCTGCCCTCGATCGCCAGCGTTGCCCGCCTGACACTGGAAAGCCGCCCGCGCTCAGCCAGCGAAGGCTGGCGG
>DUSC01000137.1 GCA_012842935.1 Hyphomicrobiales bacterium | reverse complement strand
GGCCACTTCCCCGGCCAAGGCGGGCCCCGCGGCCTCGTCGGCCGTCTTCGCCGCCGCGGCCCTCGCCGCGGCATCCGCCTTCGCCGCCGCGTCGATCGCCGCCAGCCTGGCCTTCACCTCTTCGGCCGGCTTCGCCTCGCCGCGATAGCCGAGGCCCTTCAGGATTTCTTCCATGTCGTCGGGCGTGGCGCCGAGGATCGACATCATCGCCGGCGTCACCATGAAGGCGGCGCCGTCGAAGGCGCCGTCCGGGCGCGGCCCCGTGCCGGCCCGCCAGGCGAGCGCCGGGCGGATCAGGTCGGCCAGGCGCTCGAGGATGTCGACGCGAACGGCGCGGCGGCCGAGCATGCGGAAGCCGGCGAGCTTGTAGAAGGCGCGGTCGAAGCTCTGGTTGACGACGACCGACGTGCGGCCGGCGGCGAGCGCGTGCACGATGTCGCCGAATCCCGGCTTGTCCTTGCCGTCGTTCTTCAGCGCCCAGAGCAGGGTCACCAGGCTCGCCGGGCCGGGCTTCAGCAGCGCCGGCACGAAGATGTGGTATGCGCCGAAGCGCACGCCCAGGCGCCGAAGCGCGGCGCGGCCTTCCTGGTCGAGCGACTTGACGTCCTCGGCGATGTCGCGCCGGCTGATCAGACCGAATTCCTCGACCAGCCGGAAGGCGATGCCGCGGGCGATGCCGGAAAGCTGGTCGGCACCCTTCAGGTCGATCAGCGGCTTGAGCAGCGAGTCGATCTGGTAGTTCACGTAGCGCTCGGCGCGCGCCGCGACCTTGTCGCGGGCGGGTCCGGTCAGCTGCTCGTCGGCGAACAGGATGACGCGCGGCCGCAGCGCGTCCTCGCCGGCGGCCAGCGTGCCGATCGGCGCGCCGATCCAGCGCAGGATGCCGTCCGAGGCGAGCGCGATGTCGCCGTTCGAGGAAACCGAGAAACGCTCCGCGCGCGCCTCGAACTCGGCGGCGAGAGCCTTCTGTGCAGCGCCGCGCACCGCCTTCGCGTCCTCGCCGCCGGCACTCTGGTCTGCCGTGAAGCGGAACCCCTGCAGTTCGCCGACATGGTGCCCTTCCACGGTCACCGTCCCGGCCGGGCTGATCTCTGCTTCCAGCATCGTATTCTCTCTCAGGCGCTTCATGAGCACGGAAGTCCTGCGATCAACGAAGCGTTTCGTCAACCGCTCATGCAGCGCGTCGGACAGTCTGTCTTCGATCTCGCGCGTTTTTTCCTGCCAGTGTGCCGGATCGGCAAGCCAGCCCGGCCGGTTGGAGACGAAGGTCCACGTCCTGATCTGCGCGATGCGGTGCGACAGCGCGTCGATGTCGCCCTCGGTCGTGTCGGCGCGGCGCACCTGTTCGGCCACGTAGTCCTCGTCGACATGGCCGCGCCGGGCGAGGTCGAGGAAGATCGAGGCGATCAGGTCGGCATGCTGGGCCGGCGCGATCTTGCGGTAGTCGGGCAGCGCACAGGCCTCCCAGAGCAGTTCGACGCGCCTGTGGCCGTGGGCGAGGTCGCGGATCTCCGGATCGCGCACCAGGTGCTCGAGCGCCTGCTGGTCGACGGCGGGCAGCGCCCGCGTCAGCCCCTCGACCGGCGCCGGCGTCTCGATCGAGCGCCTCAGCGCGTCGATGCTGGCGAAGTCGAAGCGCGCCGTGCGCCACTGCAGGACCTTCACCGGATCGAACTCGTGCGCCTCGATCTTCTCCACCAGCTCGTCCTCCAGCGGATCGACCTGGCCGGTGACGCCGAACGTGCCGTCGCGCAGGTGGCGGCCGGCGCGGCCGGCGATCTGGCCGAGCTCGGCGGCCGAAAGGTTGCGGAACTGGTAGCCGTCGAACTTGCGGTTCTGCGCGAACGCGACATGGTCGACGTCGAGATTGAGCCCCATGCCGATCGCGTCCGTCGCGATCAGGTAGTCGACGTCGCCCGACTGGTAGAGCGCGACCTGGGCGTTGCGCGTCCGCGGGCTCAGCGCGCCGAGCACGACCGCCGCACCGCCGCGCTGGCGGCGGATCAGTTCGGCGATGGCATAGACCTCGTCGGCGGAGAAGGCGACGATGGCGCTGCGCCGCGGCAGGCGGGTCAGCTTCTTCGAGCCCGCATAGGCGAGATGCGACAGCCGCGGCCGCGTCACCACCGAGATGCCCTTGAGCAGCTTCTGCAGGATGCCCTGCATGGTGCCGGCGCCGAGCAGCAGCGTCTCCTGGCGGCCGCGCAGGTGCAGGATGCGGTCGGTGAAGACGTGCCCGCGCTCGAGATCGCCGGCGAGCTGCACCTCGTCGATGGCGACGAAGGCGGCGTCGGTCTCGCGCGGCATGGCCTCGACCGTGCACACCGAATACGTCGCGCCGGCGGGCACGATCTTCTCCTCGCCGGTGACCAGCGCCACCCTGTGCGCGCCGACCTTCTCGCAGACCCGCCCGTAGACCTCGCGCGCAAGAAGCCTGAGCGGCAGGCCGATGACGCCGCTCTCGTGCGCCACCATGCGCTCGATGGCGAGATGGGTCTTGCCGGTGTTGGTCGGGCCGAGCACCGCGGTCACGTCGCGGCCTGACAGCACGAGCGGATCGTTGCGAAGGGGCTGAGGCGTCATCTGCTCTGCGGCCTGGCGGCATTCGGTGGCATGGCGGACCGCAGTTCGGGAAACCGCCGGAGTCGCTCACATATAGGAACTGACGGCCGCCGCAACAGGGTGGGACCGCCGCGGATTAACCTCTGGAACGAGTCTGGAACGAATCGGCGACGAATCACTGACTCGCCGCGATTCAGGGTTTGTTCACGGCTAGATGTGGTTCGTTTCCGGCCTCGCGGGCCCATATGCTGAATCGTCCGCACCACTTTCGCCGCGGCGTGCCGCGCAAGGACGGCCGCATGTTAACCTCTTCTCCGAAGCTTTGCGGGCGAACCGGCCGACGACCTCCACGATTATGATTTTGTTGATCTTTCCTGCTCTTCCGTAAACGTCCGGCGTAGGCTCCGGCCCCCCTTCCGTTAACTTTCGGCTCAAATCCGGAACGAATCGGCGACGAATCGCTGATGGGTCCCGTTTCCCGTTTTGTTCACCGCTAGATGTTGCGTCGGGCGCCGCGGCAAGGCGGATTGTCGCCCCCGGGAGAGCCCGTTGCGCCCGTCCCGCCGCGCCGCCCCGTTAACCGATCTGCCCCGCTTCGGGACATGTCCGGCCCGGACGCCGGCTTGGCTCCGGCCGCGAAACGCGGCATTCTTCCGGCGGGCGAGCGGGACAGGGCGGCGATGAGGGACAGGCGGGAGGAAGGGCCGTTCGCGCCCGGCGACGCGGCCGGGGCGCTGCGCTGTGCCCGAATGGCGGCGCTCGCGGTCTGCGTGCCTCTGCTGGGCGGCTGGACGGAGGGCTCCGGCGTCGAGATCGTCAGCCGCTATTACTCGATCCACGGCGCCAGCCATGCCGAGCTCGTCGCCTCGGTGCGCCGCAACGGGCCGAGGGGCGGCCGGGCCTACGGCATCGGCTACATCGACTTCTTCCCGCGCTACCGCACGTCGTTCGCCGACGGCGTCTGCCGCATCGCCGAGGCCGAGGTTGGTCTGCGGGTCGAGCTGGAACTGCCGCGCTGGGACGGCCTCGAGGGGGCGCCGGCCGGCGTCGCGAAGTCCGCCCGCCGCTTCGCCCGCGCCGTCGAGACGCACGAGATGGAGCACGTGCGCATTGCCGGACACTACGCCCGGCTAATGCGTTCCGAGCTGCTGCGGCTCAAGGCCGATTCGTCCTGCTGGTCGCTTTCGAGCCGGGCCGAAGACCTGATCCGCGACCTGAAGAAACGCCACGTCGAAAGCCAGAAGGCCTTCGACCGGCGCGTCGGCAAGCAGATCAGGCGACTGCTCTGAGGCGGTTTCGTCGGGCCGTCAGGCGAAGTACTGGCCGCCGTTCGCCGAGATCGTCGACCCGGTGATGAAGCCGGCGTCGTCGGAAGCGAGGAAGACCACGCAGCGGGCGATCTCGGTGGCTTCGCCGAGTCGCCCCACCGGGATCTGGGCGATGATCGATTCGCGTACCTTCTCCGGCACAGCCATCACCATGTCGGTGGCGATGTAGCCGGGGCAGATGGCGTTGACCGTGATGCCGAATCGCGCGCCTTCCTGGGCGAGTGCCCGGGTGAAGCCGAGGTCGCCCGCCTTCGAGGCCGAATAGTTCGCCTGGCCGAACTGGCCCTTCTGGCCGTTGATCGAGGAGATCGTGATGACGCGGCCGAACTTGCGTTCGCGCATGCCCGGCCACACCGGGTGCGTCATGTTGAAGACGCCGTTCAGGTTGGTGTTGATGACCTCGTTCCACTGCTCGCGGCTCATCTTGTGGAACGGCGCGTCGCGGGTGATGCCGGCATTGTTGACCAGGACGTCGATCGGGCCGACTTCGGCCTCGACCTTGGCGATTCCGGAAGCACAGGCGTCGTAGTCGGCGACCGACCACTTGTAGGTCCTGATGCCGGTCTCGGCGGTGAACTTCTGCGCCGCCTCGTCGTTGCCGGCGTAGTTCGCCGCGACCTTGTAGCCGGCCTCCTTCAGCGCCACCGAGATCGCCGCGCCGATGCCGCGCGAGCCGCCGGTGACGAGTGCAGTCCGTGTCATGTGGTTTTCCTCCCGGTTTGATGGGACAATCGGCAGCAGGCCGTCGTCAGTCGGTATGCGACTGCCGACTGCCGAAGCCCGACTGCCTCAGTTCATCGCCTCGACGCACATGGCGACGCCCATGCCGCCGCCGATGCACAGCGTGGCGAGGCCCTTCCTGGCGCCGCGGCGCTTCATCTCGAAGACCAGCGTGTTGAAGATGCGCGCGCCCGACGCGCCGATCGGGTGGCCGATGGCGATGGCGCCGCCGTTGACGTTGACGATTGCCGGATCCCAGCCGAGGCCCTTGTTCACCGCGCAGGCCTGCGCGGCGAAGGCCTCGTTCGCCTCGACGAGGTCGAGGTCGCCGACCGACCAGCCGGCCTTCTCCAGCGCCTTCCTCGACGCCGGGATCGGGCCGGTGCCCATGATCGACGGGTCGACGCCGGCGGTCGCCCAGGACACGATGCGTGCGAGCGGCGTGATGCCGCGGCGCACGGCCTCCGCCTCCGTCATCAGCAGGACGCCGGCGGCGCCGTCGTTGATGCCCGACGCATTGGCCGCCGTCACCGTGCCGTCCTTGTCGAAGGCGGGCTTCAGCTTCTGCATGGCGTCCAGCGTGGCGCCGTGGCGGATGTACTCGTCCTGGTCGACAATCGTGTCGCCCTTCTTGCCCTTGATGGTGACGGCGACGATCTCGTCCCTGAACCGGCCGGCCTTCTGCGCCGCCTCGGCCTTGTTCTGCGAGGCGAGCGCGAACGCGTCCTGGGCCTCGCGGGTGATCTGGAACTGGCGCGCGACGTTTTCCGCCGTGTTGCCCATGTGGTAGCCGTTGAAGGCGTCCCACAGGCCGTCCTTGATCATCGTGTCGATCAGCTTGAGGTCGCCCATCTTGACGCCGGCGCGCAGATGCTGGGCGTGCGGCGACAGCGACATCGATTCCTGGCCGCCCGCGACGACGATTTTCGCGTCGCCCGAGGCGATCTGCTGCATGCCGACGGCAATGGCGCGCAAGCCGGAGCCGCAGACCTGGTTGAGGCCCCAGGCGGTGGTCTCGATCGGCAGGCCGGCGGCGATCGACGCCTGGCGGGCCGGATTCTGCCCCGCCGCGGCGGTGAGCACCTGGCCGAGGATCACCTCGTCGACTTCCGGGGCGTCGACACCGGCGCGGGCGAGCAGCTCGCGGATCACGACGGCGCCGAGCTCATGCGCCGGGGTCGTTGCGAAGGAGCCGTTGAACGAGCCGACCGCGGTGCGGGCGGCGCTGGCGACCACGATTGCGTTGGAAGCGGACATGCTCATCTCCGGTTTCGAGAGGTGCTGCTGACAGCGTGGATATCGCCGTTTCTTGCCCTTTCCATGAGCCAAGTCAAACCGGAAACGCAGGCTTCGCGGACGCCGCCGCACGAAGCGCCGGCCATGCTGCACGCATGCTGCGTCTTTGCTGCGCAGCATTTTTCCCGCCAGCTTTGCGCCGGCCGGCTTCCGCAGTGCACAAACCGCTTGGATTTGCGACACTTTTGCGCATATCCTCCCCGAGGCGCAACGCATGCCGCTGCCCGCCGGCCGGCGCAGCGGACTCCCGGGAGGATGTGAATGCCTGCTAAGGACGAACCGGTGATCATCAAGAAATACGCCAACCGGCGCCTCTACAACACCGGCACCAGTACCTACGTGACGCTCGAGGACCTCGCCGAGATGGTGAAGAAGGGCGAGGAATTCACCGTCCAGGACGCCAAGACGGGCGACGACATCACCCATCCCGTGCTCACGCAGATCATCTTCGAGCTGGAGAACAAGGAAGGACAGAACATGCTGCCCATCTCCTTCCTGCGCCAGCTCATCTCCTTCTACGGCGACCAGATGCAGATGATCGTGCCGAGCTTCCTCGAACAGTCCATGATCGCCTTCTCCAAGGAGCAGGAACGCCTGCGCGAGCAGATGAAGGCGGCGTTCGGCAAGGCGCCGATCGACGTGATGAAGATGTCGGCGCCGATGAAGGCGCTCGAGGAGCAGACGCGGCGCAACATGGAGATGTTCCAGAACGCCATGCGCATGTTCTCGCCCTTCCCGCCGGCAGGCGCACCCGTCGATCCCTCGGCCAGGGAGCCGGCGAAGGAGCCGACGGCCAAGGCGGCGGAACTCCAGGAACTGAAGGAGCAGATCGCCGCGATGCAGCGGAAGATCGACTCGATGGGCTGACCCTGCGCCACGGTGGCGCGCGGCACTTTGCGCCGCGCTGCTGCGCCGGTTGGCGCGAGACGGCGCGCGGCAGGGGACAGGAACGCGCCCGGCCGCCCCGTTTCTGAAAATATTCCTTTTCCTTTTCAGGCCCTTGCGCGCCGCCCGGGTGCGGATCCGCATCATTTTTGTCCCCCTCCCTCCGACATGGCCGACGATTCCGCCTCGGAAAGGAGGCGGCGATGGCGATGGACTGGGCGGAGGCGACGGCGCGGTATTGCG
>DUSC01000136.1 GCA_012842935.1 Hyphomicrobiales bacterium | reverse complement strand
GGGGCGGCAGTAGCGGCGGCCCGCGTTCCGCCGGCCGGAGCCCCGCGGGCGCTCAGATGCCGGAGCGCCGTTCGAGCCGGTTGATGTCCTTGACGGTCACGTGGCGGTTGTTCTCGATCTGAATGACGCCGTCGATGCGCAGCTTGGTCAGCTGGCGGCTGACGGTCTCGATGGTCAGGCCGAGAAAATCGGCGATGTCGGCGCGCGTCAGCGGCAGGTCGAAGGTCGCCTGCTTGTGGTCGGCGGCGGCAGGATCGATGTTGCGGGCGATCAGGAGAAGGAAGCTCGCCACCTTTTCGGAGGCCGTCTTGCGCCCCAGCGTCACCATCCACTCGCGCGCCTCGTCCAGTTCCTTCAGCGTCTGCTGGAGCAGCTTGTGCTCGAGGCCCGGCGATTCGCGGATCATCCGGTCGATGACGCCTTTGGGGAAGGTGCAGGTCAGCACTTCGGTCGCCGCCTCGGCGTTGATCGAACTCTCCGAGCGGAACGGCCGGCCGAGGAAGTCCGGGGCGAACTGCAGCCCGACGATCTGCTGGCGGCCGTCGGAAAGCATCTTGGTCAGCTTGACCACGCCGGCGAGGATGTTGGAGTAGCTGTCGACCTTCTCGCTGTCGCCGATGAGTTCCATACCCGGCTCGAGGGTGAGCTTGGTCGAGTGCTTGGACAGGGTCAGGAGCTGGTGCGGCTCGAGCGCTCCGCAGACCCCGCGATGACGCGCTTCGCACGCCTGGCAGACCACCGGCGTGTCCGAATTGTGGATGTCCTGGCGCAGGTTCATTGCGTCCGTCCGTGGAGGTCGTCACCTCCTTCTAGCCTCTTGCAGTGCGAAAATCTTGCGTCAGTTTGTCCTCGTGCCCGATTCTTGATCGAAATCAACATGGGCGGCCCGGTTCCGGTCTATGCGGACCAGCATGAATGCGACCCCCCAAGATACGCTGTCGGACCGGCTGACCGCGCAGGTTCCGCGCTACACGAGTTATCCGACCGCCCCGCACTTCCATCCCGGCGTGGCAACGCCGACCTACCGCGAGTGGCTCAAGGCCCTTCCGGGCGACGTCGGCATATCGCTCTACCTGCACATTCCCTACTGCGACCGGCTGTGCTGGTTCTGCGCCTGCAACACCCGGCAGACACGCCAGTACGGCCCGGTGACCCGCTACCTCGCGGCGCTGCACAAGGAGATCGAGGCCGTCGCCGCACTGCTCGATCCGTCGATCGTGGTGCAATCCGTCCACTTCGGCGGAGGCTCGCCGACCATGCTGGCCCCCGCCGACATCGTCGCGCTCGACCGCCGGCTGCGCCAGGCTTTCAACTATGCGCCCGATGCGGAGATCAGCGTCGAAATCGAACCCAACGACATGGACGAGGCACGTTTCGACGCGCTCGCCGCCATCGGCATGACCCGCGTCAGCCTCGGCGTCCAGGACTTCGATCCCAAGGTGCAGGCGGCGATCAACCGCGAGCAGAGCTTCGACCTGACCCGCAGCGCGGTGGAGGGCGCGCGCTCGCGCGGCGCCCGCTCGGTCAACCTCGACCTCGTCTACGGCCTGCCGCACCAGACCGTCGCCGGCGTCGAAGCGACCGTCCGCCAGGCGCTGCAGCTGCGGCCCGACCGCATTGCGCTGTTCGGCTATGCCCACGTGCCGTGGTTCAAGAAGCACCAGACCATGATCGACGAGGCCTGGCTTCCCGACGCGCGCCAGCGCTTCGCCCAGTCGGCGCGGGCCGGCGACGTCATCGTCGAGGGCGGCTACGACGCGATCGGCCTCGACCACTTCGCCTTGCCCGGCGACAGCCTTGCCGTCGCCATGCGCACAGGCCGCATGCACCGCAACTTCCAGGGCTATACCGACGACGACGGCGAGGTGCTGATCGGCCTCGGCTCCTCCTCGATCGGCCGGCTGCCGCAAGGCTACATCCAGAACAACCCGGCCACCGGCGAATACGAACGCCAGGTCGGCGAAAGCGGCTTCGCCGTATCGCGCGGCTACGCCTTCCGCGAGGAGGATCTCGCCCGCGGCTGGGTCATCGAGCGGCTGATGTGCGATTTCGCCTTCTCGCCCGCCGAACTCGCCCGGCGGTTTCCGGCTCACGCGCCGGGTATCCTCGCCGACGCGCGCCGGCTCGCCGAGGACGATCGCGGCGCAGTCTTCGCCGAGCAGGGAGACCGTTTCGTCGTGACGCCCGAGGGACGGCCTCTCGTGCGCACGGTCGCGGCCGGTTTCGACACTTTCCTGCGCAGCGGAAAGGCCCGCCACTCGGCGGCCGTCTGACGGCGCGGTTCCGGCGCTCCCGTCCGCCCGCTCGGCAAGCCGGCGGCGCTCCAGTTCAACAGTCCACCCTCAAGAACAGGAAACGTCCACCATGAACCACTATCACGCCGTCGTCTGGCTCGACCACCGCGAGGCGAAGGTCTTCTTCTTCGACCGCGACAACGTCGAGGCGCACAGCCTGGCCACGAAGATCCCGCACCACCAGATGCACAACAAGAGCGGCAACCTGACCGGCAAGCGCTCGTCTGTGGACGCCGCCTACTACCACGAGATCGTCAAGGCGCTGGAACCGGCGCAGGAGTGGCTGATCACCGGACCCGGCTCGGCCAAGCTCGAACTTGTCAAGCACATCCACGCCCACGACGCGCACCTCGTCGACCGGGTCATCGGCGTCGAGACGTCGGATCATCCGAGCGACGGGCAGCTCGTCGCCCACGCACGCTCCTACTTCCGCGCCGCCGACCGCATGCTGCCCTGACCGGAGCTTCGCGCGCGGCTTCACATATCTTTACAAAGCGCGCGAACCGGCGAAACGTTGTCGCCCTAGCCTGGCGTCATGGCAGCGATGTGCGCTGCACGACGAAAGGAAAAGGACAATGGAACAGGAAGACCGGACACCGGCCGAGGCCCCGAACGGCGAGGCGCCCGCCCCGGCCCAGCCGAAGGCCAACTGGGGCCGCCGCATCCTCATCGGCGGTCTCGCCGCCGCAGCAGTCGCCGGCGTCGGCCTCGCCGCCGCGACCGGCGGCGAGTTCGGCCGCGGCATGGGCGGCCAGGGATGGCCGATGGACGGCCGCGGCTGGGGCCACGGCCGGGCGATGGACGGCGACGGCTGGGGCCGCGGCGGCCCGGGCATGCACGCCTCGATGGGCCGCGGCTTCGGCGAATACCGCCTCGAGCGCATGCTCGAGGGCCTCGACGCGACGCCGGAACAGGCCGACAAGATCCGCGCCATCGTCGACGCGGCGCGCGACGACCTGATGCCCGCGCTCGATGGCATGCGCGAGACCCGCGAGAAGGTCGCCGAGTTGCTCGGCGCCGCGACCATCGACCGCGCCGCGGCCGAGACCCTTCGGGCGGAGCGCGTGGCGGCGATGGACCAGGCCTCGCGCCGGCTGACGGCCGCCATCCTCGACGCCGCCGAGGTGCTGACGCCCGAACAGCGCGCCAGGCTCGTCGAGCATTTCAAGGAGCGCGGACGCCCCGGCCGGTGGTAAGAGTGGGGCCGACGGCCCGCGGAGATCGGAAGGCATGGCGGAACAGGTCCTCATCGTCGACGACGACACGCGCCTGTCCGCCATGCTCGCCGACTACCTTTCCGGCAACGGCTACACGGTGCGGACCGCCGCCACGGCGACGGCGGGCCTGAACGCAATCGAGCGCGACCGCCCCGACGCCGTGATCCTCGATGTCATGCTTCCCGATCTCGACGGCTTCGAGACCTGCCGACGCATCAGGACTTCGTCGTCGGTCCCAATCCTCATGCTGACGGCGAAAGGCGAGGAGACCGACCGCATCGTCGGCCTGGAGATCGGCGCCGACGACTACCTGCCGAAACCCTTCAACCCCCGCGAACTGCTTGCCCGCCTGCGCGCGATCCTCAGGCGGGGCCGCAACGGCCGGGATGCGCCGCGCCTCCTGCGCTTCGGCACGATGGAGATCGACCCCGGCTCGCGATCGGTGCGTATCGACGGGCGCGACTGCCCGATGACGGGCCACCAGTTCGATCTGCTCGTCGCCCTTGCCGAGAACGCCGGGAGGATCCTTTCGCGCGACCAGCTGATGGATATGCTGAAGGGCGAGGAACTGGAGGCTTTCGACCGCTCGATCGACGTTCACATCAGCCGTATCCGGGCCGCGATCGAGCCGGACCCGAAGCATCCGCGGCGCATCATCACCGTGCGCGGCGCGGGCTACGTCTTCGCCCGTCAGCAGGACGACGTGAGATGACCGGCCTGCGTCTGCGCAGCAGCCTCTTCCTCAAGATCTACCTGACGCTGCTGGCGAGCCTCGCCGTCGTCGCGGTCGTGAGCGCCGTCTTCGTGCGCCTCGGCCAGGACGAGCAGGACACCGGCTGGCGCGAACGGCGCGACCATTTCGTCGCCGCCATGCTGCCGCCCGACGCGCCGATGGCCGAGACCCGGCTCGTGCTCGAACGGCTTGCCGCGGCGCTCGAGGG
>DUSC01000135.1 GCA_012842935.1 Hyphomicrobiales bacterium | reverse complement strand
TCAGAAAGGCCGCCGAGCGCACCGTCGACGGCCTCTGGAACGCCATCGGCCGCATCATCGACCTCTTCACCCCGGCAGAATGCCGAAACTACTTCGCTGCCGCAGGTTACGATGCAACGTGATGGGATTCGGCTCTAGAGGTCCTGCATCGCCCAATGTCGGCGATAGGCCGGTCGCGACGGAAAGAAACCATGGCTGCGCATCACCATCATCACCACCATGTCGATCCGGGAGCGGGAGACCGGCGCGTCGTGCTCGCGATCGCCGTCAATCTCGCCCTGACGCTCGCCCAGATCGCCGGAGGCCTGGTTTCCGGCAGCCTGGCGCTCGTCGCCGACGCGGTCCACAACTTCTCCGACGCCGTCTCTCTGGTCATCGCCTTCGCCGCCCGCCGCGTCGCGCGCCGACCCTCCGACGCCTCGATGACCTTCGGCTACGGCCGCGTCGAAGTCGTCGCGGCGCTGATCAACTATACGTCGCTGATCATCGTCGGCTTCTATCTGGTCGCCGAGGCGATCGGCCGCTTCATCGAGCCGCAAGGTGTCGACGGCTGGATCGTCGTCGCAATCGCCGGCGTTGCGCTGGTCGTCGACGTCGTCACCGCGCTCCTGACCTACACGCTGTCCAAGGAGAGCGTGAACATCCGCGCCGCGTTCCTGCACAACGTCGCCGATGCCCTCGGTTCGGTCGCCGTGATCGTCGCCGGCACGCTGATCCTGCTCTACGACTGGCGCCTGGTTGACCCGGTCGTCACCCTGATGATCGCCGCCTACATCCTCTGGCAGTCCTTCGCCGAGATCGGCCCGGTCGTCCGCATCCTCATGAACGGCAGCCCGGCCGATGTCGCCGCCGCCGACGTGGTGGCGCGCATGCGTTCGGTCGACGGCGTCCACGACGTTCATCACGCGCATCTGTGGCAGATGCAGGAACATGCCAGCGCCCTCGACGCCCATCTCGTGATCGCGGAGGGTGCGTGGGACCGCGCCGACGCCATCAAGGCCGGCGTCAAGAAGCTCCTCGTCGAGGAGTTCGCCATCGCCCACTCGACGATCGAGATGGAATGCTCGCGCCATGCCTGCCGGGATGCGCAGACCATCGGCCACCGCCCCGAGCAGGCGAAACGCGGTCACTGAAGACCGAGACGTCCGCGCGGCGCGCGGCGCCGGTCGGAAATCAGGCAGGGACCGGCCGAATCCGGTAGACCGCCGCCCGCGTCGTCGGTCCTCCGTCGGCGAAATCACGGACGTCGTATTCGGCGCAACGGCCGAGCCCTTCCGCCGGCAGGAAGGTCCGGCCGGGATCGCCGACGAGGACCGAGAGCCCCGCCGCGGCGCAGCGCGCGAGATAGGGTCCCGTCCTTGCGGCGACGTCGGCGGCATAGAAGACGTCGCCGGCGAGCACGACATCGGCGTCGGGCGGCGGCCCGCCGGTGATGTCGGCGAGGCATGTCGCCACGGAAATTCCGTTCAGCGCCGCGTTGAGGGCGATCGCCGCGACGGCGTTGCGATCGATGTCGACGGCCAGCACGGAGCGTGCGCCGGCCTTCGCCGCGGCGACGGCGACGAGCCCCGAGCCGCTGCCGAGGTCGACGGCGCGCAGCCCGGCCACTGCCTGCGGATGCTCCGCAAGGTAGCATGCCAGCGCCAGCCCGCCGGCCCAGGGGTAGGCCCAGTAGGGGGAGGCGCCGCAGCCGGCCATCTGGCCGAGGCCGCTGCCGGGATGGGCGCAATAGAGACGCAGACCGGAAAGCCCGGGTGCCGGCATCACGCGAAGGCGCCGCCGGATGTCGTCGAGCGGATCGGAACCGCAACAGCACTCAGTCACGCGTCTTCGCCGACCGGATCTGGTTGATTCGCGGCCAGTCTACGCCGGTCCGCGCCGCCTGCCGAGGCGCATCGCGCGATCGGGAACGGGCGGCGGACTTCCAAATCGCGCCGGCCGCGCGAGAATGCGCCAGCGAGGCGAAGGCAGGGGACGCAGCACATGGCGGACGGGGCGAAGACGCGCGATTCCACCTGGGCGGTCTTCGTGCTCGCGGCGGGCTATCTCGTCTTCCTGTTCCTGTGGCGCATCCTCCTGCCGGCCGCCGAATGGCCGCGACCGCCGATGCACTACCTCGCGATGGGGCTCGACGTCCTGCTCGTCGCGGTGGTTTTCGTCCTGCGTTTCCGCATGTCCGGGCAGCTTGCCGAAAATCCCGCGCGCGCCACTTTCGCCACGGTGCTGTTCTGGTGCGCGCTCGGCGCCGGCATCGGTTCGCTGCTGATCCGCTTCACCGGCGAGGCTGCGTGGCGAACCGGCCACCTGTCCTGACGGCGTCGGCAAAGGCCTACGCGCGGTCGCCCTTGAGCACGGTCAGCACCGGCCGCTTCGGCGCGCGTGAGGCAAGCCATTCGCGCGCCTCGCGCTCGGGCATCGGAAAGGCGATCGAGAAACCCTGGACCTGGTCGCAACCGATGCGCTGGAGCGAGTCGAGTTCGGCTTCGGTCTCGGCGCCCTCGGCGATGATCGAGATGCCGAGGCCGCGGGCGAGCTCGGTGATCGCCTTGACGATCTTGGTGTTGTCGCCGTTCGCGTTGATGTTCTGGACGAAGCGCCGGTCGATCTTCAGTCGGTCGATCTCGTTGGGATTGACGTGGCTGAGGGAGGCGTAGCCGGTACCGAAATCGTCCAGCTCGAGGTGGACGCCCGCGGCGCGGATGTGCCGCAGCTTGGCGGCGATGCCGGTCTTCTCGTCGTCGAGAATGACCGATTCGACGATCTCGAGCGAAAGCTTCTGCGGAGGCAGGCCGGTCCGCTCCAGCGTCGCGAACAGGAACTCGTCGAAATCCGGCTCGCGCAGCTCCGTCCCCGAGACGTTGATGGCGAGCCGGCCGAAATTGACGCCGGCCTTGTGCCATTCCGCAGCCTCGGCGATCGCCTTCGCGACGATGATGCGGCCGATCTCGGCCATCAGCCCGGACTTTTCCGCGACCGGGATGAATTCGCCCGGAGAGATCGTGCCGCGGGTCGGATGGCTCCAGCGCACAAGAGCCTCGACGCCGGCGATGGCGCCGGTGGCGAGCGACACCTGCGGCTGGTAGAAGACGCTGAACGACTGTTCGGCGATGGCGACCTTCAGGTCACGCTCGAGCTGCTTGCGGTGTTCCAGTTCGCGGCGCAGTTCCTCGGAGAAGAAGGACAGGCCGCCGCCGCCAAGCTTCTTCGCCGAGTAGAGCGCGAGGTCGGCGTGGACGAGCAGATCCCCCGAATTGTCGGCGTCGACGGGGTAGACGGCGATGCCGGCACTCGCGCCGGGCAGGATCGTCGCCCCCTGGAAGCTGATCGGCTCGTTGATGCGCGCGAGAATCCGCTTGGTCACCCTGTTGATGTCCTCACTGGTGCCGGCGCCCTGCAGGATCATGACGAACTCGTCGCCGCCGAGCCTGACGCTGAGGTCCGAGGCTCGGCAGGACTCGCGCATGCGCTGCGCCGTGACGACCAGGACATAATCGCCGGCCGCGTGCCCGAGCGTGTCGTTGATCTGCTTGAAGCGGTCGAGGTCGAGCTGGAGGACGGCGAGCCGCTCGCCGCGCCGGTGGGCGCCCTTGATCAGCGAATCGAAATGGTCGGTGAGGTAGGTGCGGTTGTAGAGGCCGGTCAGGCCGTCGTGGATGGCGATGAACGCCATCGAGTTGCGCGCGTCGACGAGCTCGTGCGTCTTTCTCAGGATGACGTCGGTCATCGGACGGAAGATGAACATGGCGACGAAGACGATCACCCCGATCGTGGCGAAGAACAGGATGCGGTGGCGGCTTGCCATGGCGGCGAGGCGCGCGTTGGAGAAGTCGGAGATGCGGTCGCTCAGGGCCGAATAGCCGGCGAGCGTCGCGTTGGCGACCGTCATGTCGAGCTGGGCCCGGTCGGCGCCGGCAAGGTAGCCGCGGTCCTGGCCGAGTTCGGTCCTCAGCGCCGAGACCAGCCGCCAGCTGTTCGCGGCGAGGCCGGTCGTGAAGTAGTCGAGGTGGTGGGGTTTCGAGAACAGGACGCTTTCGACGGTCTTCGGGTCGAACCGCGCGTCGGAGGTGGAATCGGCGCCGGTGCGGGCGAGCAGCAGGTCGTAGTTCGTCTCGAATTCGGCCGTCGCCTTCGTCAGGGCTTCGATGAGCTCCGGTCGCCGGGCGGCTTCAGCGGCAGCGGCGGCATTGGCGAGGAAGACGACGCGCTGCGAGAGCGCCTTTTGCGTGCTTGCGAGCTGGTGCAGCGACTCGTCGCGCTGCTGCGCGGTCATCATCGCCTGGAGGAGGATGTAGGACGCCATCGTCATGGCGGCGACGATCAGCAGGGCAATCCAGTAGGCGCTCTTGATGGTGAGGAGGAGACGCCCCGATCCGGTCGCCTTTGCTGCTTGCTGGTTCATCAATGCGCCGCCCCGGAGTCCGATGTCTGCGACGGCGAGCTTTGGCGCGAAGTGTTAACGGGATCGGTAGATCGGCCCGCGATTTCGCCGCGATGTCTTTCCGATTGCCGGCGTGGTTATTCGCCGATTGTGCCGGTCGTTCAAAATGTCACGAGTTCGGCGGATGCGGGAAGGGGCCTTCAACCGCCCGTTTGCCCGGGGTAAGATGCCGCCGCTGACGAGAAACGACATCGGAAACCGCCATGACCGTCGAACACCGCTCGCCCAAGGGCGCCCCGTTTTCGTGGAGCGATCCGTTTTTGCTTGAGGAGCAGCTGACGGCGGAGGAGCGGATGCTGCGCGACGGGGCGGCGGCGTTCTGCGCGGACCGTCTGGCGCCGCGGGTGGAGGCTGCGTATCTCGACGAGACGACGGACCCTGCGATCTTCCGCGAGATGGGCGAGGCCGGCCTGCTCGGGGTGACGATTCCGGAAGAATATGGCGGGCTGGGTGCCGGCTATGTCGGCTACGGGCTGGTGGCGCGCGAGGTGGAGCGCATCGATTCGGGC
>DUSC01000134.1 GCA_012842935.1 Hyphomicrobiales bacterium | reverse complement strand
GAGCGTCACCAGGCCACCGTAGTTCCTGTCCGGCAGCAGCACGTCGTTGATGCCGAGCGTGCGGAAGTTGGCGGCACCCGAGAGCGTGCCCATGCCGTCGGCGCCGGCATCGTCCGACGCTGACTCGGTCGACGCGTCGGTCGCGGTTTCGGCGCTGTCGCTCGCGCCGTCGTCATCGAGGACGATGACGTCTTCCTGCGCGGATGCGGGAACAAATGGAACCAGTGCCAACGTCGTCCCCGACATCAGCATCGCGGCAAACGCCACATGCAATCTCACGGCATACCCTCGCCCAATTCACGATGACGGCCTTGCCTGGCTTGCGGCGCATCCGCTGGCGATGGCTGGCTAACGCCGGCCAAGACCGGCCGACGAGCTACGAATGAAGAAGTTGACTTAATATGTCAAGTTATAAAGCCGTGTGATCGGGAAATCCCCAGCCGGCCTGCATTATCCGGCGAGCACGCCGCCCGCGGCGACGATTTCCTCCGGCGTATCGGCATCGATATGGGCCGCTTCCCCGATATCGACATCGATGGCGGCAAGCCCGCTGCGCTCGATCACGGGCCGGGCGCCGATGTCGCCGGTCAGCCTCGACACCGCGTCGAAGGTGGAGGCCGGCAGGATCACCGGATTGCCGCGCTTTCCGGCCGCCACGGCGCGGACGATCGCCCCTCCCCCTTCCTGCCGGAAGGTCTCGATCATCCGGTCGAGATGTTCCGGCCGGACGGCCGGCATGTCCGCGAGCATCACCAGAAGCCCGTCCGCCGCCCCGCGCACCGCCGCGAGCCCGACCTTGAGGCTCGACGCCATGCCCGTCGCGAAATCGGGATTGTGTACCACCTCGGCACCGAGGCCGGCAATGGCCGTTTCGATGTCGGCGGCGCGATGGCCGGTCACCACCACGGTCCGGTCGGCGCGGGAAGCGAGCGCGGTCGCAACGCTTCGCCGCACCAGCGGCTCGCCGTCGAACAGCGCCAGCAGCTTGTGCCGGCCGGACGACGCCATGCGGCTCGCGCTGCCGGCGGCGAGCACCACCGCCGCGACGCGAAGATCTCCGCCCGCCGAGGGCTTGCCGAGCCGGGGAAGCGGCCGTGTCGGGATCTCCATCAGCAATCCTCCGACGCCGAGGCCCGTCAACTCCTCGGCGGTCGGCGTCTCGCCTGCGAGAATGCGGTTCAGCACCCAGTCGAAGCCGTTTTCCTTCGGGCTGCGGGCGCAGCCGGGCGCTCCGATCACCGGCTTGCCGCCGACATGGCCGAGCACAAGGAGATTGCCCGGATCGACCGGCAATCCGACCTGCTCCACGGTCCCGTCCGCGGCCCGGATCGCCGCCGGAATGACATCCTCGGCGTCGGCGACGGCCGAAGCGCCGAAAACGATCACCATGTCATGGGCCGGAGCGAGGGAACGGATCGCCGCGGCGACCGCTTCGGCCCGGTGCGGCACCCGGCTTTCGGTTTCGAGGCTGCTCCGGGACGAAGAAAGCCGCGCCTCCAGCACGGCCCGCGTCTTGTCCATCACCGAGCGCTTGAGCGCGGGAAGTTCGGTCGCGATCAGCGCGACGCTGTGCGGCTGGTAGGGCTTCACCTCGAAGGCGGTTCCTTCTGCCAGAAGTGCGGCCGCACGCTCGACCGCGCCGCCTGCGACGGCGAGCGGGATGATCTTGATGGTCGCCACCATGTCGCCGGCCTTGACGTCGCTCCGGTCGCCGAGACAGGCGAGCGTGATCGCCGGATCGACCCGGTTGAAACCGTCGACCACCGCGCGCGAGGCCCGGAAAAGGCCGTTGACGGCGGCGAACACGTTCACCCGCCCGGTCGTCGCCGGCGACAGGCGCAGATGGTTGACGGGAATGGCGGCGGCAAGCCGGCTTGCCGCCTCGTCCTCCATGAG
>DUSC01000133.1 GCA_012842935.1 Hyphomicrobiales bacterium | reverse complement strand
GGTCCGGGCGATGCCCGGAAACGTCCCCCTGTCCTGCAACCCACCCGCCATCACCGGCCTCCGTTGACCGCCGCGATTCTACGCCGGTTGCGCGGGAGGGGGACAAGATCGCCGGCGGAGCCGGCCGGAAACCGCGCAAGCCGCTGATTTCGTTGAAGGGGGCGGCGGACGTCTATCCCCGCGTCGGCGAGACGGCCGGCCGGCGGCGCTTATCCTGCGCGTCGTCATCCTCGGGCGAGCGCAGCGAAGCGGAGCGCGGCCCTTCTCCCCTTGCGGGAGAAGGCAGAAGCGCCTGCCTCAGTGCAGGATCTGGCTGAGGAAGAGCTTGGTACGCTCGTGCTGGGGATGGTCGAAGAACTGCGAGGGCGTGTTCTGCTCGACGATCTGGCCGGCATCCATGAAGATCACCCGGTTGGCGACCTTGCGGGCAAATCCCATCTCGTGGGTGACGCAGAGCATGGTCATGCCCTCCTCGGCCAGACCGACCATGGTTTCCAGCACCTCCTTGATCATCTCCGGATCGAGCGCCGAGGTCGGTTCGTCGAACAGCATGATGCGCGGATTCATGCACAGCGAGCGGGCGATCGCCACGCGCTGCTGCTGGCCGCCGGAGAGCTGCCCGGGATACTTGTTGGCCTGCTCGGGGATCTTGACGCGGGTGAGGAAGTGCATGGCGACCTCCTCGGCCTGCTTCTTCGGCATCTTGCGCACCCAGATCGGCGCCAGCGTGCAGTTTTCCAGGATTGTGAGGTGCGGGAAGAGGTTGAAGTGCTGGAAGACCATGCCGACCTCGCGGCGGATCTCGTCGATGCGCTTCAGGTCGTTGGTCAGTTCGATGCCGTCGACGATGATCTTGCCCTTCTGGTGCTCCTCCAGCCGGTTGATGCAGCGGATCAGCGTCGACTTGCCGGAACCGGAGGGGCCGCAGATCACGATGCGTTCGCCGCGCATGACTCTCAGATTGATGTCCTTCAGCACGTGGAACTCGCCGTACCACTTGTGCATGCCGATGATGTCGACCGCCACCTCGGTTTCCGAGATGTGCATCTTGGCGGTATCGACCCTGATCTCCTCGGCGCTGACCGCATTCTCGATTGCCATCGTAGTTCCCCTCTTATGTACGGCCTGCGTTCAGGCTCACTTGCGGTGCCCGGTGTCGAGCCGCTTCTCGGTGTAGATCGAGTAGCGCGACATGCCGAAGCAGAAGATCCAGAAGATGAAGCCGGCGAAGACGAGGCCGGTCATCGGCGTCTGCGGCGATGCCCAGTTCGTGTCGGAGAAGGCCTGGCGGACGATGCCGAGCAGGTCGAACATGCCGATGATGGAAACCAGGCTTGTGTCCTTGAACAGGCCGATGAAGGTGTTGACGATGCCCGGGATGACGAGCTTCAGCGCCTGCGGGAGGATGATCAGGCCCATCTTCTGCCAGTAGCCAAGGCCGAGCGAATCGGCGCCCTCGTACTGGCCCTTGGGGATCGCCTGGAGGCCGCCGCGGATCACCTCCGCCATGTAGGCCGAGGCGAACAGGGCGACGCCGATCAAGGCCCGCAGCAGCTTGTCGAAGGTCGTGCCCGGCGGAAGGAAGAGCGGCAGCATGACGCTCGCCATGAACAGCACGGTGACCAGCGGCACGCCGCGCACCGCCTCGATGAAGATGACGGAGAGCATCTTCAGCACCGGCAGCTTCGAGCGCCGGCCGAGCGCCAGCAGCACGCCGAGCGGCAGCGACACCGAGATGCCGACATAGGAGATGACCAGCGTGACCAGCAGGCCGCCCCAAAGCGAGGTCTCGACATGTTCGAGTCCGAACCAGCCGCCGACAAGGAGCACGAAGGCGACGACCGGAAAGACGATGAAGAACAACAGCGCGTTCAGGCCCTTGCGCGGCGCGCGCGGCATCAGCAGGGGGACGAGGAGCGCGACGAACAGGATGCCGACCAGGATGACGCGCCAGCGTTCGTCGATCGGGTAGCGGCCGAACATGAACAGTTCGAACTTCGCCTTGACGAAGGGCCAGCAGGCACCCGACCAGCCTTCCGGCTGGATGCCGCCCTGCACCACCGTGGAGCAGACCGAGCGGTCCGCACCGACCCAGGCGGCGTCGAGGAAGGCCCAGCGGACGAAGGGCGGCAGGATCGCCGCGACGAGCAGAAGGCCGACGACGGTGAGGATCGAGTCGCCGGGCGAGGCGAACAGGTTCTTCTTCAGCCAGGCGGCCAGCCCGTGCTCGCCGCGCGGCGGCTTTTCGGCGGGCGACATCTCGGTGCGGACATAGGACAGATCGCCGACGGCCATCTCAACGCTCCACCAGCGCCATGCGCGCGTTGAACCAGTTCATGAACACCGACGTGAGGAGGCTCAGCCCGAGATAGACCACCATCCAGATCGCCACGACCTCGATCGACTGCCCGGTCTGGTTGAGGATCGTCCCGCCGATGGCAACGAGATCGGCATAGCCGACGGCGACGGCCAGCGACGAATTCTTGGTCAGGTTGAGATACTGGCTCGTCAGCGGCGGGATGATGATGCGCAGCGCCTGCGGGATGACGACGAGGCGCAACGTCTGGCCCGGGCGCAGGCCGAGGGCGAAGGACGCCTCGGTCTGCCCCCTGGAGACGCCGAGAATTCCGGCGCGCACGATCTCGGCGATGAAGGAGGCGGTATAGAAGGACAGCGCCAGGTAGAGCGCGATGAACTCCGGCTTGATCTGCAGGCCGCCGGTCAGGTTGAAGGTCGACTGCTGCGGGAAATCGAAGCTGAGCGGGAAGCCCGCGACGACGAAGGCGAGCAGCGGCAGACCGAGAATGAGGCCGAGCGACGTCCACAGGACCGGGAACTGCTGGCCGGTTGCCATCTGCCGGGCGCGCGCCCGGCGGGCGACGAAGACGGAGAGCGCCACGGCGACGAGGAAGGCGACGCCGACGAGCCATGACCCTTCCGCCCAGATCATCTTCGGCAGATAGAGGCCACGGCTGTTCAGGTAGCTGCCGAACGGCAGCACGATGCTCTCGCGCGGCACCGGCAGCACCGAAAGCACGCCGAGATACCAGAAGAAGATGACCAGCAGCGGCGGGATGTTGCGAAAGACCTCGACGTAGACCGTGCAGATTTTCCGGATCAGCCAGTTGCGCGACATCCGCCCGATGCCGACGAGGAATCCGATCACCGATGCGGTGACGATGCCGGTGACGGCGATCAGCAGCGTGTTGAGCAGACCGACCACCAGGGCCCGCCCGAAGGAGGAATCCGAGTTGTACTCGATCAGGCTCTGGCTGACGTCGAAACCGGCGCGACCGCTGAGGAAGCCGAACCCCGAGGCGATGTTGGCCCGCTTCAGGTTTTCGACCGTGTTGCCGACGATCCAGTAGACGAAGACCACGAGGAGGACGAACACCACGGCTTGATAGATCAGGCCGCGTACCTTCGGGTCGTTCAACACCGAGACCCGCGCGGCCTCGTCGTTGCGGAGTGCTTCCTGCGATGCCATGGGACCCCCTTCGGCGAAAGCGGAAGGCGGGGAATCCGCCTTCCGTTCGCTGCGCCGCGATCAGCGGATGGGAAGCGCGTATTGCAGGCCGCCCTTCGTCCACTGGGCGTTGATGCCGCGCGCGATCTTGAGCGGGCTGCCGGCACCGACGTTGCGCTCGAAGATCTCGCCGTAATTGCCGACCGCCTTGATGATGTTGACGACCCAGTCGTTCGTCAGGCCGAGATCGGTTCCGAGCTTGGTGTCGGGCTCCTCGCCGAGGACGCGCTTCACGGCGGGACCGCCGCTGGCCTTCATTTCCTCGACGTTGGCCTGGGTGATGCCGAGTTCCTCGGCCGTCAGCAGCGCGTAGTGCGTCCACTTGACGATGTCGGCCCACTGCGAGTCGCCCTGACGCACGACCGGCCCGAGCGGCTCCTTGGAGATGATCTCCGGCAGCACGACGTGGTCGTCGGGCGAGGCGAGCGTCAGGCGGATGGCGTAGAGGCCGGACTGGTCGGTCGTATAGACGTCGCAGCGGCCGGAATCGTAGGCCGCGTTGACCTCCTCGAGCTTCTCGAAGACGACCGGATTGTACTCCATCTTGTTCGCCTTGAAGAAGTCGGCCAGGTTGAGTTCGGTGGTCGTGCCCGTCTGCACGCAGACGGAGGCGCCGGACAGCTGGAGGGCGGAGTTCACGCCGGCCAGATGCTTGGCGTTGATCATGAAGCCCTGGCCGTCATAGTAGTTGACGCCGGCGAAATCGAAGCCGAGCGCGGTGTCGCGGCTGAGCGTCTGCGTGGTGTTGCGGATGAGGACGTCGACCTCGCCCGACTGCAGCGCGGTGAAGCGCTCCTTGGCGGTGGTCGGCGTGTACTTCACCTTGCTCGCGTCGCCGAAGATCGCAGCGGCCAGCGCCTTGCAGTAGTCGACGTCGAAACCCGACCACTCGCCCTTGTCGTTCGGTGCGGCGAAACCGGCGAGACCGGTGTTGACGCCGCACTGCACGAACCCCTTGGCCTTGACATCGTCGAGCGTGCCGGCGGAGGCTACCGAAGCGGTCAGCGCCAGCGCGGCAACGCCGAGCATACCAGTCAGAACGTTTTTCATACCCACAAACCCTTTTCTTCTGTTGTTGTCAGGGGCCAGCCCTGTCGTCCCTTGCGAACGCATCGGCACTCCGGCCCATTTCCGGAGACGCGCCGCGACCGGCGCGATGGCCCTCGATCCCGTTCACGCAACGTATCGAAGGCGATTATTCGTTTCGGGTCAAGTACGAATGGCCGCCGCCGCCCGGCCGGCACCGAGCGCAAGGGAGCGCAGACCCCCGCCGCGGCGCGGGAAGCGGTCGAAGCCCCGACGGAAGGCCGAAATCTATCCGCGACCTGCCGGCGGGCGACCTACGACGGCCGGGAGGCACTTTCCGCGTTCGAAACGGAACACGGCGCCGCGGCGGGCGAGGAAGCGGGCGGCGAAGAAGGTGAAGCCGAGGCCGAAGAGGAAGCCGCCGGCGATGTCGGAGAGATAGTGCGCCGTCGCCGCCACGCGGGTCGCGGCGAGGAACACGCCGATCACCGTCCACAGTGCCGCGTAGCGCGGAAACCACAGGACGAAGAGCGCGGTGACGGCGCCGACCGTGGTCGCATGCCCGGAAGGAAAGCTGGCATGGTCGTAGCCGATGCTGAGCGGCTCGAAATGGTGCGCCCCGACGCGGTCGAACAGGACCGGCCGGGCGCGGCCGACGACGATCTTGACGAGATTGGCGAGCAAGCCGGACAGGGCCACGGCGGCGAAGGCGAACCCCGCCTGGCCGAACAGGAGAAGCAGGCGGCGGCGGCCACGGAAACCCGCGGCGCGCCAGTCGAGGGACGCCGCGCCGAAGAACAGCAGGGCGGCCGGCACGAGATACCAG
>DUSC01000132.1 GCA_012842935.1 Hyphomicrobiales bacterium | reverse complement strand
TTGACGCGGATGCCGTGCGGGCCGAGCAGGCCGGCGAGCCCCTTGGTCAGTCCGACGATTCCGGCCTTCGCCGCGGTGTAGGACGGCATGCCCGGGTGGTTGATCAGGTAGGACGTCGAGGTGAAGTTGATGATCGAACCCTTTCCCGCCGCCTTCATGCCCGGCGCTACCGCCTGGGCGGTGAAGGCATGCGGCCGCAGGTTCACCGCCTGGTTGTCGTCCCAGTAGGCGACCGTCAGGTCCTCGAGCGCATGGCGCTCGTCGACGGCGGCGTTGTTGACGAGCACGCCGATCGGACCGTGCGCCGCCGCCGCGGCGGCGATGGCGGCGCGCAGCGCCTCGATGTCGCGCAGGTCGGCGGCAAGAAACAGCGGCCGCTGCCCGGTTTCCGCTTCGAGTCGATCGCACAGCGCTTCGCTCGGCTGGCGGGCGATGTCGATGAAGGCGACACGCGATCCCTGGCGCACGAAACCTTCGGTGAGCGCGGCGCCGATGCCGGAACCGCCGCCCGTGATGAGGACCGACGCTCCGGCGAGGTCGGGATGGATGACCGACGGCATCATTGACCTGCTCCTCCCTTTATCCGCATGTCGGCGGCGCCCGCCTGGCGGCGGGAGTTGTCGGCCATGGCGGTGCGTGCGTCAACTCGCGGCCGTGCCGAACTGCCGGTTCTGGCGTCCTTCCTTGATCGGAAGATCAGGCGGCGCTCGCCGACGGGCGCAGGCTGCCGCGGAGGTAGGCGATCGTCGATTCGGCGTTGGCCGGACGCCCGTAGAGGAAGCCCTGGCCGGCGCCGCAGCCGAAGCGAACCAGCATGTCCGCCTGCGCCTCCTCCTCGATGCCCTCGGCGACGACCTCCATGCCGAGACCCTGGCACATGGCCAGAATGGCGCGGATGATGTGCTCCGAGGGGCGGTCCTCGAGGATCGACGAGACGAAGGCGCGGTCGATCTTCAGCTTGTCGAAGTGGAACTCGCGAAGCCGCCCGAGCGAGGACTGGCCGGTGCCGAAATCGTCGAGCGAGATGCGGATGCCGCAGCGCCTGAGGTCGTTGACGATCTTGTCGGCCGAGGCTGGGTCGCTCATCAGGCCGGTTTCCGTGATCTCGATCTCCAGCCGGCGCGGATCGAAGCCGCCCTTGTCGAGGATCGATAGGAGGTGCAGCCCGGTGTTCTGGTCGACGAGCTGCGAGGGCGACAGGTTGAACGAGAGGAACAGATGGTCGGGCCAGCTGCGCGCCGCGTCGATCGCCTTGCGCAGGACCAGCTGCGACAGCGGGCCGATGAAGCCGCGTTCCTCGGCGATGGGGATGAACACCGACGGGGAGACGAAGCCGAGGTCGCGGTCGCTCCAGCGCGCCAGCGTCTCGAAACCGATTGTGCGGCGGGTCTTAAGGTCGACGATCGGCTGGAAGAAGGGTTCCACTTCGCCCGCGGACACGGCGCGGCGCAGGGCCTCCTCGATGCGCGTGACACGCTTCGCCGCCTCCTCCATCTCGCGCGTATAGACGACGACCCGGCCGCGGCCGGACCGCTTGGCGTGGTAGAGCGCGGTATCCGCCTTCTGCAACAGGTCGGCAGCGGTTTCGTCGCCCGAATAGAACAGCGCGCAGCCGACCGAGGCCGAGAGCCGCGCGGTGCGGTCGCCCACGTCGTAAGGCGCCGACAGGATCTCGATCATCATCCGCGCCCGCTCGGCGACGACCTCTTCGCTGAAGATCATCGGGCACAGGAAGGCGAATTCGTCGGCGCGCACGCGCGTGACGGTCGAGTGACCGTCCATCGCCGCGCGCAGGCGCATCGCCGCCTGGACAAGGATTTCGTCTCCCGCCTTGTGGCCGAACAGGTCGTTGATCGGCTTGAAACCGTCGAGGTCGAGGATGCCGATGGCAAAGGGTGCCGGGTCGTCGGCGCGTTCGGCGATCAGGCGCTCGATCTTGTCGAAGAAGCGCCTGTGATTGCCCAGGCCGGTCAAGGTGTCGGTGAAGGCGAGGTCTGCCCTGTCCTGCCTGAACTCTCTTTCGCCAAGCAGCGCTTGCATCGCGGATCTTGCATCCTTCTTCTGGTTGTACCCGGCATATCAGACAACTCTTTCCAAAACGTATCCCGCGGATATCGTTTCGTAGTCCGCGACGGATCCTCAGTCCGCCGCCACCACCCGATAGATGGCCAGCGCACTGCCGTCGTTGCCGGGCAGCGGTTCGAGCCAGGCCGGGACGTCGCCCTCCTTCAGGGCGGCGAGGAAACCGTCCGGCGCCCAGGCCGCGAACGTCGCCGTCTCGTCGTTGCCGGCGCACAGGGCCACGTAGGAGAGTCCTTCTTCTCGGACGACCGCGCGTGCCGACGGCTCGCTCTCGAGAAAGGCACGGAGCGCCAGCAGGTTGCCGTCGACGTTGCGGTGGTAGGGTCCGGCCAGCACGCGGTGGGCGGTGTAGCGCAGGATCGGCGCGCCGAGGTTGGAGATGGCGAGCACGCCGCCCGCCGGCAGCGCCGCCAGCCGGTCATAGTCGGTAGCCCGGTGGCAGGCCTTGGCGCGGCCCGCAGGCGTCGCCATCGCGGTCGCCGTCGACACGGGCAGCAGGCGCTCGGCCGCCGCCGTCGAGGCGACATTGATCGAGGCCACCCAGGCGACGGCCATCAGCAGCACGTTGTGCGGCGAAGGCGACGCCGCGGCCAGCGCCCGGCGCCTGCCGATCCAGGCCGCCAGCGCGATTGCGGCGATCGGGATCGAGAACATGGCGCCGCGCACCTGCCAGACGCTCACTGCCAGCGCCGCGCCGAGGAAGACGAGTACGATGACCGCTTCGCGCCGACGCCCGTCCGGCCGGCGCAATCCGGCCGCGAGCACGAGCGCCGCCAGTACCGGCGTCGCATAGTAGGATACCGCCATCGCCGGTGCCGCCGACAGGACGGAGGCCAGGCTCTGCGCCTCGGTGATGGCCGCGAGCCAGTATTTCTGCAGCCTCGGGTCGAGGCCGGCATAGGGGTCGGCGAGGCAGTGGGGGAAGAAGACGACCGCCAGACCGCCCGCGGCGACGCCGATCAGGGCGAGTGCGGCGAGCCTGCGCACGGGCGTCGCCGACGGGCCGGGCAGCACGGACGCCGCGGCGAGACCGCCGCCGGAAACCATGGCGACGGCGAACTGCGCCACCGAATAGGCGTCGCAGGCCGGTACCCCCCAGGCCGCCGGATCGACCGTTGCGGCGAAGGCGAGCGTCGCCGCGCCGGCAAACGCGGCACCGAAGCCTGCGGCGACGCGCCGTCCATCGGCGCCGCCGGCGAGGAACAGCGTGGCGGCGGTCAGACCGCCGGCCGCGACATAGGGCGCGGTTTCCATGCCGACCGCCAGCATGGCCGCCGCCGAGGCACCGGCGACCGCGCCGCCGCGCAGGCCCGGCGCCGGTCCGGCGAGCGCCGCGATCACGGCCAGCGTCAGCACCAGCTGGACGTTGTGGTGGTCGATCGCGCCCGGCGCGAAGATGGAGATGAAATGCAGCGCCGCGCCGCCGACGACGACGGCGGGCAATACCGCCGGGGCGCCGCCGAGCCTGCGCGCGCTGCGCAGGATGAAGAAGAGGGCCGCGCCGAACAGCAGCGCCGGCCACAGCACCAGCGCCGCCGTCTCGCCGGTCGCGCGGTCTCCCGAGAGCGCCTCGCCGAGGAGGATCAGCGCCGCGATCGGCGCGTCGACCAGCCGCGACCAGTGCATGAGGAACCCGCCTGCCGGCCCCATGCGGTACTGGTGGAGATCGAACCAGCCCTGCCCGCCGATCAGGTCGCGTACCTCGGCGAGCCGCATCAGGTTGTCGTTGTCGCCGTTGAAGCTGACCAGCGAGGGAAAGCCCGAAACCGCGTGAAAGAGCACGGCCAGCAGCGCCGCGGCCATGCCGATGGCGAGGTCCGTGCGCCACGTCGGCACGGAGGGCGCGGTCCTGGTTCCGAGGGCTTCGGCGATGGTCACGATCGTGCGATCCGGCTTGATTCGACCGGCGCTAAACCTAGCCTTAACCCGTACAACAAATAGTAAAGCCGCGACCGGCGCCGCCACGGCCCTTCTTCCGCCCGGTCCTGGAGACCGTCATGCCCCACGCGATCGGCGCCGACCTCGAGATAGCCGTCCTGCTGCCCTGCTACAACGAGGAGAAGACGATCGGCGACGTCGTCGCCCGTTTCCGCGAGGTTCTGCCCGGCGCGATCGTCTATGTATACGACAACAATTCGAGCGACCTGACCGCGCTGCGCGCCCGTGCCGCCGGCGCCGTCGTCGTGCGCGAGCCGCGTCAGGGCAAGGGCAACGTCGTGCGCCGCATGTTCGCCGACATCGAGGCCGACATCTACGTCATGGCCGACGGCGACGGCACCTACGCGCCGGAAGACGCCCCGCAGCTGATCAACCTTCTGCTCACCGAGCGCGCCGACATGGCGGTGGGAACCCGCCGCGGCGTCACCGACGACGCCGGCCGCGCCGGCCACGCCTTCGGCAACCGCATCTTCAACGCGCTCTACAAGTTCCTCTTCGGTCGCGACTTCACCGACATCTTCTCAGGCTACCGCGCCTTCACGCGGCGTTTCGTCAAGAGCTTCCCCGCCGTCTCCGGCGGCTTCGAGATCGAGACCGAGATGTCGGTGCACGCCTCGATGCTGAAGCTGCCGGTCAGCGAGATGCCGCTCGACTACGGCCGCCGGCCCGAGGGATCGTCGTCGAAACTGTCGACCTTCCGCGACGGCGCGAAGATCCTGTGGA
>DUSC01000131.1 GCA_012842935.1 Hyphomicrobiales bacterium | reverse complement strand
TGCCGGCTATCTCGCCGGTTTGGCGGAGCGGATCATCGCGGCGATGCGCGAGCCGGTCCGCTACGAGGGGCACGAATGCCGGTTCGGGGTCAGCGTCGGCATCGCCACCGAACCGCAGCGCGGCTGCGACCCGCGCCGCCTGCTCGTCAACGCCGATATCGCCCTCTACCGGGCGAAGAGCCGCGGCCGCAACCGCTACCAGTTCTTCAACGACGCTTTGCAGGCCGAGATCGTCAACACCAAGCGCGTCGCCGACGAAATTCTCAGCGGCCTGGAGCAGGGTCAGTTCGTCGCCTACTACCAGCCTCAGTTCGACGCCGAGACGCTGGAGGTGACCGGCGTCGAGGCCCTGGCGCGCTGGAACCATCCGACGGAGGGCGTTCTCGGCCCGGACGCCTTCCTCAAGGTGGCCGAGGAACTCAATGTCGTTTCGAGCATCGACCGGATGATTCTCGAGCAGGCGATCGCCGACTTCAGGAACTGGTCCGAACAGGGTGTTCCGATACCGAAGGTTTCGGTCAACGTTTCGGCGCGGCGACTGAGCGACGAAGAGCTGATCGGCGGGCTCGGCCGCCTCGACTTCAAGCCGGGCAGCCTGTCCTTCGAACTGGTCGAGTCGATCTTCCTCGACGACAATGACGAGCATATCGGCTGGAACGTCGAGCAGATCAAGGAACTCGGCATCGACATCGAGATCGACGATTTCGGCACGGGATACGCCTCGATCGTCAGCCTGATCAAGCTGAAGCCGCGCCGGCTGAAGATCGACCGTCAGCTTGTCATGCCGATCACCGCCTCGCCCGCCCAGCGTCACCTCGTGGAATCGATCATCGAGATCGGCAAGTCGCTCGGCATTGAGGTGATCGCCGAAGGTGTCGAGACGATGGAACATGCCCGCGTCTTGCGCCAGCTCGGTTGCCGCGGCCTCCAGGGCTACGCCTTCGCCCGGCCGATGACGTCGGCCGCGCTGACGGCTTTCGTCGCCGCGCGACGCTGGCGCAAGGCTTCCTGAGCCGGCTCCGGCCGCTTTTGCCGGCGCCACAGGCCTTCCCTCCCTTGACACCGCCGCTCGGGTCGCGTCACAGGCTCGCCACTTGCAATTCGTCGGGAGAACGCTCGATGTCGATCGCATTCACCTTTCCGGGGCAGGGCAGCCAGGCCGTCGGCATGGGCAAGGACCTCGCCGAAGCCTATCCCGAGGCGCGGGCCGTCTTTGCCGAGGTCGACGATGCGCTCGGCCAGAAGCTCTCTTCGATCATGTGGGAAGGCCCGGACGAAGTGCTGACGCTGACGGCCAACGCGCAGCCGGCGCTGATGGCCGTGTCCGTCGCCGCGTTGCGCGCGCTCGAGGCGCGCGGCTTCCGCCTGGCCGGCAAGGTCGCCTACGTCGCCGGCCATTCTCTGGGCGAATACTCCGCCCTGGCCGCGGCGGGCACCTTCTCGGTCGCCGACGCGGCGCGGTTGCTCAGGATCCGCGGCAATGCCATGCAGGCCGCCGTTCCGGTCGGCGAGGGCGCCATGGCTGCGGTTCTCGGCCTCGACCAGGACGGGGTCGAGGCGGCCTGCGCCGAGGCCGCCGCGACCGGCCCGTGCCAGATTGCCAACGACAATGGCGGCGGCCAGCTCGTCATCTCCGGCGCCAGGGCGGCGGTGGAACACGCCGCGCGCCTGTGCACCGACAGGGGCGCCAAGAGGGCGATCATGCTTCCGGTCTCCGCTCCTTTCCATTCGGCTCTGATGGCGCCTGCCGCAGAGGCGATGCGCGAGGCGCTGGCCGATGTGGCGAAGATGCCGCCCGTCGTCCCGCTCGTCGCCAATGTCGTCGTCAGGCCCCTGACCGATCCGGACGAGATTGCCGCGCGCCTCGTCGAGCAGGTCACCGGCCGCGTCCGCTGGCGCGAGACGGTGGAATGGTTCGCGGCGAATGGCGTGACGACCCTCTACGAGATCGGTGCCGGAAAGGTGCTGTCCGGCCTCGCCCGCCGCATCAGCAAGGACGTGACGACCGCCAACGTCGGCACCGCGGCCGATGTCGAGGCCGCGCTGGCGGCGCTCGGCTGAGGCCGGTCGTCGCGTCCGATCGCGGCCGCCCCTCGCGCCTTGGCCCCGGAGGGGCTATTGAGGGCGGCGAAGCTGCATCTTGAATCGGGAGAATTGCGCATGTTCGATCTCAGCGGCCGCAAGGCGCTCGTCACCGGTGCGTCGGGCGGTATCGGCGAGGCCGTCGCCCGGGCGCTCCACGCCCGGGGCGCGACGGTCGGCCTCCACGGCACCCGTGTCGACCGGCTCGAGGCGCTCGCCGCCGAACTCGGCGACCGGGCGAAGGTCTTTCCCGCCGATCTTTCCGATCGTGCCGAGGTCAAGGCTCTCGGCCAGAGGGCCGAGGCCGAACTGGGGGGTGTCGATATTCTGGTCAACAACGCCGGCATCACGCGCGACGGATTGTTCGTGCGCATGTCCGACGAAGACTGGGACGCGGTGCTCGAAGTCAACCTGACGGCGGCGTTCCGGCTGACCCGCGAACTCACGCATCCGATGATGCGCCGCCGCTACGGTCGCATCGTCAACATCACCTCCGTCGTCGGCGTCACCGGCAATCCCGGGCAGGCCAACTACTGTGCCTCCAAGGCAGGGATGATCGGCTTTTCCAAGTCCCTCGCCCAGGAGATCGCCAGCCGCAACGTGACCGTCAACTGCGTCGCGCCCGGCTTCATCGAATCGGCGATGACCGACAAGCTCAACGACAAGCAGAAGGAAGCGATCATGGGCGCGATCCCCATGCGCCGCATGGGCAAGGGCGACGAGATCGCATCGGCGGTGATCTACCTGGCCTCGGCAGAAGCGGCCTACGTGACCGGCCAGACGCTGCACGTGAACGGCGGTATGGCAATGATCTGACGCCGTCGGCGGCCGCCGCGGGTTGCGGCGCGGCACCGCGGAGGAAAGGGCCTTTTTCGCCTTGGACAGGCCCGCGAATTCGTGTAATGCGGCCGCGAAACGTCGGCGGAGGCCAGTTTTCCTCCGGCCGTTCCGGATCATCTTTTGAGCTTGATTAGCAGCAATCGGGCCGCTAACGAAGGCAGACGATTTCAGAAGACGGGGATGCCCACATGAGCGATACCGCAGAACGGGTCAAGAAGATCGTTGTCGAGCATCTTGGCGTCGACGCCGACAAGGTCACGGAGAGCGCGAGCTTCATCGACGATCTTGGCGCAGACAGCCTCGACACGGTCGAGCTCGTGATGGCTTTCGAGGAGGAATTCGGGGTCGAGATCCCGGATGACGCCGCCGAGACGATTCTGACGGTCGGCGACGCCGTGAAGTATATCGACAAGGCTTCCGCCTGATCCTGCCGAAATGCCGGAACTGTCGGGGAGGGCAAGGCCATGAGACGTGTCGTCGTGACCGGCTTGGGTCTTCTCTCCCCGTTCGGTGCCGGCGTCGAACATGGCTGGCGCGAGCTTCTCTCGGGGCGCAGCGCCTGCCGCCGCATCACGGAGTTCCAGGTCGACGATCTTCCCGCGAAGATCGCGCACATCATTCCGCGCGGCGACGGTTCGGGCGGCACCTTCAATCCTGAATCGGTGCTCGAGCCCAAGGAACTGCGCAAGATCGGCGACTTCATCCTCTATGGCATCGCCGCCGCCGACGAGGCGCTCGCCGATTCCGGCTGGAAGCCCCGGACCGAGGACGAGCGCTGCGCCACCGGCGTCATGATCGGCTCGGGCATCGGCGGCATCTCCGGCATTGCCGAGAACGCCCTGATCCTCGAACAGCGCGGCCCGCGACGCATCAGCCCGTTCTTCATCCCCGGCAACATCATCAACCTCGTCTCCGGCCAGGTTTCGATCCGCTACGGCCTCAAGGGGCCGAATCACGCGGTGGTCACGGCCTGCTCGACCGGCGCCCACGCCATTGGCGACGCGGCCCGCCTGATCATGTTTGGCGATGCCGACGTGATGGTCGCGGGCGGCACCGAATCCCCCATCAACCGCCTCTCGGTCGCCGGTTTCGCCGCCTGCCGGGCGCTGTCGACGGAACGCAACGATACGCCGGAAAAGGCATCGCGCCCCTATGATCGCGACCGCGACGGCTTCGTCATGGGAGAAGGCGCCGGCGTGGTCGTCCTGGAGGAGCTCGAGCATGCCAAGGCGCGCGGCGCCAAGATCTACGCCGAGGTGATCGGCTACGGCCTCAGCGGCGACGCCTACCACATCACCGCGCCGGCGGAAGACGGCGACGGCGCCTTCCGCTGCATGAGTGCCGCCTTGAAGCGGGCCGGCCTGACGCCGGCCGACATCGACTACATCAACGCCCACGGAACCTCGACGATGGCCGACACGATCGAGCTCGGCGCAGTCGAGCGCCTGGCCGGCAACGCGGCCTCGAACATCTCCATGTCGTCGACGAAGTCGTCCATCGGGCATCTCCTCGGCGCGGCGGGCGCGGCCGAGGCGATCTTCTCGATCCTGGCCATCCGCGACAACGTCGCTCCCCCGACGATCAACCTCGACAATCCCGAGCGCGATACGCCGATCGACCTCGTGCCGAACGTTCCGCGCAAGCGCCGGATCGACGTGGCGCTGTCGAATTCCTTCGGGTTCGGCGGCACCAATGCGTCGCTCGTCTTCCGCCGCTACCCTGCTTGAGAGGCGCCGGGAAGGGGCGGCAGACGGGTACAGAAGCCGCGGCTGCCGCGAATTTCGCCATATTCGGCTCTAGTCTCGGCACCCGAAAACGCAACGATCGACAGGGCCGAGGCGCGATGACCGACACACCACCGACCGGCGGAGAATTCGGAAGACGCGCGGCTCCGCCGAACCTGATCGTGCCGAAGTCGGCCGCGGAGGCGCTGCGTCCCGAGCAGGGGGTTCCGCCGCCGCGTCGATCCCGTCAGTCGCGCAACCAGTTCGTCGTCTTCCTCAACTTCATGATGTCGGCCGTCGTGCTTCTCGTCCTGGCCGGCGGCGCGATGGTTTGGTACGGCAAGTCGGTGTTCGAGGGTCCCGGGCCGGCGCAGACCGTCAGCACCGTGCTCATCAAGCCGAACACCGGTGTCCAGGAGATCGCGCAGCTCCTCGAACGACGCGGCCTGATCAGCGACGCGCGCATTTTCCAGATCGGTCTGCGTGCCTACGGCAACGAGTCCAAGCTCAAGGCCGGCGAGTATGAGATAAAGCCGCAGGCTTCCATGCGCGACATCATGGACTTGCTGAAGAGCGGCAAGTCGGTCCTTTATTCGCTGACCATTCCCGAAGGGCTTACGGTCGAACAGGCATTCCAGCGGATCGCCGAACACGAGGCGCTGGAAGGCGACATGCCGGCCGAGTTGCCGGCCGAAGGCTCCTTGGCGGCCGACACGCAGCGCTTCACGCGTGGAACCAAGCGTCAGCAGATCATCGATCGGATGCTGGCGCAGCAGAAGAAGCTTGTCGAGGAAGTGTGGGCGCGGCGGCGTGACGACCTGCCGATCGCCAACGTCAACGAGTTCGTCACGCTGGCCTCGATCGTGGAGAAGGAGACCGCCAGGGGGGACGAACGTTCGCGCGTGGCGGCCGTCTTTATAAACCGTCTCAAGAAGGGCATGCGGCTGCAGTCGGACCCGACGATCATCTACGGCCTGTTCGGCGGCAAGGGAAAGCCGGCCGACCGTCCGATCTACCAGTCCGACATCGACAAGCCGACGCCTTACAACACTTACATCATCGACGGTCTGCCGCCGACGCCGATCGCCAATCCGGGCCGCGCTGCGCTCGAGGCCGTCGCCAACCCGTCCGAGACCGACGAACTCTATTTCGTCGCTGACGGAACCGGAGGCCATGCCTTCGCCACGACTCTCGAGGAGCACAACCAGAACGTCGCGCGCTGGCGCGAACTGGAGAAGAAGCGGGCCGAGGAAGCGGCGAAGGCCGCGGCGGCGGCCGGCGGCGCGGCGAACGAAACCGCGCAGTAGTCGACCTTGTCGCGAAAGGGGCGGGCATGGCCTTGCAGAGCATGACAGGTTTCGCCCGCGCGGTCGCCGCCCACGACGGCGCTGCGATCGCCTGGGAGGTGAAATCCGTCAACGGTAAGTCGATCGAGACCCGTCTGCGCCTGCCCGTGGGCTTCGAGCGGCTGGAACCGGCGGCCCGGCAGGCCGTGCAGAAGCGGTTCTCCCGCGGAAACATCCAGGCCGTCCTCACCGTTGCGCGAACCGGCGTGCAGGCGCAGCCCGTGATCAACGAGGCGTTCCTGAAGGACATCGCGGGACTTGCCAGGCGGCTGGAGGAGCAGTTCGGCGTCGCGCGGGCGTCGGCGGACGGTCTGCTTGCCCTGCGCGGGGTGCTTGAGACGCCCGAGACGATCGAGACCGAGGAGCAGCGGGCGCCGCTCGACGCCGCCATCCTTGCCGCGCTCGACGAAGCGCTGGGCGGACTGGAAGAGGCGCGACGCCGCGAGGGCGAGGCCTTGGGCAGCGTCCTTCTCGGCCATCTCGACCGGATCGCCGGGCTGACTCTTGCCGCGGAGGCAGATCCCTCGCGCGAGCCGGCAGTGATCCGCCAGAAGATTGCCGATCAGGTGCGCCTGCTGATGGACGCCGCCGCGGGCCTCGACGAGGCCCGGCTCCATCAGGAAGCCGCTTTCCTGGCCGCCAAGGCCGACATCCGCGAGGAGATCGACCGGCTGAAAACGCATGTCGCCGCCGCCCGCGGCCTCATTGCGGCCGGCGGCGCCGTCGGCCGCAAGCTCGATTTTCTCTCGCAGGAATTCAACCGCGAATCGAATACGTTGTGTTCGAAATCGAATGCCGCCTCGGTGACCGGCATCGGCCTCGAACTGAAGGCGGTCGTCGACCAGTTCCGCGAGCAGGTACAGAATCTGGAGTAGGGCATGACCGATACACGCGCACCGCTTGCCATCAGGCGGCGCGGCCTCATGCTGGTACTGTCCTCGCCCTCGGGCGCGGGAAAGTCGACGATCGCCCGCAACCTGCTGGAAAGCGACGCCGGCTTCGAGCTTTCGGTCAGCGTCACGACGCGACCGCGCCGGGCGAGCGAGATCGAGGGCGTCCACTACCATTTCCGCACGCGCCGCGAGTTCGAGGTCCTGCGCGACAGCGACCAGCTGCTCGAATGGGCCGAGGTGCACGGCAATTTCTACGCGACGCCGCGGGCGCCGGCCGAGCAGGCGATGGCCGAAGGCCGCGACATGCTGTTCGACATCGACTGGCAGGGTGCCCAGCAGATGCGCGAGAAGATCCGCGGCGACATCGTCTCCATATTCATCCTGCCGCCGTCGATGGCGGAGCTGAAGGCGCGCCTGCAGCGCCGTGCAGAGGATTCGGCCGCCACGATCGCCACGCGGCTCGCCAATGCGCGAATCGAGATCGAGCACTGGCGCGAATACGACTATGTCGTCGTCAACCGCGATCTCGACCGTGCCTTTGCCGAGGTAAAGGCCATCGTCGCCGCCGAGCGGCTGCGCCGCGACCGCAATCCCGGCTTGTTTGAATTCGTCTCCGGCCTGCTCGACGAGAAGGTGGAATAGGCGGGTCAGATCGCGCGCGCCAGCCGCGTGAATTCTTCGACCGTCAGCGTCTCCGCCCTGCGCGTGCCGTCGATGCCGGCGCGGTCGAGAAGCGCTTCGCCCCCGAGTGCCTTCAGGCTCTGGCGCAGCATCTTGCGGCGCTGTCCGAAAGCGGCTTCGGTGACGCGTTCCAGCGCCTTGAGCTCGGCGGGAAGGAGTGCCGCGCGGGGGACCAGGTGAACCACGGACGAGGTGACCTTCGGCGGCGGCGTGAACGCCTGGGGCGGTACGTCGAAGGCGATGCGGGTGTGGGTGCGCCAGCCTGCCAGGACGCCGAGGCGGCCGTAGGAGGGGCTGCCGGGAGCCGCCACGATTCGTTCGGCCACCTCGCGCTGGAACATCAGCGTCATCGACGTCCAGAAGGGCGGCCAGTCCGCCGTCGTCAGCCACCGGACGAGGAGCTCCGTGCCGATGTTGTAGGGCAGGTTCGAGACGATCTTTACTTTCGCGCCCGCCGCCAGTGCGGCGAAATCGGTTCTCAGCGCGTCGCCGGAGATCACCACGAGCCTTCCGGGATACCGTTCGGCGATCTCGCTCAACGCCCCGAGGCAGCGTTCGTCGCGTTCAATCGCCACGACCTTGGCGGCGCCGCGCATCAGCAGCGCCCGGGTGAGACCGCCGGGTCCCGGCCCGACCTCGATGACGGTGGAGTCTCCGAGGGGACCTGCGGCACGGGCAACCTTTCCGGTGAGGTTGAGATCGAGCAGGAAGTTCTGGCCGAGCGCCTTCTTGGCAGCCAGGCCGTGGCGCTGGATCACCTCGCGCAGCGGCGGAAGTCCGTCGGTATTCATGACCGGCGCCCGGCGGTCATGGCGCGGGCGAGCTTCAGGGCGGCGATCAGGCTGTCGGGGCGGGCGACCCCTTTTCCGGCGATGTCGAAGGCGGTGCCGTGGTCCGGCGAAGTCCTCACGAAAGGCAGGCCGAGCGTCACGTTGACCGCCTCGTCGAAGGCGAGCGTCTTGGCCGGAATCAGCGCCTGATCGTGGTACATGCACAGCGCCGCGTCGTAGCCGGCGCGGGCGCGTGGATGGAACATCGTGTCGGCGGGCAGGGGGCCGATCGCATCGATGCCTCGGGCGCGCAGCCGTTCGACCGCCGGGCGCACGATCCTCTCGTCCTCGTCTCCCATCGCCCCGTCTTCGCCGGCATGGGGATTGAGGCCGGCGATCGCCAACCTCGGCGCGGAAATCGCCAGCCGCCCGGCAAGTTCGGCCGCGACGATCTCTCCCGTGCGCACGATGAGGTCTGGCGTCAGCAGGTGCGGGACGTGCGACAGCGGAACGTGGATCGTGACCGGAACGGTACGCAGGTCAGGCCCGGCGAGCATCATCACCGGAAAGACCTCCCGGCCGAGCCGTCGGCCGGCGAGGTCCGCCAGATACTCCGTGTGCCCGGGAAAACCGAAGCCGGCATCGTAGAGTGGCTTCTTGGCGATCGGGCACGTCACCACCGCTGCGGCGATTCCGGAGAAGGTGTGGTCGACCGCGCGATCGATCGCCTCGACGATGCCCGCGGCGTTCGCCTTGTCGGCGGCGCCGGGCCGGTCGGCGAAACGGGCGGCGAGCGGCACAACCGGAAGAGAGCGGGAAAACGTCGAGATGGCCTCTTCCGGCGTTGTCGCCTCGATGTCGACCGGCTGGCCGACACGCGCCGCCCGAGCGGCGACGAGATCGGGGTCGGAAACGAGATAGAAGGGCGGCACACCCGCCTCCGATCGGCGGAGCCAGGCGGCGACCGCGATTTCCGGTCCGATTCCCGACGGGTCGCCGGTCGTCAGCGCGAGCGGGAGTTCGGGGGAATTCGGCACGACCGGCCGTCAGCGCTGGATGATCTTGGCCTTCTTTCGCAGCTCTTCGATGTATTTCTTCGACAGTTCGTCCGCCTCGTTCGAGTTCTTCGCCGCCTCGCTCTGGAACACCATCTGTGCCACGCGGTCGTCGGAAACCTCGCGCGAACTGCAGATGCCGATGAACTCTACACCGCGCTCGGTTTCGCGCACGCCGGTCGCCGATCCGGGCTTGGTGCTCTTGATGGCATCGGCCCAGTCCGGCGGAAGTTCGGGTGCCAGCACGCGCCCGAGGTCGCGGACGCTGACGTCGATCAGGCCCTTGGCGAATTCGCGCGTCTGGTTGCAGCCGGCGAAGCGGGCCCGCATCGCCTCCGCCTCGCGCTTGCGCTTGGCAAGCGTCGCCTTTCGCTCCGCTGCCGGAACGACGAAGATCACCTGCTGGAGCATGTACTCGGTCGCGGTCGGCTTGGTCCCGCCCTGCTGCAGCATCTTGCGAACCACGTCCTGCTCGCTGAGCCCGCCGGACTGCCGGTACTTGGCCTGAAGAAGCTGGCTCCAGCCCATCTGCACCCGGATGAACTCCTTGAAGTGACCCGTCGTCACGCCGGTCTGGTTGAGGATCTGGTCCATCTGCGCCGGCTTCATCTTGTTGCTGGCGGCGAAGCGGGCGTAGGCGTCGTCCACCTGCCGGTCGGAGATGTTGATCCGGGCGCGCTTCATCTCGGCCGAACGCAACGCCTGCTCGATGAGATCCTCCGTCGCCTGCTTGGCGCCGCCGCTGCGGCGCTGGAGCCTGAGGAATGCGGCACGGCGCTCGATGTCGTAACTCGTTACCGGTATGCCGTTGACCACATACTTGATTTCGCTGGCGGCGGCCGGACCGACCGGGAGGGCACAGGCCAGGGACGCCGCCGCAATCAGAAGGGTGAACACGGTAGCGGCAATGCGCTTCCTTGTCGCGATCATGTTTGTTGTTTCCCGTTGCGGCGCGCTGGCACGATGGACGCTGCTTGACGCCCCTCTTTGGCGAAACGATGACGTGCGGACAAGGCCCTCAATTCTGGTTGAAGAGGCCGGAATTCGTGCCGAAATCGCCGATCGTCCGGAACGACAGGTTGAAGCCGACCGACTGAGAGACGTCTCGGGTCGTCGAGTCGCGCTTCTCCGAGAACGTCATCGCGTAGGAGAAACACTCGTCGTCGTACGAGAAACCGAAGGAATCCTTCGCGAGGATCTCGTTCTGCAGATCGTAGGTTCCCGCCGCGAACACGCGCCAGTTCTCGTGAACCCGGGCGCTGCCTCTCAGCAAAACCTCATGCCGGTCGTCGGAGAAACCGTAGGCCGGCTGTGCCTGGATGTAGGCATATTTCGCCGAGATCGAGAGCGGCCCGCCGCTCCAGCCTGCCTTGAGCTCGGCGCGTCGCACTTCGAGGGTCTGTTCGTCGAGGCGGGCGCTGACGGAGCCGGAAAGCCCGTTCGGGGAGGCTAGGCCGACAAGGCCAACAAAGTCCGACGTGTCGGTTTCGAGGCCCGACGAGGCGCCGACATTGACGAGATCGGGCGACGCGAAGGAGTTGACGCCGGCCAGGTGATAGGACTGGCCGAACAACGCGTTGGCGGTCCAGCCACCGCCGAAGGAGCCGGTATAGCGGAAGCCGACATTGGCGCGGGTGCCGCCCTCGATGCGATCGTATCCGGAGAATTTGTCGCGCTCGAAAAGCGTCGTGGCGTCGAAGACGAAACTCTGCGCGTCCTCGTTGGGAATGCCGAGTGTCTCGGCATAGAGTTCGCTCGGACGCGCGAAGACCTGGACGACGGGTTCGAGAATGTGGGTCGAACTGGTCGACGAGAACAGCACCGGCCAGCGCAGATCGAGGCCGATGGTCGCCATGTAGCGGTAGAAGGCCGAGCGCATGTCGGCGGCGACACCGTTCGTCGTCGCCATGGCGTTGATCGCGTTGACTGACGCGCTCGACTGGTTGACGAAGGTCGCGTCGGCCTGGAAGGCGAGCAGTGGGGTGATGACCAGTCCGCCGTCGCTGATGAAGGTCCGCTTCCATTCGGCTTCCGCCGTCAGGCGGGATGAGGTGCCTTCGATGCCGCGGACGGCCGGCAGCGTCGACACCTCGTCGAGTTCGTTTCTGTAGATCGAGCGAGCGTTGACGTTGATGTCGAGTTCGCCGCCGGCCACGGGCTCGTCGGGTATGAACGAGTAGTCGAGAGTGGGCAGCACCCACGGCTGTTCGGCACTGCGGGTCGATGTGACTTTGCTGTCCTGGGCCTGGAAGCTGTCCTGGGCCTGGAACCGGTAGGCGCGGAGGTCGAAGTAGTTCCGGTCGTTCAGTCCGGTCAGATAGACCTGCGAGTGCTGGACCTGCTGGTTGTAACCGTCGATGTTGTAGGTTCTGGAGAAGTTGCGATCCGACTGGATCATCACGTCCCAGCCGAACGACCAGCGCGGATTGATGGTGAAGTCGCCCTTGGAGGCGATCATTCCGCGGAAACGGCGCGGGTCGATGTCGGTGCCGCGATCGATCGTGCCGGCGTCGAAGGCATCCGGCTCGTTCTGGCGGATGCCGGCGATCTTGAGGTTGTACTGGCCGTTGTTGAAGCGCTGGCGCCACTCGGCCTGGCCGAGGAATCCCTGACGTGTGTAGTAGCGGCCCTGCAGCGTCAGGTCGTAGGTCGGCGACAGAGCGATATAGAAGGGCACGTTGACGCCGGTGCCGAGTTGCGACTTGTAGGTGATGCCCGGCAACAGGAAGCCGGTCTTGCGCTTGACCGTCGGATCGGCGACCTCGAAGACCGGCAGGTAGGCGATCGGGAAACCGAAGAACTCGAAGCGGGAATCCTCGAAGCGGACCGTCTTCGCCTTGCCGTTCCAGATGATCTTGCGCGCCTTGATCCGCCAGATCGGCGCCTTGTCGGGGCGCTCCTCGCACGGTTCGCAGGCCGTGTAGACACCGTTGTTGAACGTCGTCAAGACGCCGCCCTTGCGGTCGGCGCTCTCCGCGGCGAAATAGGTCTTGTCGACGGTCTCGACGCGCAGCGCGTTGACGAAGCCGTCGCGGAAATCGTCGGTCACGTCGATCTCGTCGGCGAAGATCTTGGTTCCGTCCTTCTGGACGATCTCGACATTGCCGCTCGCGACAAGCCGGCCGCTCTTGCGATGATAGGCGACGCGCTGGGCGACGAGACGGTTGCCGTCGTATTCGATCTGGACGGCGCCGACGGCGGTTACGGTCTGGTTGTCGTTGTCGTAGACGAGGGTGTCGGCCTCGATCAGCATCTGGGCATTGCGCGAGACGTTCTGCGCGAACGTCTCGAGGCTCTGCGCGGCCGCGGGGACCGTCGCGGCGCCGAGCGTCAGCACGCACGCCATGGCCGTCGCGCCCAACAGGCGCGCCATGCCGGCGTACTTGCCCCCCTCAGCTTGCGCGGCTGCCACTAGCCATCCTCCTTGTACAGCAGGTACGTCACCCCAAAGAATGTCGCTACCACGACCGGCAGCCAAGCCGCGATCGGCGCCGGCACGAATCCCGCCGTGCCGAACGCCTTGACCAGAACTGACACAACATAAAGCAGAAAGCCGGCCACGACGCCACCCAAAATCATCGTCATGGACTGGCCCATGCGGGCAAAGCGCATCGAAACGGTGGCCGCGATCAGGGTCATGGCGACGAGAAGGGGGGGCAGCGCGACGAGCGAATGGAACTGCATCGCGTAGGCGTTGGCCTTGAGCCCGAAGGAGCGGGCCACGTCGATCTTGCCCGGGAGTTCGAACAGCGAAATCGCCTCCGGACGAGCCAGCCTTTCCTCGACGAATTCGGGCCGCAGATTGGTTGGAATCTTGAGGCTCTTGAGCTTCTCGATCGGTTTGCCGTCCTGTCGCCGCTCGACCTTGCGCAGTTCCCAGAAGCCGTCGCGAAGGAAGGCTCGCGCCGCGTCGATTCGCTCGAACAGTGTGCCCTGCTTGTCGAAGCGGAAGATCGAGGCGTCGACGAGTTCCGTGCCGCGGGCGAGCACGGCGTGGGCGCCGATGATCGCCTCGCCTTCCTCTGTCGTCTGCTTGATCCACGGCGCCCCGGCGGCGGCGATCTCGTTGGACTTGCCGGAGCGGTATCCCGCCTCGAGCGCCTCGGCGTTGGAAAGCCCGACGGCGGCGATCGGGTTGATGACTCCGATCGTGAACAGGCCGAACAGCAACGCGCCGAATGCGGCAGGGCGGAGGAACTGCCAGGCCGAAATGCCGGCCGACCTGACCACGACGAGCTCGTACTTGCGGTTGAGCGTGACCAGCATCGTCATCGCCGAGATCAGCGCGATGAACGGCACCACTTGCTGCATCACCACGGGAACCCGCATGGCCGAAATGATGAACACCGCGTACGCGGTGAATCCGGGGACGTCGCCGGTCCGCGAGGAGAGCTCGGTGAAGTTGATGATGAGCACGAGTGTCGCGATCGCGACGAACAGGCCGACCGTGATCGAGAGGTAGCGGAAGAAGAAGTAGCGGGAGAGCGTCCAACCCATGTCAGCCGGCACCTCCGGTGACACGCGAGGCACCGAGCAGACGGAGCCGGAACACGGTGAGGCGGTCACCGGCGGCCGCAATCAGTGCGTTGATGCGGTCGAGCCACTGGACGGGCAGTTCGAGTGTCCGGTTCATCGCGATGAACCATATGGAGATCGACATGGAGCCGAGCGGAACCGCATAGAGGAGCGGAATGAAGGCTTCCCTCGATTCCGCCTGGTTGCCTGCGAAATAGCCGAGCCAGCGCACCACGAGCGCCATGGCCAGTGCCGCACCGAGCGGAGGAATCCTGGCCTCGCGGTGCGAGCGGGCGTCGCCGGCCACGGCGACGGCGAGCAGCCCGAAGACCAGCGGATAGATCCACTCGGTCAGCCTGATGTGGAAGAATGCGCGGAATTCCTGCGGGTTCAGCTTGAAGAGCGGATCGTTCGGATCGGGATCGGCCAGGTAGAAGATTCCGCGGTCGCCGGCGCCGATCACGAGGTAGGCCTTGGCCGAAGCGAAGGCGCTGAGGTCGAGCGTGTAGGAATCGAAGCGGATGACGGAGACTTCGCCCGCCGGCGTTCGCCGGTGAACGACGCCGTCGGTCATGATCAGCACGCCGCGGTCGTTCGTGTCGGTCACCACCCCTTCCTTCGCGTAGTAGGCGAGGTCGACGTTCTTCTGCCGCGAATCGGCGACGAAGATCCGGCCCAGTCGCCCGTCCGGAAGCCGCTCGCCGACCTGGACGAACAGGCCGTTCTGGATCTTGCGGAAACTTCCTTCCTGGACCACGGACGACAGCAGGTCGGCGCTGGCCCTGGCCAGCAGCGTGCGGACGCCGATCCTGGATTGGGGGTCGACGAGATTCTGTACGACGAAGGACAGGATGCACGCCCCGATCGCGACGATCATGATCGGACGGATCGTCGCCCGGCGCGGCGTGCCGGCCGCGCTGATGACCACCAGTTCCGAATCGTTGTTCATCACGGTCAGGGTCTGTGCGACGGCGATTAGGACGGCGAATGGCAGGATGACGGGGATGATCGACGACATCAGGAGCGTCGCGAGATGCAGGAACGTCAGCGCCGACTGGCCGCTGTCGGTGACGACGTTGATTCGGCCCAGGACCTGCACCGTCCAGACGATCGCGAGCGTCCAGACCAGGGCGATCACGGCGATGGAGAGGGTGCGGCGCAGGATGTAGCGTTCGACGATCTTCATCAGCGGGAACTGTCCAACGTGTCGCCCGCGCTGCCCGGCGCGCTCAGGAGGCGGAAACTATCCGCCCGATCTCGGTCGCGCAACCGGCCATCGCCCGGACGCGTGCGCGCGTGGTGCCTTGCCGCCCGTCCGGATGGTCGGCGGGATTGGCTAAGAAACGGCGAACGGACAAGGTAAACAGACGCTTAAATGGGACGACGCAGGGATTCTCCGAGTCTCGGCGTGCTCCTTGGCCGCGCCTCGAAGCCGGCGAGGATCGCGAAGATCAGCAGGGTCGACAGTGCCGGGACGACAACATCGGACAGGTAGTGGGCGCCGAACGAGATTCGCAGCGCTCCTGTCGCCACGGTATAGACGATGGCGGCGGCAAAGGCCGGGAGCCGCAAGGAAGCGTAGCGCGGCGGCAAGAGCGCCACGGCGCAGATCAGCCACGCCGCCGCCGCTGCCTCGCCCGAGACGAATGAACAGTTCGACGGGCAGTAACGGGTGAATTCGCCGGCGGGGACGAAGGGCAGGGCGCCGCCGAAGGGCTCCGAATAGAGCGGGCGCGGCCGCCCCGAGAAGGGCTTGAGCAGCCCGTTGACGAGCAGGACCACCGACAGGAGATAGGCGAGCAGCACCGTGCCCAGCGGCGTCATGGACGGGTCCCTGACCGGAGTGCCCGTCGCCAGCCGGGCGAGGTATGCGGCGAAGAGACCCGCGGCGATCGCCGTCGGCAGGTACTGCAGGAACTGCCGCGCCTCGCCGAGTATTGCCACGTGGGCGGCCGGGAAGCTGCCGCAGATCGCGCCGTCCGGCTGCCCGGCAGGACACGAGGCGGCGACGAAAAAGAAGGCGCTGACCGCGCGGTCGATCGCCGGGAAACGATGGAAGAACAGAAGGGCGAGGACGAGCGCGATCCCGAGACTCGCCGCTGCCCAAGGCGACGAAAACGGTGCAAGCCCCGTTTTGCCCGTCATTTTCCGTCCGCCTTCCACCGTATCGCCCGTGCCCTTTCCGCTGCTTCGGGCGCAGGTTCCACGCCGCGACCGCCGCGTCAATCGCAATTGCGCAGCCGATGGGCCTGCCGCGTGTCGCAACCCCCTGCGGGCCTTGCAAAAGCCGGCGAAACTGCCGATGGTCGCGCGCATCGTCGTCCCTCTTCCCGCCGAAGGAATTGCCATGCCCTCCAGACCGACCATCCGTTTCGCCAGGATGACGACGCCCGAAAAGGGGACTGTCGTCGTGCTTTCGGCGGAGGATACGGCGCTGGGCGCCGCCGCCAGGGCTTGTGATCCGGCGCAGGTCTTCGACAAGGCCTTCAAGGTCGCCGGGTTCACCGGCAAGTCCGGCACGAGCCTGGAGCTGGTGGCACCCGAAGGCCTGGGACTTGACCGGCTCGTCGCGATCGGCACCGGCCGGGAATCCTCGCTCGACGAGTACGCGTGGATGCGCCTCGGCGGCTCCATTTTCGCCGCCCTGCGCAAGCCGTCCGATGTCTCGGTCGTCCTCGATCTGCCGGGGACCGCGATCGGCGCCGCGGAAGCCGCGAGCGTCGCCGGCGGAATCCTGCTCAGGTCCTACACCTTCGACAAGTACAAGACCCGCAAGGGCGAAGGCGACGAGCACGACGCGACGAAGCCGGCCCGGATAACCATCCTGTGTGCCGACCCGGCCGCGGCGAAAAAGGCCTTCGCCGAGGCCAAGGCCGTTGCCGACGGGGTCATGCTTGCCCGCGACCTCGTCAACGAGCCGGCCAACGCCCTCGGCCCGGTGGAGTTTGCCGCCAGGGCAGGGGAGCTTGTCAGGCTGGGTGTCGACGTTTCGGTGCTGACCGAGAAGGAGATGAAGAAGCTCGGCATGGGCGCTCTCCTCGGGGTCGCGCAGGGCTCGTCGCGGCCGCCGCGGCTCATCGTCATGCGCTGGAACGGCGCCGCGGCGGGCGATCGGCCGATCGCCTTCGTCGGCAAGGGCGTGACCTTCGACACCGGCGGCAATTCGATGAAGCCGGCCTCCGGGATGGAGGACATGAAGGGCGACATGGGAGGCGCCGCCGCCGTTCTTGGCCTGATGCACGCGCTTGCCGCGCGCAAGGCGAAAGCCAACGTCGTCGGCATCGTCGGCTGCGTCGAGAACAGCGTCGACGGCAACGCGCAGCGGCCCGGCGACATCGTCACCTCGATGTCGGGCCAGACGATCGAGGTGCTCAATACCGACGCCGAAGGCCGGCTCGTGCTCTGCGATGCGCTCTGGTACTGCAACGAGAAGTTCAGCCCGCGTATCATGATCGACCTCGCGACGCTGACCGGCGCGATCATGGTGGCGCTGGGGCAGCATCACGCGGGGCTGTTCGCCAACGACGACGTCCTCGCGGAGCGCCTCCTCGCCGCCGGCCAGACAACGCAGGAGAAGGTCTGGCGCATGCCGCTCGGGCCGGAATACGACAAGCTTATCGAGTCGAAAAATGCCGACATGAAGAACATCGGCGGCCGCTACGGTGGCGCCGTCACGGCGGCGCAGTTCCTCAAGCGCTTCGTCAAGGACACGCCCTGGGCCCACCTCGACATCGCCGGCACCGCGATGGCCTCGCCGGCGAACGAGATCAACCAGTCCTGGGGCTCCGGTTTCGGCGTAAGGCTGCTCGATCGCCTCGTTCGGGACCACTACGAAGGCTGAGGTCCGGTGACGGAAGTCCTGTTCTACCACCTGACCGAATCGACGCTCGAGGACGCGCTGCCGCCGCTGCTCGAGAAGAGCCTGCAGCGCGGCTGGCGGGCGGTGGTTCAGGTCGGCGCCGAGGAGCGCCGGGACGCGATCGACACCCATCTCTGGGTCTATCGCGACGATTCCTTCCTCGCCCATGGCACCGACCGGGATCCCTATCCGTCGGAGCAACCCGTCCTGGTGACGACGAAGCCCGGCAATCCGAACGCCGCGCAGATCCGCTTCCTGGTCGACGGCGCCGAGCCGCCGGATCTTTCCGGGTATTTGCGCGTCGTCTTCGTCTTCGACGGCCACGACGCCCGTCAGGTCGAGACCGCACGCGGGCACTGGAAGTCGGTGCGTGCTGCCGGCCACGATGCCACCTACTGGCAGCAGGCGGCGGACGGTCGCTGGGAAAGGAAGGCTTGACCGTGGGATGCCGGGCGCGGCATTTCCCGCATGCCGCCCGAGCGGTGCGGAGCCCGCGCTCATGAGGTGGGCGGCGCGGATCGTCTTCCTGCTGATGCTCGCCGCCGGCGTGCTGCTCGGCATCGGCCTGCCGAAGGCCGTGGAACGCCTGCCCGGTTACGAGATCGCCCGCCCGACGCTCTATTCGGCCGACCGGGGCTTCAGCCCGGCGGAGGTGATGCTGGCACCGGGCGAGGCGCCTTTGTTCCTCACTCTCGCCGTCTTCGTCGGGGCGCCGCTGCGTGCCGGAGAGGAACGCTCGACCTTCGCGCTGACCCTGCGGGACGAGCGCGGCGCGACCGTCCTCGACGAGGTGTTCGCCTTGCCGAACGATCCGGTGCGCGATGAATCGGGACGCGGCTACGTCTATCGCGAGATGCTTGTCGTCGATCGCCATCTCGACGGCCGTCACGCCGTCGAACTGACGATCGCACCGCGTCCGGACCCGTCGATCGCCGCAGTGGAACTCACCGTCAGCGCGAGTGCGATCGACCTCGACCCGCGCCTGCAGCCGGCCGGCTTCATCCTGCTGGTGGTCGGCGGCATCGGCCTGATGCTCGGCTTTCGCGGCCGCCGGGAACCGCCGGCGCCGAGATGGGGCCGGGGCCGGGACTGACCGGGACGGGCGCCGCGCGACATGTGCGCCCCTTCCGGTCGGGAGGACTTCGGTGTAGCCGTAACCCGGCCGCCAGTCCTCGGCCGGCAACGGATGTCCGCCATGCGCGTCTTCTTCTTCCTGGTCTTCCTCCTCGGCGCGACCTTGGGCATCGGCTATCCCTACGTCCTGAGCAACTTCTCCGGTTCGGAGATCGGCGTCTGGCGGGTCTACGACCGCGACGGCGGATTCCGCACGATCACCGTTTCACTCGACTGGTCGGACGCCCCCGTTCGCGTGCTCGTCGACATGGTCTCGGTCGGCACGCCGCGTCTCACCGGCGATCGCACGGTCCTGACACTGACGGCCTCCACCGCCGGTCGCACCGTGCTCGCCGAGACGATCGGCTTCGTCAACGTGACGCCGCGGTCGGACAGCCCGCAGAGCGGCGACCGGATCTATCGCGACGAGGCCGGCGTGATCGCCAAGCTGGACAGCGGCGACTACCTGTTCACCGTCGGGCCCGGCGACGCCGACGACATAGAGATGCGCAGCGTCGACCTCGTGTTGCGCCGGGGAGCCGCCGAACCCGACCCGCGCGCCATACCGGTCGGCTATGTCCTGATGGCTGTCGGGGCGATCGGTTTCGTCATCGCGCTGACGCGCGGCGGCGGCCGTCCCGGCAACCCCAACTCGAGGCCCCCGGCGCCGCGCTGGGGCCGTTCGGCTCGCGGGAAGTAGGCTGAACCGTCAGATTTCCTCGAAATCGCCGCCGCGCCCCTTGCCGGCGGCGAAGCGTGCGGCGCCGGCGGCGCCCTCCGAACGAAAGGTTTCCGCGCTCCGCCACTCGCTGGTCAGCGCCGCGGCCGGTCCCAGCGACCACTGGCGCATCGCCGACGCACGGTCGGCGCGCATGCAGCCCTGCGGAAAACGGGCGAGCTCGCGGGCGATCTCGAGTGCCGTCTCGAGTGCCCTGCCGTCCTCGACCACCCGCGAGGCGAGACCGATGGCGAGGCACTCGTCTGCCTCGACCTTGCGGCCCGTGAGGATCAGATCCATGGCGCGGCCGTGGCCGACGATGCGCGGCAGCCGGACCGTTCCGCCGTCGATGAGCGGCACGCCCCAGCGCCGGCAGTAGACGCCCATGTAGGCCGTGCGCTCCATCACCCGCATGTCGCACCACAGTGCCAGTTCCATGCCGCCGGCCACCGCCGGGCCGGCGATCGCGGCGATCACCGGCTTCGACAGCGCCAGTCGTGTCGGTCCCATCGGCCCCTTGCGTGGCCGGTCGTTGCGGTCGTCGAACGAGCCGTCGAGCGCGTGTTCGGCGAACCAGCGCTCGTCGAGGTGACGTGCTGCCGCCTTGAGGTCGAAGCCGGAGCTGAACACGCCGCCGGCCCCGGTCAGCACCGCGACCGACTGGTCGTCGTCGCGGTCGAAGGCGACGAAGGCCTCGAACAGCGCCTGGGCGGTTGCCGGATCGACGGCGTTGCGGGCGAAGGGCCGGTCGATGGTGACGACCGTCGTGGACGCATCGCGTTCGATCCCCACCGTCATTCCGCGATGCCCTCCTCGTATTCGGCCGACAGTGTCAGCCAGCGATCCTCGTGCCCCGCCAGCGCATTGGAAAGGTCCGAGCGTTCCTTGGCAAGCTTGGTGGCCGCCGTCGGATCCCTCTCGTAGAGCTTCGGGTCGGCGAGTTGGTCCTCGATGCCGTCGATCCGCTTGCGGATGCGCTCCATCAGCGCCTCGGTGGCGCGGATCTCCTTGGCGAGCGGTTCCAGCGCCTGGCGGCGCTGCGCGGCGTCGCGGCGGCGCTCGGCCTTGGACGCCTTCTCGGCCTCGCGGCGCTCGCGCCGGTCGGCGGAGACTCCGGTGATTTCCTGGCGATAGTCGGAGAGGTCGCCGTCGTAGGGCTTCACCGAGCCGTCCTTCACCAGCCACAACCGGTCGGCGGTCGCCTCGATCAGGTGGCGGTCGTGGCTGATCAGGATCACCGCGCCGGGAAAATCGTTCAGCGCATGCACCAGCGCCTCGCGGCTGTCGATGTCGAGATGGTTGGTCGGCTCGTCGAGGATGAACAGGTTCGGTCCGTCGAAGGCGGCGAGACCCATCAGGAGCCGCGCCTTCTCGCCGCCGGAAAGATCCTTCGACGGCGTGTTCATCTTCTCGGTCGTCAGTCCGAACTGGGCGACGCGGGCGCGCACCTTCGATTCCGGTGCGTCGGGCATCAGCCGGCGCACGTGCTCGTAGGCGTTCTCCTCGGCGCGCAGATCGTCCATCTGGTGCTGGGCGAAGATCGCGACCTTCAGCCCGGGCGCCACTGTCATCTTGCCGGTCTCGGCCTTCAGCCGGCCGGCGAGCAGCTTGGCAAAGGTCGACTTGCCGTTGCCGTTGGCGCCGAGCAGCGCGATGCGGTCGTCGGCGTCGATCCTGAGCGACAGCCGGCGCAGGATCGGCTCGCCCGGCTTGTAGCCGACGGAGACCCCGTCCAGCGCGACGATCGGCGAAGCGACCGACTTCACCGGTGCGGGAAACGAGAACGGCTTGACCGTGTCGTCGAGGACGGCCGCGATCGGCTTCATCTTCTCCAGCGCCTTGATGCGCGACTGCGCCTGGCGCGCCTTCGAGGCCTTGGCGCGGAAACGGTCGACGAAGGACTGCAGGTGCTTGCGCGCCGCCTCCTGCTTGGCGCGGCTCTTCTCCTGCAGTTCCGCCTGCTCGGCGCGCTGGCGCTCGAACTGGTCGTAGCCGCCGCGCCAGAAGGTCAGCTTCTTCTGGTCGAGATGCACGATCGAGCTGACCGCCCGGTTGAGCAGGTCGCGGTCGTGGCTGATCAGGAGCACCGTGTGCGGATATTTCGACAGATAGGTCTCGAGCCAGAGCGTGCCTTCGAGGTCGAGATAGTTGGTCGGCTCGTCGAGGAGCAGAAGGTCGGGCTCGGCGAACAGCACGGCGGCCAGCGCGACGCGCATGCGCCAGCCGCCGGAGAATGACGAGGCGGGTCGCTTCTGCGCCTCCGTGTCGAAGCCGAGGCCGGCGAGGATGGTTGCGGCCCGCGCCTCCGCCGAATGGGCGTCGATGTCGGCGAGGCGTGTGTGGATTTCCGCGATGCGGTGCGGGTCGGTCGCCGTCTTCTCCTCGGCCATCAGCGCGGCGCGCTCGACGTCGGCCTTGAGCACGATGTCGATCAGCGGCTCCTCGGTGCCGGGCGCCTCCTGGGCGACCTGACCGATCCTTGTGTTCTTGGGCAGGCCGATCGAACCTGTCTCGGCAGAGAGGTCGCCGGTGATGGCGCGGAAGAGCGTCGTCTTGCCGGTGCCGTTGCGCCCCACCAGGCCCGCCTTGGAGCCCGCCGGCAGGGTGAGCGAGGCGTGGTCGAGGAGAAGCCGCCCGGCGATGCGCAGCGAAAGGTCGTTGATGGTCAGCATGCGCCGGCTTGTGGCCGAGACGGCGCGGGAGTGCAAGGGGCTGGCGCCGGCGGCCATCTCCTTCGCCCGCTGTACGGGCAGGAAGGCGCCGGCCGCGAATGCGGTCGCCGCCGCGGTCGAGACCAGCGCTTGGCGGTAGGCGGGGACAGTGCGGGGGAGGGCATGAATCTAAATATGCTATCGCTTTACACACGGGAGGCGGCGTGCGGACCGATATCGAGATCGACGACAAGGTCGTCGCCGAGCTGATGGCGCTGACCGGAGCGAAGTCCAAGCGTCAGGTTGTCGACGAGGCGCTGCGTGCGCAGCTCGACAGGACCCGCGCGGCGAAAGATGTCCTGTCGTTGCAGGGCAGGGTCGAGTGGGAAGGCGACCCGGCGTCGCTCCGGCGGGATCGATGATCCTTGCCGATACGTCGGTGTGGGTGGACTTCTTCGCCTCCCGCCTCACCCCGCAGGTTGCGCGGTTGAGGGAGGCGGTCGTCAACCGGGAGATCCTGATGGGGGATCTCATCCTCGTCGAACTCCTTCAGGGGGTACGGAGGGGCACGGTCCGCCGCGAGGTCGAACGCAAGCTCGGGCCGATCCGCTGCGAGGTGATGTGCAGGCCGCGGCTTGCGCCGGTCGCCGCGGCCAATTATCGGCGTCTGCGCGAGAACGGCATAGCGATCCGCGGCATCGTCGACGTGATCATCGCCACGTGGTGCATCGAAAACCGCGTGCAGCTACTGCATTCGGATCGAGACTTCGAATATCTCGAGCGGCATCTCGACCTGCCCGTGTGGCGCTGATCCCGCTCACGCGAACGGCCGCCCGTCCTCCGTGCGCTGGAAATAGATGAGGTCGAGCACCAGCGACGGCTTGCCGAGCGCGGTGAGGATCGCATGCGCCTGGCCGCGATGGTGGGTCTGATGGTTGAAGAAATGCGCCAGCGCCGGCGCCAGTCGCTGCGAGATTGTGCGCAGGTCGGTGACGGTCATGTAGGTGAAGCGGCCGGCGAGCGCCTTGGGCGTCAGCGAATCGACCCACGCGACGATGCGCTCGTCCTCCGCCTCGCGTGCGGCGCGCAGCGCGGCGAGCTCGGTGAAGAGGATCGCGTCAAGCGCCTTCGGCGCTTCGCCTTCTCCGGTGAAGCGTTTCAGCCAGATGCGGTCGGCGACGAGGATGTGGTTCAGCGTGTTGAGCAGCGAGCCAAAGAAGGCGCCCGTGTCGCGGGTGAGTTCCTCTTCGCCGAGCGTCGCCGCCGCGTCGTAGACCAGCGCGTTGGCCCAGCGGTTGTAGGCCGCGAACATCCTGAAATGCTGCTGCATGGGCTTCCCTTTTGCCGGGCCAGGGTGAATATGGTCGCAGAGTAGCCTCGGTCGGACCCATCGCCAATGACCATCCTTCTCTACGATCTCGTCGGCAGCGATCCGCGACGCCCGTTCAGCCCGCATTGCTGGAAGGTCGCCATGGCGCTCGCCCACAAGGATCTCGCCTTCGAAAGCGTGCCGACGCCATTCCTCGCGGTTCCCGGGGTCGAAGGCGGCGTTTCGAAGACCGTCCCGGTGATCCGCGACGGCAATCGGGTGGTCGCCGACAGCTTCGCCATCGCGCTCTACCTCGAGGAAACCTACCCGCACCGCCCGAGCCTGTTTGGCGGCGAGGGCGGCAAGGCGGCGGCCCGCTTCATCGAGCGCTGGTCGCAGTTGACCGTACACGGTTTCCTCGGCGGGGCGGCACTCCTCGACATCCACGACCGGCTCGACCCGGCCGACCAGGCCTATTTCCGCCGGACCCGCGAGGTCCGCTACGGCAAGCCGCTCGAGCAGGTCGTCGCCGGGCGCGAGGAACGCCTGGACCGTTTCCGTTCCGGGCTCGAGCCGCTGCGCAGCATGCTCGGCTACCAGCCCTTCATCGGCGGCAACGCGCCCCTCTTCGGCGACTACATCGTCTTCGGCGCGTTCCAGTGGATGAGGGTCATCTCGCCGTTCCAGGTGCTGGCTGCCGACGATCCGGTCTCGGCCTGGTTCGAGCGCTGCCTCGACCTCCATGGCGGGCTCGGCCGGCGCACGCCCGCGGCCGCCTGAACCGGCGCCTTCCTGCCGACTCCGGCCCTTGGCAATGCGCCGGCCGGACGGTATAGACGCGCCACCTTTCGAAGCATGAAACCCAAGGAGCCGATATGGCGATCGAACGCACGTTCTCGATGATCAAGCCTGACGCGACCCGCCGCAACCTGACCGGCGCGATCACCAAGATGCTGGAGGATGCCGGCCTGCGCGTCGTCGCGTCGAAGCGCGTGTGGATGAGCCTGCGCGAGGCCGAGGGCTTCTATGCCGTCCACAAGGACCGCCCCTTCTTCAAGGAACTGACCGAATTCATGTCGTCGGGGCCGACCGTCGTCCAGGTCCTCGAGGGCGAGAACGCGATCGCGAAGAACCGGGAAGTGATGGGCGCCACGAACCCGGCCAATGCCGCAGAGGGAACCATCCGCAAGGCCTATGCGCTGTCGATCGGCGAGAATTCGGTCCACGGCTCCGACGCGCCGGAGACCGCCGCGCAGGAGATCCGCTACTGGTTCTCCGACACCGAGATCGTCGGCTGACGCCGCTTCCGCCTGCTGTCGCAAGCGACTGATCTTTCTGGATGCCGGGGCGAAGGCCCCGGCATTTTCATTGCGCGGGCAGGGCCAGCTCCGGCCGGTACTCGAAGTGCATCGTGTCGAAGTGGTACCAGCGGCCGCCCCAGACGAAGCCGTGCTTCTCGAAAATGTCGACGATCTCGGCCGGGATCTGGTTCGACCAGCGATAGGTTCCGTCCGGCCCGGGCTTCACCCACTGCCAGTAGGTCGTGTGTTTGATGTTGATGTCGATCGCAGCGCCGTAGCCGTGCATCGACATGCGCTCGGTCCCGGCGATCGCCCGGCAGTTGTAGGTCCCGCCGATGGGTACGAGGTATCGGACGAAGGCGGCGGGCAGTTCGTCGAGTTCCCGCGACACGCGCTCCAGTGCATCCGCCGCCCCTTGCGCCTGCGTCAGCGTCACCGTGCCGCCGCCGTGCCGGGGCAGCCATTTCACGGTGCGCAGTCTTCCGGCGACCTCGCCCTTGCGGCAGTCGCCGTAGAGCGCCCGGAACAGCGCTTCGACGCGGATGCGCCCCGGATCGTGGTTGAGCGCCGGCGGTGCCGCCGGCTCCCCTGCGGGATAGCGGAAGGCGAACATGTCGCCGATGTCGGGCCGGTTGAGCAGCGTGTCGAAGCTCTTGTCGGTGCGGCCGTCCGAGAGCGGTAGCCTCGTTCCGTCCCTGAGCACGAGGTCGTTTCCGTCGCGGCCGGAGATCGTGTCGGGGTAGGCCGCGACAAGACCCTCGACCCGTGCGTCGAGGTCGGGCGGTTCCGCGCCGTAGAGCGGCGGGCGGTCGGCGGCTTGGGCCGGGGAGGCGAGGAGGCCGAGGAGAAGGAGGAAGGCGCGCGGTCTTATTTCTCGAACTTCCGGATCAGGTCGACGTTCTTCTGCTCGACATATGTCAGCTCAACTTCGCCGAATTGTGGCTTGTACCAGGCGAACCGGCTGAAATAGTCGCGGAACTCGGCCTTGACGAACTTGCGGCCCCGCCGCGCATAGATCTCGTTCCGGGCGAACGCGAGCTGTCCCTTGTCCAGCGCCCCGACCTCCTCCGCGGTGAGCAGGCGCCGATCCGAATCCGCGAAGATGAAGCCGTCCTGCGGCGCGCTGGCGGCGAGTTCGTAGCGGCGGATCGTTTCGACGTTCTTCTGCTCGATCGCGCCGAGGACCGGCTCGAAGGTTGTCGGCCGGTACCAGGAAAACCGCTCGAAATGTGCCGTCAGCGCCGGGTCGGCGAAGCGCCCGCCGCGACGGGCGAAGATCTCGTTGCGCGCCAGCCGGAGAGTCGCCGCATCGAGGCCGGCGAGTCGGTCCGCGGTGAGCAGGACCGTGTCGGAATCGGCGAAGACGAGTTCGACCGCCTCTGCAGGTCGGGGAGGCTCGATCGTCGTCACCGCGCCGGCGGCGCTCGCCGGCGCGGCGAGGTAGAAGGGCCTGGTCATCGAGCCCTCGATCCAGACCGTCTGGCGCCCCTCGGTCTTGTCGCGGACGAAGGACGAGACCTTCTTCATCAACAGGTCGACATCGGTTCCGGTTTCGCCGATGTGGCGGATCAGTCCTTCGGCGAAGGGGCTGTGCTCGCCGGTGCCGTCCAGCGCCGTCGCGCCTTGCGTGGTCGAGAAGGCGATCAGCATGTTTTCCGTCCGCGGCGGCGGGGCGTCGCTTCCCCGCTGAAGCGGCGCCGCCCCGCGGGTCTCCAGCGGATTGTTGCGACATGCGTCGAAGATCAGCAGCTTGAAGGACGAATGCGTGCTCGACAGGGCCTGCATCAGTCGCTCGGCGTCGAGCGCCTCCCTGTCGACCGCGTCGAACGACGCCATCGAGAAGTCGACGGGAAGCAGGAAGCTGCGTCCCTCGATCATGGCGCCGTGGCCGGCGTAATAGATGACGGCGGCATCCCCGGCAGTCGCCGCCGGCACGAAGGCGTCGAGGGCGCGCTGCGCCGTCGCGAGGTCGCTGTCCTCGACGAGGGTGACGGAAAAGCCCAGTTGCGACAGGCTTTTAGCCACCGCCCGCGCGTCGGCGACCGGATTGCGCAGTTCGTAGCCGGGTCGATAGGACGAATTGCCGATGACCAGCGCGTTGCGCGCCGCCGCGAAGGCGGCCGAGGGCTCGGCGATGGCCAGCGAAACGATTGCCAGCAGGCGAACGGCGCGGAAACGGTGTGACGGCATGGCGGCCCCCGATCGCGCAAATGGAGCGCGCGGCGGGGCCGACGTCAAGCCGCCGCGAGCGCGCGCCGCGGCCGGCGGTCAGGCGCTCCGGCGCGCCGGCTGGAGATGGCGCGGACCCTTGTTGCGGTACTCCGCCACATGGGCCGGGAAGGCGTCGGCAGGCATGGCTCGGCCGTACAGGTAGCCCTGGAAGTAGTCGCAGCCGAAGGCCCGCAGGAACGCTTCCTGGCGGACGTTCTCGACATGCTCTGCCACCGCGTTGAGGCCGAGGTTTCGCGCCATCACCAGGATCGTCTTGACCAGCGCGCGGCTGCTCTCGCTGTGCTCGATGTCGGCGATGAAGCCGCCGTCGATCTTGACCTCGTCGAGCGGCAGCGACTTCAGGTAGGCTAGCGAGGAATAGCCGGTGCCGAAGTCGTCGAGCGACAGGCGCACGCCGAGCTTCTTGACTTCGGCCATGCGGCCCGCGACCTGCTCGTGGTTCTGTGCCATGACATGCTCGGTCAGTTCCAGCGTCAGCTTGCTCGCGTCGACGCCGTGGGCCTGGATGATCCCGGAGAGTCGCCCCGCGAAGTCGTCCGTGTTGAAGGATTGCACGCTGACGTTCAGCGAAAGGCGCAGGTTCGTCGTCGCCGCGTCCGCTTGCCAGGTGGCCAGGGCGCTCACGCCGGCATCGAGCACGTAGCGGGTCAGTTCGTCGTTGAGGCCGAACTGCTCGGCGAGCGGGATGAAGCGGTCGGGGAAGACCGTCCCGAGCTCGGGATGATTCCAGCGCAACAGCCCCTCGGCGCCGACCGCCCTGCCGGCGTCGTCGACCTGGATCTGGAAGTGAAGCTCGAGCTCCCGTCGTTTGAACGCCCTGCGCAGGTCGGTGAGCAGGCGATAGCGCTCCGTTTCGCGGTCCATGGTGGCGGGATCGAACAGCGCCATGCCGTTCCGGCCGGCGGCCTTGGCCTGGTACATGGCGATGTCGGCGCGCTTGAGCAGTTCGTCGGGCCGTTGCTCGGCGCCGTCGAAGACGACGATGCCGACGCTGGCGGAGGCGATGTGATTGAGGGCGCCGAGCTCGAACGGATCGTGCAGGGCGGCAAGCACCTGGTTCGCGGCGGCAATCCCCCGCCTCGTGGCGCGGGCGGCGTCCGGTCCGGCTTCCTCGATGATGACGACGAACTCGTCGCCACCGATCCGCGCGACGAGGTCCTTGGGCGACAGGCATCGCCGCAGGCGCTCGGCCACCTCGACCAGGAAGGCGTCGCCGATGTCGTGCCCCTGGGTATCGTTGAGTGTCTTGAAGTTGTCGAGGTCGATGAACAGGAGGACGTCGTCGTCGCCGCGCGCCGCGCAGCCGGCGATCGCCTGGGTCATCCGCCGCATGAAGAGCCGCCGGTTGGGCAATTTGGTCAGGGGATCGAAGAACGCCAGTTCCTCGATCTCCATCTCGTAACGCTTGCGCACCGAGATGTCGGTCAGGTAGCCGTGCCAGGTGATCGACGAAGCGCCGATTTCCGGGGTTGCCGTGATCCGGAGCCACTTCTCCCTTCCGTCTCGGTCCCGGATGCGGAACTCGTGGTCCCATTCGCTGCCGTTCGCTGCCGCTTTTTGCATCGATGCGCGGAAGGCGCCGATATCGGCCTCGTTGACGATGTCGCTGAACAGCGTCGGCCGTGCGACGAACTCATCCACGCGATAGCCGGTGATCTGCTCGAGTCCGGGGCTCGCATAGGTCACGTCGGAAGTCCGTCCGGGATAGCTGACGAACTGGAAGAGGGCTCCCGGAAGCGCGCTCGTCAGCTTGCGGAACTGCGCCTCGAGGTTGAGACGCTTCAGCGTCTCGGTAACCTCGCGCACCGATCCTTCGCAGTAGAGCGGCTTGCCGGTGCGCTTGTCGCGCACGAGCCGTGCCGATTCCGAGACCCAGATGCGTTCCCGGGTCTTGTGCCGGTATATCTCGGAGATGAAGTCTTCGACACGGCCGTCGCGCTGGAGGATCCGGCGGAACTCGTCGCGCCGCCCGGGTTCGACGTACCATTCGCGGCCGATGTCGGAGACGCCGGCGAGCATCTCGGCTTCGTTCGCGTAGCCGTTCAGCCGCACGAGCGCCTTGTTGGCGCTCAGCTGCCGTCCGTCGAGGGTGGTGCGGTAGATGCCTTCCGACAGGTTGTCGATCAGGTCTTGATAGTTCGACTGGGTGTCGCGGGAGGCGATGTAGAGCGCACGGTAGCGCAGCATCCACAGCGTCAGCAGCACTGACAGGATGAAATTCGCCGCGATCAGCCAGTCCTTGTTCGTTCCAAGGGCGGTCAGCGTAGCATGAATGTCCGACATGGCTCTGCGCACGGTCGTTTCGACGCCGCAATTGGTACGCTGCAACGCCTCGCCAATGTCTAAACGCCGGCCGGGATGTGCGGACGTCGTTAACGCCGGCTTTCCGTGGCACGGCGGCGCCGCCGCGGGCCGTCTTTCAGGGCGTGTCGCCGCCGTCCCATCGGGCCAGCGCGGCATCGTCGGTTTCCTTGGCGTCGACCCAGCCGCCGCTGCTGCCGTCGGCGCGGTGCTCCTTCTTCCAGAAGGGTGCGCGCGACTTGAGGAAGTCCATGATGAAGCCGGCGGCGTCGAAGGCCGCATGCCGGTGGGCCGAGACGGCGACGACCAGCACGATGTTCTCGCCCGGCCGGATCATGCCATGGCGGTGGATCACGGTCAGGCCGGTCACCGGCCATCGCGCCGCCGCTTCGATGCAGATGCGGCGGATCTCCGCTTCGGCCATTCCGGGGTAGTGCTCGAGTTCGAGCGCCGACAGTGTTCCCGATTCGTCGCGGCACAACCCGGTGAACGTCACCACTGCGCCGGCGTCGCCGCGCCCCGCGGTCAGCCGGTCGATTTCCGCGGCGATGTCGAAGTCTTCCGCCTGGACGCGAACCGTCGACACGACCCCCGGCGTCACCGCTCAGCCTCCCGTCATCGGCGGGAACAGGGCGATCTCGCCCGCGCCCGCGATCCGGGCCGCGTGGTCGACATGTTCCTGGTCGATCGCCACCCGGATCACGTGGGGATGTTCGAGCGCCGCGGCATAGCCCTCGCCGCGTCCCTTCAGCCAGAGCAGCAGGCCGGCGACGGTCTTGACCGTGTCGGGCAGTTCGACGGTCTCCTCGGCCTTGCCGATGCGCTCGCGTACCCAGGCGAAATAGACCAGCTTGGTCATTGTCCTACTCGTCGACGATATGCTTCAGGCCGGCGCGGAAATAGTCGTAGCCCGTATACAGCGTCACGATTGCCGAAATCCAGAGAAGCGCGACGCCGGCCTCCGTCGAGAAGGGCAGCAGCTTGTCGAGGGCCGGGCCGGCGAGCAGCATGCCGATGGCCAGCATCTGGATCGTCGTCTTCCACTTGGCGAGTTGCGTGACCGGCACGCTGACTTTCAGCCCCGCCAGGTATTCGCGAAGCCCCGAAACGAGGATCTCGCGGCATAGGATGATGATTGCTGCCCACAAGGACCAGCCGGCAATCGTGCGGTCGGTGTCGGCTGCGAGGAGCAGCAGGCAGGTCGCCACCAGCAGCTTGTCGGCGATCGGGTCGAGCATCCGCCCGATGTTCGAGGTCTGCTGCCAGGCGCGGGCCAGGTATCCGTCGAAATAGTCGGTGATGCTCGCCGCGGCGAAGATGAAGAGCGCCGACCAGCGCGCGAAGTCGCTCGATTTGAGCCGGCCTTCGAGGAAGAAGCACAGCACGATCAACGGCACCGCGAGGATGCGGCCGTAGGTCAGCATGTTGGGAAGGTTGAATGCGCGTTTCGCCATGTCTTCGTCAGTTCGTGCGCGACTACTCAAATCAGACCGCGGTGTCGCGGGTCAACCGCGCGGCGCTGCGGACCCGACTGAAAGTGGCGGCGTCGTCGTCAATTGTCGTGAAAGTGATCGTATACCAGCCGCGCAACGGATTCCGAAATGCCCTCGACGCGCATGAGGTCTTCGATCGCCGCGCGGCTCACCGCCTTCGCGGTACCGAAATGCAGGAGCAGCGCCCGCTTGCGGGCGGGGCCGATCCCGGCGATCTCGTCGAGCGGACTCTTCGCCATCTCCTTCTTGCGCCGGGCCCGATGCGATCCGATGGCGAAGCGGTGCGCCTCGTCGCGCAGGCGCTGCACGAAGTAGAGTACGGGGTCGCGCACCGGCAGGCTGAAGGACCCGCGGCCCTCGGTGAAGAAGCGCTCCCGGCCGGCGTCGCGGTCGGCGCCCTTGGCGACGCCGATCGCGACGACCTTGTCCGCGATGCCGAGCCCCGAGAGGATGCCGCGCACCGCGCTCATCTGGCCCTGGCCGCCGTCAACGAGAATCACGTCGGGCCAGGCCGGGATGCCCGACACCTCGGCCTCACCGCCGCCTCCGGCGCCGTGATCCTTGATCAGCCGCGAGAAGCGCCGCTCCATCACCTCGCGCATCATGCCGAAGTCGTCGCCCGGCGTGATGGCGGTCGAGCGGATGTTGAACTTCCGGTACTGGTTCTTCACGAACCCTTCCGGCCCGGCGACGATCATGGCGCCGACGGCATTGCTGCCCATGATGTGCGAGTTGTCGTAGACCTCGATGCGCTGAGGAACCTTGTCCAGCCCGAAAGTCGCGGCGAAGCCTTCGAGCAGCCGCGCCTGCGTCGACGTCTCGGCGAGCCGCCGGCCCAGCGCCTCGCGCGCGTTCTGCAGCGCGTGGTCGGCGAGGTCCTTCTTCTCGCCGCGCTGCGGCACCGACACCGTCACCTTGTGTCCGGCCCGCGTCGACAGGGCTTCGGCGAGCAGTGCCTGCTCTTCCACGGCGTGCGACAGCAGGACCAGCCGCGGGCAGGGCTTGTCGTCGTAGAACTGGGCGAGGAAAGAGCCGAGCACTTCGCCCGCTTCCAGCGCCGGATCGGCCTTGGGGAAGTAGGCACGATTGCCCCAGTTCTGGCCGGTGCGGAAGAAGAACACCTGGATGCAGTTCTGCCCGCCTTCCTGGTGGATGGCGAAGACGTCGGCCTCTTCCACCGACTGCGGATTGATGCCCTGGTGGCTCTGCACGTGCGAAAGGGCGGCGAGGCGGTCGCGGTAGATGGCGGCGCGCTCGAAGTCGAGCGCTTCGGCCGCCTCCTGCATTGCTTCGGAGATTTGCGCCTTGACGCGCTGGCTGCGGCCGGAAAGGAAGTCCTTCGCCTCATCGACCAGTTCGGCGTAGTCCATGGCCGATATCTCGCCGGTGCACGGGCCCGAGCAGCGCTTGATCTGGAAGAGCAGGCAGGGCCGCGTCCGGCTCTCGAAGACGGAGTCCGTGCAGGTCCTGAGCAGGAAGGCGCGCTGCAGCGCGTTGATCGTGCGGTCGACCGCGCCGGCGGAGGCGAACGGGCCGAAATACTCGCCCTTTCGCGAGCGTGCGCCGCGGTGCTTGAAGATGCCGGGCGAGGGGTGATCGCCGGTGAGCAGGATGTAGGGGAACGACTTGTCGTCCCGCATCAGCACGTTGAAGCGCGGCCGCAACCGCTTGATGAGATTCGCCTCCAGCAGCAGCGCCTCGGTTTCGGTGCGGGTGACGACGAACTCCATCGTCGCCGTCTCGCGCACCATCCGGCCGATGCGGTTGGTGTGGAAGCGGCCTTGCGCGTACGCCGTGACCCGCTTTTTCAGGCTGCGTGCCTTGCCGACATAGAGCACGTCGCCCGCCGCGTTCATCATGCGGTAGACGCCGGGCTGGTTGGGCAGGCGCTTCACCAGCTCCTGGATGACGTCCGGGCCGGTTCTTCCTTCGCCCTCCGGCGTCTCGATCTCGATGCGGGTGAAGGGGATGGCGAATGCCGCGTCATGCCCCTCGGCGTCGACGGGCTCGCCGGCCTCGTCGTCGCCGTCGTCGCCGGGCAGGAAGCCGGCGACGTCGTCCGCCGCCGCGGAGGCGCCGCGGCGCGTGGGGATGGGCGGTCTGTTCGGACTCATTCGTTCATGCCTGTCACATCCGGCGTCTCCCATGCAAGGTGCTGGCCGCCGTCGATGGCGATCATCTGGCCGGTCACCGAGCGGGCCTGCCAGAGATAGCGGATGGTCGCGCCGAACTCGGCGAGTTCGGGCCCGCGGCGCAGGATCAGGCCGTCGAGCTGGGCCTGGAAATCCTCCGGCCGCTGCCGGACATTGGCGAGCGTCGGACCGGGACCGATCGCGTTGACGCGAACCCTAGGCCCGAGCGCCTGCGCCATGGTCTGCGTCGCCGTCCAAAGAGCCGCCTTGGACAGCGTGTAGGAGAAGTAGCGCGGGTTGAGCCGGATCACGCGCTCGTCGATGACGTTGACGACGAGGCCCTCCGTTTCGTCGGGAAGTCCGGCGGCGAGTTGTCGCGTCAGCATCACCGGCGCCTTGAGATGGAGGGCGAAGTGGCGGTCCCAGGTGTCCCAGTCGAAGTCTGCGACGCTGTCGGGTTCGAAGGCCGAGGCATTGTTGACCAGAAGTCCGACCGGGCCGAGCAGGCCGGCGGCCTTCGCCACCAGGCCGGCGACGGCGTCGGCGTCCCTCAGGTCGGCCTGGACCACCGCTGCGCGGCCGCCACGGTCCATGATCGACCGTCCCAGCGCCTCGGCTTCTTCGGTCGAGCCTCGCGCATGGATCGCTACGGCAAAGCCGTTCGCCGCCAGGTCCTCGACGATTGCCCGGCCGATGCGCCGTGCTCCTCCCGTGACAAGGGCAGTCTTCGCGCCTTCGGCCATGTCGTCCCCCGGTTCGCATCCGGCGCCGATCCGGCGCCTCTTCTGTTCACGAACCGGCAACTCTTGAGGCGGCATTTTGGCGGCGCCTGCCCGTTCGGGCCCGCGAAACGGGGCCGGAAAGCCAATATAGGGCGGCCGTGGCGCGCGTCAAAACACCCAACATCTTGAAAATGTGCAGGTTCCTGACAGGGCTGTTGCCGAAGTGCAACGTCAACCTTCGGCCGCATTCGAGCCAGGGAATGACCCGATTGTCGGAACGATCCGGCCTCATTTGCTCACGACATTCGGAACCGCAAGACGCCCCGTCCGTTTCCCGCCCGGACGGCGGGGCGATGATCAAACGGAATTGCAGAGTTCCTGTGGCTAAGGAGTAACAACAATGTCAGCCAAGATGACTTTCGCCCGGTCGACGGCGCTCGCGGCCGGTCTCGTCGCCCTGATCGGCATGGTGCCCGCATACGCCGCCGACGTGGTCTACGAGGAGCCGCCGGCACCGGCCGCGCCGCTGGAGACGCCGCCGCTCAATACCTGGTCGGGCCCTTATGCCGGCGTGTCGCTGGGCTATGGCTTTTCCGGCAGGACCCGCACGCCCGGCGTCGACATCGGTACGAGCGGCTTCATCGGCGGCGCGTTCGGCGGTTTCAACATGCAGAACGGCATGTTCGTCTACGGCGGCGAGGCCGATCTGAACTGGGCCAACCTGTCCGGCGACAATGCCGGCGTCAAGTCCCGTTCCGGCCTCGAGGCGTCGCTGCGCGCCCGCATGGGCGTCGCCGTCACGGACGACATCCTCGTTTATGGCACCGGCGGCGCAGCGGGCCAGAGCCTGAAGATCACCGATCCGGCGGGCAGCGACAGCAAGACCCTGATCGGCTGGACGGCGGGCGCAGGCATCGACGTCAAGATGACCGAGAACGTGTTCGGCCGGGTCGAGTACCGCTACACCGACTTCGGCAGCCGCACCTTCAACACCGGCAGCGGCGACCAGTCGGTCTCGTCGAAGGACAACCGCGTCACCTTCGGCATCGGCATGAAGTTCTGACGCATCCCGTCTTGGGAAACGAGAGAAGCCGGGCGGTCGCGCCCGGCTCTTTTCGTTTCTGCCCGTCGCCGGCGCGACTGCCGCTCATTTCGGCAGATACTGCACCAGTTCCGGGAACTTCTCGTCGAAGCGCGCCGCCCAGCGCTTCAGCTTGCCGCGGCCTTTCTCCCACTTCCCGTCGAAGCGCAGGGCGAGGTAGCCGAGCATGGCGCGCAGGGCGAGATGGCCCGCCGTTATCGTCTTGGGCAGCTTGGGCGGCGCCGCGTTGAGATGATCGAGCGCCCGCGTCACCTTCTTCCACTGCTTGTCGAGCCATTCCTGGTGGATCTTCTCCTCAGGCCGGAAGCGCCGCTCGTAGACATGCGCGAGCAGGCAGTCGCAGATGCCGTCCGCCAATGCCTCGAGCCGCTCGGCCTCGGTGCGCTTTGCCGGGTTGCGCGGGAACAGCCGGTTCTTCGATTCGCGGTTGAGGTACTGCGTGATCGCGCGGCTGTCGTAGACGGCCTCGCCGGCATCGGTGATCAGCACCGGAATCTTGCCCAGCGGGTTGTTGTCGACGAGCATTGCCGGTTCGGCATTGGTATCGGTCGGCACCGATTCCGCCTCGATGCCGGCATAGGCGGCGGCCATGCGCACCTTGGCGCTGTAGGGCGATGCCGAGGAATAGAGGATCTTGGGCATGAAGGAACGGCTCCCGGGACTGGCATCCCGGGGCGACCGGGATTCGCAACGGGACGGAGCCTATTGCGACCCGACGGACCTTGTCACCAGCAGCGCGCCCTGGACCGATGGAAAAACCGGACGCGGCCCGGTCGTCAGCCGCCGCGGACCGGCGGCATCACCGCGCGGTCCAGGTCGCAGGCCCTGCGGTCGATCTCCGGACAGGGGCGGAAGACGAGGTCCTTCGTCAGGCAGATCCGTACCTCGCGCAGGTAGCGGCGGTCGCAGGTGACGGCGACGCCGTCCTGCGCGAGTCCGTCGTTCGCCGCGACGAAGTCGCGCTCGACCGAATCCGGATCGACGGTCCGGTAGGCGTCGAGACGCCGATAGGGCGCCGGTATCGTCACCCGGCCGCGCGCCGCGCGCAGCGTGGCGAAATAGTCGGCCTGCGACAGGCCCGAGCAGGAGCCGTGCTTCTTCCACTGATGGCGGATCAGGCCCGCCGACGGCATCAGGTCGTGGAGGCCGCGCAGCGTCGCCTCGGCAACGGTCGGTTCCGCCGTTGCGCAGAATTCCGGATAGCCGGTCTCGTATTGCGGCCACAGGCCGTGGACGACGAAGGCGTAAGGGCGCCCCGAAGCGCACTGCTGGCGGTTGGCGTCCTCGCCCTCGGCCTCGCAGTAGCTCGGCGACCACGACAGCGACAGCACGTAGAAGGCAAAGCCGCTCGCGGCTGCAGCCGGACCCTGGCCGGCGTCCGCTACCGTCTCGGCGGAATCCTGCCCGGCGCGCTGGTCGAGATAGAGCGCGACGAGGGCGGCGGCGACGAGGACGATGATCGCCAGCGTCCGCGCCGGCGATGTCGAGAGCGGCCTCACCGTTCTTCGCGGCTAGCGGACGACCCGGCAGTGGCCGTTGTAGACGAACCAGCGGTCGAAGCCCGAGACGCAGAACTCGACGCCGTCGCCGACGCCGGCGAAGCCCATGTGGTCCTCGATCAGGTACCAGACGGCCCGCCGGCGGCCGTCGGACATGTGGGCAGTCGCGCCGCAGTAGCGCCGCGCGATCGGCTGCGTCTCGCCGAAGGGGATGTAGCGGTGCTGGTGGATCTTGCGGAACTCGACGATGTCGACGTCGGGCAGGTGCGGCACATGCGTCACCTGGTGGCGGAACTTCGACTGGATGCGTGCGAGGATCTCGCTGTTGCTGCATTCCGCGGCCGTCTTGTCGCCGGCCGCGGACGCGACGATGCCAGCCGCCAGCATAGACGCGGCGGCGAGGAGGGTGGTTGCCGGACGGCGCATGGTCGTTCTCCGCGAGAATCCCTGTCGCGCCGCAGTGTGATGGCGAACCCGGGGAGGGTCAAGGCATTGCCCTTGCTCAGGACAAGTTGGTTTGCGGCACCGCCACCGATTGCCTAAGATGCTATTTTATCTAAATCCGATCAATGCGTTAAGGAGCTTGTGGTGGTCGTTTCGGTGCGCGAACGCGTTAACGAAAGGCTGCAGCCTTTCTACCTTATGTGGTAGGCAGCGCACGGCGCAGGACAGTTAGCGCGGATGCCGGGATTAGCCCCCCCCCCCCCAAAAAAAACCGGGGGCATGTTTACGGAACCTATACGACCACGAGTGTATTGACATATGTGGGCGAATACCTAAATTTGGCCCTGCAGTTATCCGCTACGCCCGTAGGCGGGCATTATGCAGAACCCCCGCGCGGCAACGCTCGGGGGTTTTCTTTTATGCGCGTTTCCGTAATGATCGACGGGGGTCATCTTCGCGTGCTGGCCAAGATAGCTAAGAAAACGTACAACCCCGACTACATTGAGAAAATTGCTCATGCGTGTGTGGAGCCCGATGAAAGGCTCCTAAGGGTATTGTATTATGACTGCGCACCCTACGCTGGCAAAGTCAAACTCCCGGTATCTGGAAACGAACACGAGTTCAAGGGATCGGACAGTTGGTTGCGAGACCTGGCGGCGCGTGACCTCTTTGCCGTAAGGCGCGGCGTGCTGAAGTTTCGAGGCTTCAAGCCGAAGACGATCCCGATCGCGGCCGCCCAATTGTCCGACGCCGATTTCAAACCCGATTTCGAACAAAAAGGCGTCGATATGCGAATTGGCTTGGATATCGCCAATCAAGCCGCGATGAAATCCGTTGATCGAATCGTCTTAATTACCGGCGATACTGACTGCTTACCTGCGATGAAACACGCGCGAATTAGCGGAGTTCAGGTCGTACTCGTATCGCTACCAAACCACAAAGTCGCGCCCGAACTGTTGTGGCATTCCGACTATGAGCGACGCGTAGCTTGGCCGGCCCAGCCCTGAGATTCAAGCCGAGATAGTTCCCGGCGCCTTGCCGGGCCGGCATTCGATGCTAACCTGACCTTGGGAAAGGCGACGAGGGAGGCCGGCATGGAACCCGCCGTCGTGGCGGTGATGCGCAGGATGATGGCGGCGCTGGAAGTCGGCGACAAGGCGACGGCGATGGCCTGCTTTGCCCCCGACGCCGTGCTCTTCGACCCGCACTACCCCAAGCCCGAGATGCACGGCCGCGCCGAGATCGAGAAGGGCCTCGAATGGGGCCTGTCGGTGATGGAGCGCTTCGGCTTCACCGTGGAGACGGTTTTCCTCGACGGGACGGGGAAGAAGGCGGCCTTCGAGGTCGACACCAACCACGTGCTCAAGGGCGGCCGCAAGCTCCGTTTCCCGCAAGTCTTCATTGCCGAGGAGCGCGACGGGCTGGTCACGGCGCTGCGCGCCTACGAGCCCTACGGGCCGAACGGCATCGGCGGCTTCTTCCTCGGCCTCGAGCGGCTGAAGCGTCGGATCGCGGGCTGACCGTGGGCAAGAAGCGGCTGTTCGCGCGGACGCTCGCCGGCGCGGCGGGATTCATGCTCGCCGCGGGCGATGCGGCCGCCGGCGTGCTCACCTGCCGGTTCACCGAGCCGTTCTTCGTCATCGCCTTCGATTCCGCGACGGGCGTCGTCACGCTGACCTCGCCGGACGAATCCGACCCGGCGACCGGCAAGATCGTGCCGAGAATCATCGCCGAGGGCGCGAAGCTCTCCCGTTCCGGTGCCTGGGTCGGCTATCCGACGTTGACACTCGACGCCGGCGCCGAGCGGATTCTGGATATCAGGCTCACCGGCCAAGGCTCTGACGGCATGAGCGAAACCGTGTTTCCGATGGAGGGCGTCTACGGCGCCCATGTCGGCGGCTGCGAGGCAACGAAGGCGCCGGCTTACGACCTCTTCGAGCTGTACCGGGACCTCGGCATCGAGCCGTGAGGCGCGGCGCTTGCCGTCGCGCTCATGACTCCGCCGGCCGCTCGCCGGCGATCTCGACCACCCGGTACGATCCCCCCGCGGCTTCGGAGAGCACCCGCGACAGCGCCGGCAGCAGCACGTCCAGTTCCGCCTTCAGCGAAAACGGCGGGTTGACCACCACCATGCCCGACCCGTCGAGCCGCTGGTCGGCCGACGCCGGGCGGATCTCGAAGCGGATGTCGACAACCCTGGGGATGCCGGTCTCGGCGAGTGCGGCGCGGAAGGCATTGACGGCGCGGCGGTCCTTGATCGGGTACCACAGCGCGTAGATGCCGCCCGGCCAGCGCCGGTGGGCCTTCTGCAGCCCCTCGACCAGCCGCTCGAACTCGCCCGCCGCCTCGTAGGGCGGGTCGACGAGGACCAGGCCGCGCTTCTCCTTGGGCGGCAGGTGGGCGCCGAGCGCCAGCCAGCCGTCGAGCTCGATGACGCGGGTCTGGATGTCGCCGGTGAAAAGCCGCGAAAGCGCCGCCGCGTCCTCCGGATGCATCTCGATCGCCGTCAGCCGGTCCTGCCGCCGCAGCAGGTGCCGCACGATCCACGGCGAGCCGGGATAGTGCATGACGCCGCCGTCCGGATTGGCGGCGCGCACCGCCGCCAGATAGGGCGCAAGCAGCGCCGCCGCCTCGGGCCTGAAGGTGCTTTCCAGCACCCGGCCGATTCCGTCCCGCCACTCGCCGGTCTTCTGCGCCTCGGCGGAGGCGAGGTCGTAGAGGCCGCGCCCGGCATGGGTGTCGACGACGCGGAACGCCTTGTCCTTGCGCTTCAGGTAGTCGACGATGCGGGTCAGCACGACGTGCTTGACGACGTCGGCGAAGTTCCCGGCGTGGTAGGCGTGGCGGTAGTTCATCGTCGCGGTTCCGGCGGCCCTGCGCCTGCATCAATGCAAATCGGCCCCCCGCGTCTACACGCGCGGCGAGGGAATCGCTAGTTTGGTCGGATGAACCGGCACACCCCCCTGAGAATAGGCCATTCTGCCTGCCCCCATGACTGTCCGTCGACCTGCGCGCTCGACGTCGAGATTCTCGGCGACGGCCGTATCGGTCGCGTCCACGGCGCCCGCGACAACAGCTATACGGCCGGCGTGGTGTGCGCCAAGGTCGCCCGCTACGCCGAGCGCGTGCACCATCCCGATCGCCTGACGAGGCCGCTGGTGCGCGCCGGGGCGAAGGGCGAGGGGGTTTGGCAGGAGGCGAGCTGGGAGGCGGCCCTCGACCTCGTCGCCGAGAAGATGATCGCGGCGGAGGAGAAGCACGGATCGGAAGCGGTCTGGCCTTACTACTACGCCGGCACGATGGGCCTCGTGCAGCGCGATTCCATCAACCGCCTGCGCCACGCCAAGAAGTATTCCGGCTTCTTCGACACGATCTGCACCAACCTCGCCTGGACCGGCTACGTCATGGGCACCGGCCGGCTCGCCGGTCCCGACCCGCGCGAGATGGCGAAGTCCGACTGCGTCGTCATCTGGGGCACCAACGCCGTCGTCACGCAGGTCAACGTGATGACCCACGCCGTCCGCGCCCGCAAGGAGCGCGGGGCGAAGATCGTCGTCGTCGACGTCTACGACAACGCCACGATGAAGCAGGCCGACCTCGGCATCGTCGTCCGGCCCGGCACCGACGGCGCGCTCGCCTGCGCCGTCATGCACGTGCTGTTCCGCGACGGTCTCGCCGACCGCGCCTACTTGGAGAAATATACCGACGATCCGGCCGGCCTCGAGGCGCATCTCAAGTCCCGCACGCCGGAATGGGCCTCGTCGATCAGCGGCGTGCCCGTCGCCGAGATCGAGGCCTTCGCAAGACTGGTCGGCACGACGAAGAGGACCTTCTTCCGCCTCGGCTACGGCTTTGCCCGCCAGCGCAACGGCGCTGTCAACATGCACGCGGCGCTCTCGATCGCCGCGGTAACCGGCTGCTGGCAGTACGAGGGCGGCGGCGCCTTCCACAACAACGGCGCCATCTACCACCTCGACCGGCGCCTCGTCGAAGGCAGCGCCATGGCCGATCCGGCAATCCGCCATCTCGACCAGTCGCAGGTCGGCCGCATTCTGACTGGCGACAGGGAAGCCCTGCGCAACGGCCCGCCGGTCGCCGCCATGCTGATCCAGAACACCAATCCGGCCAATGTCTGCCCCGAGCAGCGCCTGGTGCGGCAGGGCTTTTTGCGTGACGACCTGTTCGTCGCCGTCCACGAGCAGTTCATGACCGACACGGCGAAGCTCGCCGACGTCGTCCTGCCGGCGACCATGTTCGTCGAGCACGACGATATCTACAAGGGAGGCGGCAACCAGTTCATCACGCTGGGGCCGAAGCTGATCGACCCGCCCGCCGGTCCGCGCACCAACCTTTTCGTCATCGAGGAACTGGCCAGACGCCTCGGCGTCGCCGACAGGCCCGGTTTCGGCCTGAGCGAGCGCGAGCACATCGACGTCATGCTCGCCCGCCTCGGCAGTTCCTGGGAGGCGCTGAAGCGCGACCGCTGGCTCGACGTCCAGCCCGACTTCGACACGGCGCACTACCTGAAGGGCTTCGGCCACGCCGACGGAAAGTTCCGCTTCCGCCCGCAGTGGGAGTGGGGGCCGTCGCCGAACAAGCCGCCGCGCTCGGTCGGCCTGATGGGGCCGTGGCGGGATCTGCCGGCGTTCCCCGACCATGTCGCGCTGATCGAGGAGGCCGATGCCGGGCACCCGTTCCGCCTTGCCACGTCGCCGGCGCGCTCCTTCCTCAACTCGTCCTTCACCGAGACGCCGACGTCGAAGGCACGCGAGGGGCGGCCGGAACTGCTCGTCCATCCGCAGGACGCGAAAGACCTCGGCATCGCCGACGGCAGCCGCGTCGAGATCGGTAACCGCCGTGGCGAGGTCGTGCTGCACGCCCGGCTCTTCGACGGGGTGCGGCGCGGCGTCGTCGTCGCGGAAGGCATCTGGCCGAACGGGGCTCACGAGCGCGGGGAGGGCATCAACGTCTTGACCGGTGCCGACGCCGCCGCCCCCTATGGCGGCGCGGCCTTCCACGACAACCGCGTCTGGCTGCGCCTCGCCGGCTGAGCGAGGCGGCATCTGCCTCGTCGGGTTCTCCGCCCGTCTGCGGCAACGGACCGGGCGAAGCGGCGGATGAATGAACGCCGCATGCGCCGCCGCGTCCCTGGCAGCGCCCTTTCTTCCCCGCCCGCCTCAGCCGAGATCCTTCGGCCGCAGGAAATGCGTGAGTGCCGTGCCGCCGGCGGCGAGGTCCTTCCACGGGCCGGAAAACGTGAAGCGCGCCAGCGCCCCGGTCGGGAATTTCTCGTCGACCAGCCGCCTGGCCGCCGCGTCCGAGCGCTGCCCGGCGAGCATGCGCGCCAGCTCCTCCATGCCCGGATTATGCCCGACGACGACGAGGCGCTCGACCGTCTCCGGCGTCTTGGCGATTTCGGTGAGGATGCGGCTCGACGTGGCGAGGTACAGCGCTTCGGGCGAGCGCACCTTCGGTGCGGGCGTCATCCCGGCGCTGGCGCGTTTCCAGGTCTCGGTCGTGCGCGCCGCCGGCGAGACCAGCGCCAGCTGCGGAATCCAGCCGCGCGCGGCCATCTCGCGGCCCATCCGCGGCGCGTCCCTGGCGCCGCGCTCGGCGAGGGGACGGTCGAAGTCGTCGAGATCGGGATCGTCGCGGCTCGACTTCGCGTGGCGGAAGAGAAGCAGTTCCTTTGTGTCGCCCATGGCGGCGATCATAGCGGTCGCGCGGGGATTCGCCATCCGCGGCGGCGTCGTGTGCACGTTTTTGCTGTGTACCGCGGCGACTGCATTCGCGTCGCCAGCCGCGTCGCCCGCGCGAGAGCGGCGGGTATATCCGCCTGTTCGCGGATGTGATCGAAGTTAGGGTTTGGCTTGGACGGCCCGATCTTGTAATGACCGGTGCAGCCGGCAGGAATCCCCCTTCTCGCCCGAGGAAATCATGCGCGTCCCGTTCAACGATCTCCGGCGCCTCGCCGCTCTCTGGCGACGAGATCGAAGCCAATGTCGCCGCCACGATACGCACCGGCTGGTGGCTGAACGGGGAGCAGGTCGGCGGTTTCGCCGGGGAGTTCGCCCACGCGGTCGGGGTGGCGCATTGTGTCCCGGTGGCCAATGGCACGGATGCCCTCGAGATCGCTCTGAAGGCCCTTTCTTCGCGGGACCCGCAACGGTCGGAAGTGGTCTGCGCGGCTAACGCCGGCGGTTATGCTGCAACGGCCTGCTATCAGGCGCGGCTGACGCCCGTCTATGCCGACATCGATCCCCATTCGCAGTTGATCGCGGTCGACTCGGTAGTCCGTTGCCTGAGTGGGGACACGCTGGCCGTCGTCGCCACGCATCTCTACGGCGGCGTGGTCGACGTGCTGCGGTTGAGGCAGGCGCTGCAGGAAGCGGGCTACGGCCACGTCGCCATCCTGGAGGATTGCGCGCAGGCGCATGGCGCGTTCCTCGGGCCGCAGAGAGTCGGCTCGCTCGGCGACGTGTCGACGTTCAGTTTCTACCCGACCAAGAATCTCGGCGCGTTCGGCGATGCCGGCGCCGTGTGCACACCCTCCGCCGACCTGTTTGCCATCGTCGATTCGTTGCGCCAGTACGGTTGGGCGGCGAAATACGCCATCGGCCGCGCCGGCGGCCGCAACTCGCGGATGGACGAGGTGCAGGCGGCCATCCTGCGGACCCTCCTGCCGAGGCTCGACGCGCACAACGCCATGCGGCGGTCGATCGTCGCGCGCTACAAGGCGGCGGCGCCGGCGGGCGTCCGCTTCGTCGAGGGAGGCGAGGGGGCGGTCGCGCACCTCGCGGTCCTCCTCAGTCCGCAGCGCGACCGGCTGCGCGAGCACCTCGCTGCGGCCGGCATCGCCACCGACATCCACTACCCGATCCTGGATTGCGATCAGTCCGGTTGGACCTCGCTGCCCAGGCGCATCGATCCGGCGGGATTGCCCGTATCCCGGCAGAGCGTCGGCCGGCTCCTGTCGCTGCCGTGCTTCGTCGGGATGACCGAAGAGGAGATCGATGCGGTCTGCGGTGCCCTTGCGGCGTTTTCCGGCACATGAAGACCTATTCCCTCATCGTTCCGATCTATCGCAACGAGGAGAACATCGGTCCTCTTCTCGCGGCGATCGAAGACCTGAACCGCCGGTTGGACGATGATCTCGAGGTGGTCTTCACGATCGACGGCAGCCCGGACAATTCGGGGGCGATGCTGGTCGCGGCGGAGAAGGGCTTCTCCTGCCGGATCGTCTTCCACAGCCGCAATTTCGGTTCCTTCGTCGCCATCAGGACGGGCATGGAGCACGCGACCGGGCGGTTCATGGCGGCCATGGCAGCCGATTTGCAGGAACCGCCGGAACTGATCCTGGAGTTCTTCCGTCTCCTCTCCGGAGGCGAGGCCGACGTCGTCTTCGGCCAGCGCATCTCGCGCGCCGATCCGTTCTTCAAGAAGCTTTTCTCGAATATCTGTCCTCTTAAGCTTCTTGGCTTACGAACATATTGATTGTTTCGATGGGCCTGCGGCCCTGGTTGCGGTAGCCGAGATGGGGTCTCTCGGTGTTGTAGTGGGCGAGCCATGCGTCGAGGTCGGCCTGCAGCGCCTCGACG